>JAGWQN010000049.1 GCA_028869995.1 Rhodospirillales bacterium
GACTTGCCGGCGCCGTTGGGGCCGATGACGGCGTGGATCGAACCGGTACGCACATTGAACGAAACGCCGTCCACCGCGCGCAGGCCGCCATAATACTTGCACAGGCCCATCGCGCTCAGCGCCGGCGTGTCGGCGCTGGCGGCGATGGCGGGGGCGGCGAGTGCCAGCTCGGGGGCTGCCGGCACCATCGAAGCGGCCTCGCCCCCCTCCTCCGGCACCAGCGCCTCGGCCGCGCGCTCGCGCCGGCGGCGGGCGAGGAAGCCGACCTCGCCCACGATCCCGCGCTTGAGCACGACGACGAGGGCGACGAAGACCAGGCCCAGCACCAGCTTCCACAGCGCGCCGAGATGGGGGATCTGCTGGAGGTTGTCGCGCAGCCAGAGCCAGAGCGTGGCGCCGACCAGCGGGCCGATCAGCGTGCCGACGCCGCCGATGACGGTCTGCACCACGAGCTGGCCCGAGGTGTCGAGGGCGAAGGCATCGGGCGGCATGTAGCTCTGCAGCACGCCGAGCAGGCCGCCGGCGAGGCCCGCGTAGAGCGCGGCGACGACGAAGACGGCGAGCTTGTAGGCGCCGACCGAGTGGCCGACCATGCCGGCGCGCGCCGTGTTCTGCTTGATCGCGCGCAGCACGGTGCCGAAGGGCGAATGCAGGATGCGCCGCGCCAGCACGAAGCCGGCGAGGAAGAGGAAAGCCAGCAGCCAGTAGAGCGGCAGGCCGGCGCTGATCTTGTGGCCGGCGAGCGTGGGCACCGGCACGCCGGGCAGCCCGTTCTCGCCGCCGGTGTAGGCGGCGAGCGGCGAGGTTTCGAGGAAGAAGGCCATCTGCCCGAAGGCCAGCGTGATCATCGTGAAGTAGATGCCGATGCGCCGCACCGCGAGCCAGCCGA
Source organism: Rhodospirillales bacterium (assembly GCA_028869995.1). Classification (GTDB taxonomy): domain Bacteria; phylum Pseudomonadota; class Alphaproteobacteria; order Acetobacterales; family Acetobacteraceae; genus JAJXXT01. The sequence goes on from JAGWQN010000049.1 coordinate 890, forward strand.
CGGCGAGCCCGAACACGCCGGCGGCGACGGTGCCGATGGCGAGCGCCAGCCAGACGCTGGGAATGATATGCGCCGTCAGCAGCCAGGCGGAGACGAAGCCGCCGGTGCCGTAGAACGCGGCCTGGCCGAAGGAGAGCAGGCCGGCGGCGCCGAACAGCAGGTCGAAGCCGAGGCCGACCATGCCCCAGTCGAGGATGCGCTCCAGCAGGTCGAAGGAGAAGCCGGCATGCGGCAGAAGGAAGGGGGCGGCGATCAGCACCAGGCCCATCGCCATTTCGGGCGCGAAACGGCGCAGCATCAGACGCGGCCCTCGGAGCCGAACAGGCCCTGGGGACGCACCACCAGCAGCAGCGCCATCACCGCGTAGAGCATCACGTCGGAATAGGCGGCGTTGAAGGCGCTGGTGAGCGCGATGATCTCGCCCGCGACCAGCCCGCCGACCACCGCGCCGGGAAACGAGCCGAGCCCGCCGATGACGATGACGACGAAGGCCTGGACCAGGAAGTTCGAGCCCATGTCCGGCTCGACCGAGACCAGCGGCGCGTAGAGCATGCCCGAGACGCCGGCGGTGACGACGCCGGTCGCGAACACGGCGAGGAAGGCGCGGCGGACATTGATGCCGAGGATGCCGACCATCCGCGCATCCTCGATCCCCGCGCGCACGACGAGGCCGATCGAGGTGCGGTAGAGCAGCAGGTAGAGGCCGAGCAGCAGCAGGGCGATGATGCCGATCAGCTCGAGCCGGTAGATCGGGTAGAAGAGGAAGCCGAGGCGCACGATGCCCTGGCCCCAGGCGGGCGCGGGCGCGTTGAGCGCGTTGGCGCCGAAGATCGCGCGCGCCGCCTCGGTGAAGACGATGCCGGCGCCGAAGGTGACGAGGATCTGGTCCTCGTGCGGGCGGCTGTAGAAGAGGCGCACCAGCCCGCGCTCCAGCGCCACGCCGACGAGCAGCATGAACACCGCGCCGACGACGAGCGCGAGCAGGAACGACCCGCTCGCGGTCGCGACCACATACATCGCGTAGGCGCCCAGCATGAACAGGGCGCCGTGCGCGAAGTTCAGAACCCCGAGCGTGCCGAGGATGATGGTCAGCCCGCTGCTGACGAGCGCCAGCAGCGCGCCGAGCCCCAGCCCGTTGAACGCCTGGGAGAGGAGGTCCGCCGGACTGGGCATCAGCCCTCCCTGGTCAGCTGTGGGTGCCCAGGTGCCGGGCGCCCGGATGCGGGGCGCTCAGGTGGCCCACGCTCAGGTGCCGGGCGCTCAGGTGCCCCACGCTCAGGTGTAGGACCCGAGCTTGCAGCCCAGAGCGGCCGGCGGGTTGATCGCCTCCTCGCCCGGGACCATCGAGACGATGTCGAAATAATCGTTCTTGTCCTTCATCGCCTTCGGCGCCTTGGCGCGCACCACCGGAACGGGACGGACGAGCTGGTGGTCCTCGGCGCGGTACCAGACCTTGCCGAGCGTGCTGTCCATCGGGTCCGCCTTCGTCGCCTCGAGGGTCTTGATCACCGTCGGCGGGTAGAAGGTCTTGGCGCGCTCGACGCCGAGCGCCCAGAGATAGGTCTGCATGTAGCCGATATGGGCGCCCCACATCGGCGGGCGCTTGTTCTTCGCCTGGAAGGCGGTGACGAAGTTCTTCGCCAGCGGGAACTGGTTCTCGAGCGTCCACCAGAAATCCATGGTGCCGAACACGCCCTCCATCACCTGCGCGCCGGTTTCCTGCGCCTGGAAGGAGGAGATGTTGGGCACGATCATCTGCATCTTCTTGAACAGGCCGAACTGGACGGCCTGCTTGGTCGAGTTCACGGCCGCGCCGGCGAACTCGATGTTGACGAAGAGGTCGGCGCCGGAATTGGCGATGTTGAGCAGGGCGGAGCTGTAATCGGTCGCCGACAGCGGCACCACCTGCTTGGAGACCTCGGTCCAGCCAAAGGGCTTGGTGAACTCGGCGAAGGCCTGGTGCACGGAGTGGCCATAGACGTAGTCGGGCACGAGGTAGGCGACCTTCTTGCCGCGCCCGTAATGCTTGCCGACCACCGGGGCCAGCGCCTTGCAGGCCATGTAGGCCGGCGGCTGGGTGCGGAAGGCGTAGCGCTGGCAGTTCTTGCCGGTGGTCTCGTTGGCGCCGGAGGCGCCGACCATGTTGAGCACGCGCTCGCGCTGCGCCAGCTCCTCGAGCGCGACCGCGGTCGCCGAGGAGACGCAGCCGGTGATCATCACCGCCTTGTTCTTCTGGATGAACTGGGTCTGCGCCTGGACGGCGACGTTGGGCTTCAGCTCCGAATCGGCGATGGCGTACTTCACCATCTTGCCGAGCACGCCCTTGCCCTTCAGGCCCCAGGCCTGGGCGTTGGCGCCGCCGGCGTTGATCTCCTCGATCGCCAGCTCGTAGCCGAGGGCATGGTCCTTGCCGTCCGCCGAGTAGGGGCCGGTGAGCGGGCTGGTGATGCCGACGAAGACGGAATCGCCGCTCGACCCCGCGGGCCAGGTGCCGAGCGCGGCCGGGGCGGCGGCGGCGGAGCGAACGGCGGCAGGCAGCAGAACACCGCCGGCGGCGGCCCCGAGGCCGGCCTGAACGAGCTGACGCCGGCCGAGGCCGGACGAAACACGGTTCTTCATGTGTCGTCTCCCTGCCCGTCGCCTCCCTCCGCAGGCGGGGTCCGGTGCGCGGGCTTCACCGGACGGCCTGTACCTCGTTTCGCGGACGGCGCCATGCGCCGTCGCGTTCGGGCTTTGTATCCCTCTGCCGTCTCCGGGCGCCAAAGGCAAGGGGTGGGCGTCAAAGGCAAGGGGTGGGCGCTAATCCTGCGGGGCGCGGCGGGCGGCCTTGCGCGCGGCGTTCTGGCGCTTGGCCTCGAGCCGGCGGGTCCGTTCCGCGCGCGGCACGGCGGTCTTGTGGCGCTTCCTCGGCGGCTTCGCCGCGGCGGCGATGAGCGCCAGCAACTGCGCAATCGCCGCCTCGCGGTTCTGCGCCTGGCTGCGCGTCGCGTGCGCGGCGATGACGATCTCGCCGCCCGTCGTCAGCCGCGTGCCGGCCAGCCGCTCGAGGCGCGCGCGCACCGGCGCGGGCAGCGAGGGGGAGTTACGCACATCGAAACGACATTGCACCGCGGTCGCAACTTTGTTGACGTTCTGCCCGCCCGGGCCGGGCGCGCGGATGAAGCTGAAGCGCAGCTCCGCCGTGTCGAGCACCAGGCCGGGGGCGGCCTCGCGGTAGCGCTCCGCTGTGGTGGCGCCGGTCATGAGGGGGCGCCGGTCATGAGGGAGGCATCAGACATCGGCCCATCAGACATCAGCGGGGGGGCCGGCGGTAAGGCCGCCGTCGATCACCAGCGTCTGCCCGGTCATGAAGCTCGCGGCGGGCGAGGCGAGGAAGACGGCCGCACCGGCGATCTCGTCCGGCTCGCCGAGGCGCTTGAGCGGCGTCTCGCGCTCGCGCCGGGCGCGCGTGAGCGGGTCCTCCCACAGCGCGCGGGCGAAATCCGTGCGCACCAGGCCGGGCGCGATGGCGTTGGCGCGGATGCCGCGCGGGCCCCACTCGACGGCGATGTTGCGCACCAGCTGCAGGTCCGCCGCCTTGGAGATCGCGTAGGCGCCGAGGCTGGCCGAGCCGCGCAGCCCGGCGATCGAGGAGACGACGATGACCGCACCGCCGCCACGCTCGGCCATGCCCGGCAGGACCATGTTGGCGAGCCAGAAATTGCTGCGCACGTTGCTCGCGAGGGTGCGGTCGAAGGCGTCGTCGCCGATCGTGGCCGAGGGGCCGAAATGCGGGTTGATCGCGGCGTTGCAGACCAGGATGTCGATCCCGCCCCAGGCGGCGAGGCTGCGCTCGGCCAGGGCGGCGAGGTCCTCCTTGCGGCCGATATGGCAGGCCTGGGCGCGCGCGCGCCCGCCGGCCGCCGCGATCTCGCCCACCACCGCCTCGCAGGCGTCGAGATGGCGGCTCGAGACGGTGACCAGGGCGCCGTGCTGGGCGAGGCGCAGCGCGATGGCGCGGCCGATGCCGCGCGAGGCGCCGGTGACGATCGCGGCCTTGCCGGACAGGTCGAACAGCGTGCTCATCGCCTCCTCCGCGCGCGGGGGGTTACAGCCAGAACAGCCCGAAGCCGATGGTCGCGAGCGTCAGCGGGGCGCCGACGCGCCAGTAGGTCCAGAAGCCGATCTCGACCCCCTCGGCGCGCGCCTGCTGCACCACGATCAGGTTTGCGACCGACCCCAGGATGGTGAAATTGCCGGCGAAGGTCGAGGCCATGGCGACGACGCGCCAGGCGCGGGGGGCGTCGGGCAGGGCGGCGACGAAGGGCTTGAGCACCAGCACCGCCGGGACGTTGGAGACGATGTTGGACAGCGCCGCGGTGACCAGCGCGAGCAGCGGCATGCGCGCGAGGGCGAGGTGGCCGATCGCGGCGACGGCGTCCGGCGTCAGCAGCCGCGCCTCGAGCCCGCGCACGACGACGAACAGGCCGGAAAACATCACCAGCAGCTGCCAGTCCACCGCCGCCAGCAGCGCCGCGGTGGGCAGGCGGCGGCTGGCGATGCTGAGCGCCGCGGCGGCGAGCGCCGCCTCGGGCGGCGGCACGCCGGCGAGCAGCGCCACGACCAGGCCGAGGGCGACGGCCAGCCCCTTGGCGACCAGCCCGCGCTCGAGCCCCCTGGACTCGGGTGCGGCGACGGGCGGGTCGAGGCGGGCGGCGGCGAGGCGGGCGGGGGCGAGGAACTCGCCCGGCCACAGCAGGGCGACGAGCACCACCGCGAGCGCCACGCCGAACAGCGCCGGCGGCGTGAGCGAGGCGGCGAAGGCGCGGTAGGGGATGGCGGAGGCGGCGCCGACGATCATGTTCTGCGGGTTGCCGGTGAGGGTCGCAGCACCGCCGACATTGGCCGCCAGCGCCACGGCGATGAGGTAGGGCACGGGGTCGCGGCGCAGGCGGCGGGCGACGGCGAGCACGAGGGGGGCGAGGACGAGGCAGACCGTGTCGTTGACCAGCAACGCCGAGAGCAGCGCGGTGGCGGCGACGATGGCGGCGAGCAGCGCCAGCGGGTGGCGCACGCGCGCGGCGACGGCCTCGGTGGCCAGCGCGAAGAAGCCGCTCGCCGCCAGGGCCGCGGCGACCACCATCATGCCGAGCAGCAGCAGGATGGTGCCGAGGTCGATGGCGGCGAAGGCGTCGGCGAGCGGCAGCACGCCGGTCGCCACCATCGCCACCGCGCCGATGAAGGCGGCCCCTGCCCGCTCCACCTGCCAGCCGGGGACGCGCCCGACCGCCATGACGAGATAGGTCGCGGCGAAGATCAGGGCGGCGAGCAGCGCGTGCATCGGCGCATGGGGCGGGCGCGGTGGCGGTGCGTCAAGGCCCGGGCGCAGGCGGCGGAGGCGGTGGCGCGGCTAGTGGGCGCCGGCGGCCTCGAGCAGCTTGACGATGTCCTGGTGGCCGCCGGCTTTCGCCGCGGCCAGCTCGGTCTTGCCGTCGGCGGCCTTGACGTTGACCTTCGCACCCTTGGCGAGCAGCGCCTTGACGTTGGCGACTTGGCCCTGCTGGGCGGCCGCGTGCAGCGCCGTCATGCCGAATTTGTCGACGACGTTGACGTCGGCCCCGGCTTTCAGCAGCGGCGCGATGCCGCCATCCGGCTTGCTGGCGGCCGCCGACATCAGCGCGGTGTCGCCGTTGACGTCCTTGGCGTTGACCTGGGCGCCCTTGGCCAGCAGCGCCGTCATCAGCGCGGGATCGGCATGCTGGCTCATCTCCCCCGCCGCCCCCATCAGCGCGGTCCAGCCGTTCTTGTTGGCGGCGTTGACGTCCGCCCCCTTGGCCAGCAGCAGCCGCACGATGTCGGCATGGCCGGCGAGCGCCGCCGCGGTCAGCGGGGTGTCGTGATACACGCCGCGCACGTCCACGCGCGCGCCCTTGGCCAGGAGCAGCGTGGCGACCGGCGTGTCGCCGCTCCTCGCCGCCATCATCAGGGCGGTCTCGCCGCCGAAGGATTTGGGCTGCGCGTTCACGTCCGCCCCCTTGGCGAGGAGCTGGGCGACGGCCTGCACGCTGCCGCCCTGCGATTGGGCGACGAGGTCGTGGTCCAGCGCGGGCGAGCCGCCGGCCCGGGCCGAAGGCGCCAGGGCGAAGGCCAGGGGCAGAGCCAGCCCCAAATTCAGGACGGTTGTCGTCAGGAGCGGGAGCTTCATCGCCTTCCTCCGTTTTTTGTTCTTGTCGCCCGTGGTGGGGTCCGGCGCTTGCGAGCCCGGTCGTTGCGGCGGCGCGGGGCCTTGCGGCGAGCCTATCGCAGCGGGGGGCGGGGCGATAGGCGGCGTGCTCCGGTTGGCGGGACGGGGGGCGGGACGACGGCGTAGAGGGCGATGCCGGGGCGCGCCTCGACCAGGCGCAGCCGGCCGGCGAAGTAGGTCGCGGGCGGGTGGCGCCACAGCCCGGCGACCAGGATCGCGTCGAAATGCCCGAGCGCAGCGGCGATGCTGCCGCGCGGGTCGCCGCCGCCGAAGGCGCGGGTGAGCACCCGTTGCGCCTGCTCCGCCGCCGCCTCCTCGCCGCTCGCCCGCAGCGGCTGCTGGCCCGGCGCGTCGAACAGCGTGGGCAGGAAGCGGCCCGACCGCGCCGCGAGATAGACCGGAAAATGGTAGTCGGCGGGCCAGGTGCCGTCGATGAGCCAGGGGGAGAGGCCGGGCAACCAGGGAGAAAGGCTGGGCGCGGGCTGCACCGCATCCAGCTCCGCCAGGCGGGCCGCGGGCGGCACGCGGGCGAGCAGCGCGCGCACATCGGCGAGGTAGGGCCCGGTGCGCGACCAGGCGAACAGCATCAGCCCGAGGCGCAGCGCCAGCGCCGCGCCGAGCAGGAGGGCCGCACCCCGCGCCTGCCGCCAGCTGCGAAACGAGGGCGCGAAGGCGACGCTCAGCAGCACGCCGGCGAGGAGCTGGAAGCGGACATTGACGAAGTAGAGCCCGTGCTCGGCGAAGGGCAGCGCGAGGCCGAGGACCAGGGCGGCGAGCAGCACCCAAGCACCCGCCGGCGCCACCGCGACACCGCCCGCGGGGCCCGCCGCGACACCCCCCGCGGGGCCCGC
>JAGWQN010000050.1 GCA_028869995.1 Rhodospirillales bacterium
AGGCGCAGGATCACCTTGAGCGGCGCCGCGAACGTGAGGCCGCGCTGGATGCACTCCTCGACGTCGTATTTCGGCTCCTCGAGCTCGTAGGAAACGAACTCCAGCCGCCCGCGCCCGGCGAAATCGTCGATCGGGAAGACGGAGGTGAACACCTCCTGCAACCCGGTGTTGGTGCGGCTGTCCGGCGCCGTGTGCATCTGCAGGAACGCCTCGTAGGAGGCGCGCTGCACATCGATGAGGTTGGGCATCGCCACCACTTCGGGGATCCGCCCGAAGGATTTGCGGATACGCTTGCGTCCCGTGAAAGATCGCGAAATCGCGTTCATGCCAGCTCCGGATTAAGTCGTTGTCGCCCCGCGAGGGGCGGAAGTAGCCTGTGGTCCGGCCATGACAGGCCGGTCGTCGTCGGCAGCGGTCGAAAGCACGTCGGGTCGGCTTCAGTCCCGGGCGCCGCACTCCGCAACGGAGATCGGGGCGGAAGTGGCTGGCACTTCCGCCCACGATCCTGTCAGCACGGTAAAACCGCGTCCGTCGTCGTGTCGGCTCCCGCCTTACTTGATTTCGACGGTGGCGCCCTGCTCTTCGAGCACCTTCTTGATCTTCGCCGCCTCGTCCTTGGTCGCGCCTTCCTTGACGGTCTTCGGCGCGCCCTCGACGAGATCCTTGGCCTCCTTCAGGCCGAGGCCGGTGATGGTGCGGATCTCCTTGATGACGTTGATCTTCTTGTCGCCCGCGCCGGCCAGGATGACGGTAAACTCCGTCTGCTCCTCGGCCGCCGCCGCCGGTGCGCCCGCACCCGCGGCCGGAGCCGCCGCCACCGCCACCGGGGCCGCGGCGGACACGCCCCACTTCTCCTCGAGCATCTTCGCCAGCTCGGCAGCCTCGAGCACGGTCAGGCTCGAAAGCTCGTCCACGATCTTCGAAAGGTCAGCCATTCTCGTATTCCTTAGATGTCGTCCGGTTGGGTTCGCCGCAAGCCCCACCACGGGGCAGGCGGCCATGATGTTCGGCTAAGCCGCGTCGCGGCTGGCATGGGCCGCCAGAAGCCTCGCGAGTTGTCCGCCCGGCGCCTGCATGAGCCCCGCGAGCTTCGTTGCCGGGGCGAGGATCAGCCCCAGCAGCTTGGCGCGAAGCGCATCGAGCGACGGCAGCTCGGACAGCGCCTTGATCCCCGACGCATCCAGCGTCTGGGACCCGAGCGCTCCACCGAGCACCTCGAACCTCTCGTTCAGCTTGGCGAACTCGACGGCGGTCTTCGCCACGGCCACCGGGTCCGCCGACCACGCAAGCGCGGTCGGCCCCTTCAGCAGCGGCGCGATGCCCTCGAACTTGGTCCCCTCCAGCGCGCGGGTGGCCAGCCGGTTCTTCGCGACCTTGTAGCTCGCGCCAGCCGCTCGCATGCGCCGCCGCAGATCCGTCACTTCGTCCACCGTAAGCCCGCGGTTGCGGGTCACGACGACCATCGACGTATCGGCGAAGACACCCGCGAGGGAGGCGACGAACTCTCGCTTCTCCGTACGGTCCAAAGCCCGTCTCCATCGCTGGCCTGGCGCGTGTGGACCGCGCGAGGCCGGGTTGCACCAACGGGGCCGAAGCCCCTGTTCGCCTGCCCGTGAGCCGAACCCGGACGCCCGAAGGCGCTGGGCTCTACCCATCTCCCGGATGCGGGGTCTCGCCCCATTACCCCTCCCCCTGGACAAGCCAAGGGGCTGGACAGCCGGTCTCGGACAGGTCGGGAGCTTGCGCTCCCTGCCCGCCGGCTTCCGGGGAAGCCGGCGTATTCCTTTGCCTCAGTGCAGCGAGGCGATATCCACCCGCACGCCGGGCCCCATCGTCGAGGACAGGGCCACTTTCTGCACGTAGTTGCCCTTCGCACCCGTGGGCTTCGCCTTGATGATCGCGTCGGCGAAAGCGCGCGCGTTCTCGACCAGCTTGTCCGTCGGGAAACTCGCCTTGCCGATGCCGGCGTGCACGATCCCCGCCTTCTCGGCGCGGAACTCCACCTGCCCGGCCTTCGCCGCCGTGATCGCACCCTTCACGTCCATGGTGACGGTGCCGAGACGCGGATTCGGCATCAGGCCGCGCGGCCCCAGGATCTTGCCGAGCTTGCCCACCACACCCATCATGTCCGGCGTCGCGATGCAACGGTCGAAGTCGATCGTGCCGGCCTGCACCTTTTCGGCCAGGTCGTCGGCGCCGACGACATCCGCGCCGGCAGCCAGCGCCTCCTCCGCCTTGGCCCCACGGGCGAACACGCCCACGCGCAGCGTCTTGCCGGTGCCGTGCGGCAGCCCGACGAGGCCGCGCACCATCTGGTCGGCATGGCGCGGATCGATACCGAGATTCATCGCGATCTCGACGGTCTCGTCGAACTTTGCCTTGGCGTTCTGCTTCACCAGCCCCACCGCTTCGGCGAGCGAGTAAACCTTTGCGGCATCAACCGTCGCACGGGCTGCCGCAAGCCGCTTGTCCTTGGCCATGCTCAGCCCTCCACCACGGCGAGGCCCATCGAACGGGCCGACCCGGCCAGCATCCGCACCGCCGCCTCGATGTCGTTGGCGTTCATGTCGACCATCTTCTGCTGGGCGATTTCGCGCAGCTGCGCCGTGGTGACGCTGCCCACCGCGGCCCCCTTGCCGGGGCTCGTCGAGCCCTTCTCCAGCTTCGCCGCCTTCTTGATGAAATAGGTGTTCGGCGGCGTCTTGGTGATGAAGCTGAAGGTGCGATCGGCATAGGCCGTGATCACCACCGGGATCGGCATGCCCGGCTCCATGGCCTGAGTCGCGGCGTTGAATTCCTTCACGAACGCCATGATGTTGAGGCCGCGCTGGCCGAGGGCGGGGCCCACCGGCGGCGACGGATTGGCCTTGCCGGCCGGAATTTGCAGTTTGATGTAGCCGACGATCTTCTTCGCCATCGCACCCTCGTGTTAGCAGCCTTGGTCGCGCAGCCTTAGTCTCGAGGGACCGCGGTCCATGCGACCTGGGCGATGCCACGTACCCAGGCTGATGCCGAGGGGCCGCAGATCATCGCCCGGAAGTCTCCCGCGTTCCGGTTGAAGCGCGCCCCTTACTCCCAGGACGGCAGGCTTGTCGAGTCCTACATCAGGTGCAGGTCCGCGGCCGGCACATAGCCGACCTGCCCACCGACCTCGATCTCCGCCCACTGCACCAGCCGGTTCCAGATCAGGCGTCGCACGATGACCCGATCGCCGCCGTGCAGGGTCGTGACCAGTGCAGCATTGCGGTCCGCCCGCGCATAGACCAGCGCCGCATCCACATGAACCAGGCCGACGACTCCGCTGGCCATGTCGCCGGCGACGGCCGCGCCGGATGGCGCCTGCGACGAGCCGAGCCACACATAAACGCCGCCGGCGATCACGGCGACCAGGCCGATGGCGCCCAGCAACTTCCCCAGTTGCGCGGCCGCGCGCGCCCTCGTCAGCGCCTGGCGCAGGCGGGCCGCTTCCAGCAGCAGCTTGTCGCGCTCCCGGCGCATCGCCCTGTAGGCGTCCTCGAGCGCCCGGTTGTCGGTGCCTTGTGCGGCGCCGCGCATGACGATATCGCGCAGGTCGCCGCCGGTGAGCCCCAGGCGCACGGCCAGCTGCCCCACGGCGCGCCCGGCCGCCTCCGCCTCGCCCGAGTCGCTGGCGAGCAGGGCCATCCGGTTGGCCAGGCGCTCGGCTTCATCCTCATTCATCGGGCCGGCAGCTTATTCATGCACCCCGCGGTTGTCGCCGGGGCGTCTCGCATGGCGTAGAAACTTGACATGCAGAACCTGTTTCGCCGGGGCACCCCGGGATTCATCGCCGGCGCCATCGCCGTTCTCACCTTCCAGCAAGGCGCCTGGGCGCTGCTGCACATCATCCACCGCATGCCGCCGGCCTACCCGATGGGGCCCGTCCCGCCGTTAGGCGTCCCCCACGTCTTCGACCTCGCCTTTTGGGGCGGCGTCTGGGGCGCCGGTTTCGCCCTCGTCGTGCGACGGCCGGACTGGAAGACGGGACTCGTCGCCGGCGTGCTGTCGGTTGCCGTCGCGTTCTTCATCGTCGCCCCGCTCAAGGGCGGCAGCGCCGCCGCCGGGCTGCATCCCACGGCCTGGCTGCTGCCCCTCGCCCTGAACCTCCCCTGGGGCGCGGGCCTCGGCCTCATCCTGGCAGGAATGACCCGCGGCTAGACCACCAGCTCGATCAAAAACGGCCCCTTACGCCCCAGGCTGGCCGCCAGCAGGTCGTTGAACCGGCTCATCGTCTCCGCCCGCGCCCCCTCGACACCCATGCCGGCGGCGAGCTTCGGCCAGTCGAGATCGGGGTGGCCGAGGTCCATCATGTCGAGCGCGGTGCGGCCGGGATTGGCGCCGACATTGGCAAGCTCGTGCAGCAGGATCGCGTATTTCCGGTTCGACAGGATCACGGTGGTGACATCGAGCTGCTCGCGCGCCTGCGTCCAGAGCGACTGCAGCGTGTACATGGCCGAGCCGTCGGCCTCGAGATTGACCACGCGCCGTCCCTTGCCGGCGACCGCCGCCCCGGTGGCGAGGGGCATGCCGCAGCCGATGGCGCCGCCGGTGATCTGCAGCCAGTCGTGGGGTGCCGCGCCATGCATGCCCGAGAAGAAGGCCCGGCCCACGGTCACGCTCTCGTCGGCGATGATCGCCTGCTCCGGCAGCAGGGCCGCGACCGACTGGGCGATGCTCTCGCTGCTGATGGCGCCCGTTGCCAGGCTCGGCTTCTCCAGTGCCGGGGCGGCCAGCGGCTTCGCGCCCACGGCCTCGGCGAGCGCGCGCAGGGCTGCCGGCAGGTCGTGCTCGGGCCGGGCCATCACGTGCACCTCGGCGCCGGGAGCGGTGAGGATGCCTGGCTTGCCGGGGTAGGCGAAGAACCCGACAGGCAACAGCGCGCCGACCAGGATCACCAACTTGTAGGGGGCCAGCGCCTGGACGGCCTGGTCCACAGGGTAGGGGACCCGCTCGATCGGGTGTCGCCCGCGGCCGTGCTCGATCCGCGCGTTCGAGCCCTGCGCCATGATGCTCGCGCCGGTCGCCGCAGCGATGCCGGCGGCCAGCGCCAGCGATGCCTCGCGCAGCGCGCTGCCGGCAAGGATAATGACGGCGGGTGCGCCGCTGCGCAGCCCCCTGGCCGCCGTCTCGATCGCGGCCGGCGGCGCGAGCGGTGCCGGCGGCACCGGCAACGGCGCGCCAACCACGCCGCCCGCATCCCAGCACGTGTCGGACGGCAGAATCAGGGTGGCGATCTGGCCCGGCGCTGTCCGCGCCGCCTGCACGGCCACGGCGGCATCAGCCCCCACATCGCGGGCCCGCGCCGCCGTGCGCACCCAGCCCGAGACGCCCCGCGCCCAGCCCTCGGTATCGGCCGTCAGCGGCGCATCGAGCGGGCGGTGATACGTCGCCTGATCGCCGACGCAGTTGACCATCATCGTGTTGGCGCGGCGGCCGTTGTGCAGGTTGGCCATACCGTTCGCCATGCCCGGCCCGCAGTGCAGCAGCGTCGCGGCCGGCCGGTCAGCAATGCGCGCATAGCCGTCGGCGGCTCCGGTCACCACGCCCTCGAACAGGCCGAGGACGCAGCGCATGCCCGCGATCCGGTCGAGCGCCGCCACGAAGTGCATCTCCGACGTGCCGGGATTGGCGAAGCACGTGTCGACACCACTGGCGAGCAGGGTCCGCACGAGCGATTCCGCTCCGTTCATGCTGGTCGTCGCGGCATCGTTCATGGACTTGGCACCCTTCGCCTGTTAACCGGAGCAACCTGCGCAATCACGCGCCCCAGCACAAGATCAGGAGGGCGCAACCAGCCGAGGAGAAAACGATGCCGGCCGTGCTCTACCCCGAAGTCAGGTACCCCGACGACGCCGTTGAGCGCGCTGCATTCGGCCCGGGCGTCGAGGTGCGCATGCGCAACCTCGCCTCGCTGGCCGACGTCTCGGCGCAGGATGCTGCGGACGTCGTCGGTCTGATGATCATGCGCCACGCCGTGACCGGCACCGACATGGACCGTCTGCCGGCGCTCAAGACGATCGTGCGGATGGGCGTCGGCTACGACAGGCTGGACCGCAAGGCGGCGGCGGCGCGCGGCATCACCATCTGCAACGTGCCGGACTACGGCACCATGGAAGTGGCCGATCACGCTCTGGCGCTGACGCTCGCGCTGCGCCGCGGCATCGCGCTCTACCACGACACCCAGCGCGCCAGCCCGCCCGCGGGCTGGAAGGCGATCGAAAGCCCGCTGATCCGCCGCCTCGACGTGCAGACTTTCGGCGTGCTGGGCCTGGGCCGCATCGGCACGGCGGCGGCCCTGCGGGCTCGCGCCTTCGGCTTCAGGATCGTGTTCTACGACCCCTACCGCCCCAACGGGGCCGACCGGGCTCTCGGCGTCGAGCGCGTGCGCAGCCTCGAGGAGCTGCTGCAGCGCTCCGACGTGCTCTCGATCCATGCCCCGCTGACGCCCGAGACACGCGGCATGATCGGGGCCGAACAGCTCGCCCTGCTGCCCGAGGGCGCCGTGCTGATCAACACGGCGCGCGGACCGATCGTCGATATCGATGCCGTGGAGAGCGCGCTGCGTTCCGGCCGGCTCGCGGGAGCCGGGCTCGACGTGATCCCGGTCGAACCCATCGCCGATCCCGCGCCGCGGCTGGTCGCCGCCTACCGCGCGCGGGAGCCGTGGCTCGAGGGACGGCTAATCATCACGCCGCACGCCGCCTTCCACGATCCGCAATCCTGGCACGACATCCGCGTGAAGTCGGCCGAGACAATGGCGGCGGCGCTCGCGGGCAGGCCGCAGAACGTGATTCATCCCGACGATTTCTGACCGCCGCGCCGCCGGCGGGGCCCGCATTGACGGACCCTGCCGCGCGCCGCAGGCTGGACCTCAGGGGGAGACGCCCATGACAAACGCGGACAAGAATTCGGTGCAGCGGCTGCGCAGCCGGCGGTGGTTCGACGACCGCAACGATCCGGGCATGACCGCGCTCTACATCGAGCGCTACCTCAACTTCGGGCTGACGCGCGATGAACTGCAGGGCGGCAAGCCGATCATCGGCATTGCCCAGACCGGATCGGATCTCTCCCCCTGCAACCGCCACCATCTGGATCTTGCGGTGCGCGTGCGCGACGGCATCCGCGACGCCGGCGGCATCCCGCTCGAGTTCCCCACCCACCCGATCCAGGAAACCGGCAAGCGCCCGACGGCGGCGCTCGACCGCAACCTCGCCTATCTCTCGCTGGTCGAGGTCCTGTACGGCTACCCGCTCGACGGCGTGGTGCTGACCACCGGCTGCGACAAGACGACCCCGGCCTGCCTGATGGCAGCGGCGACCGTGAATATCCCCGCGATCGTGCTGTCCGGCGGACCGATGCTGGATGGCTGGCACAAGGGCAAGCTCGCCGGCTCCGGCACCGTCATCTGGGAGGCGCGCAAGCTGCACGCCGAGGGCAAGATCGACTGGGAGGAGTTCATGGCGATGGTCGCCTCCTCCGCGCCGTCGGTGGGGCACTGCAACACCATGGGCACGGCCCTGTCGATGAACTCCCTGGCCGAGGCGCTGGGCATGTCCCTGCCCGGCTGCGCCGCCATCCCAGGGCCCTACCGCGAACGCGGGCAGATGGCCTTCGAGACGGGCCGGCGCATCGTCGGCATGGTGCATGAGAATCTCCGGCCCTCCGACATCATGACCAAGGCCGCCTTCGAGAACGCGGTGGTCGCAGCGGCGGCACTCGGCGCCAGTTCCAACTGCCCGATCCACATGGTCGCGATCGCGCGCCACATGGGCGTCGATCACACGCTCGATGACTGGCAGCGCCTGGGGCCGGACATTCCGCTGCTCGTCGATTGCCAGCCGGCGGGGCGCTTTCTCGGCGAGCGCTTCCACCGCGCCGGCGGCGTGCCAGCGGTGATGGCGGAACTGCTCGCCGCCGACAGGCTGCATGGCAACGTCATGACCGTGACCGGACGCACGCTCGAGGAAAACCTCGCCGGAGTCGCCCAACCCGACCGGGACGTGATCCGCCCCTATCGCCAACCGCTCCGCGAGGCGGCCGGCTATGTCGTCCTCTCGGGCAACCTGTTCGACAACGCGGTGATGAAGACCAGCGTCATCGACAAGGAGTTCCGCGAACGGTTTCTCTCCGATCCGGGCCGGCCCAACGTGTTCGAGGGGCGCGCCGTGGTGTTCGAGGGACCGGAGGACTATCACGCCCGCATCGAGGATCCCTCGCTCGAGATCGGCGAGGACTCACTGCTGGTGATCCGCAACTGCGGCCCCGTCGGCTATCCCGGCAGCGCCGAGGTGGTGAACATGCAGCCGCCGGCCGCCCTGCTCAAACGCGGCATCACGGCGCTGCCGACCATGGGCGACGGCCGGCAGAGCGGCACCTCCGGCTCGCCCTCCATCCTCAACGTCTCGCCGGAAGCCGCGGTCGGCGGCGGCCTGGCCCTGCTGCGGACCGGCGACCGCGTGCGCATCGACCTCAACACCCGCCGGGTGGACGTGCTACTGCCCGAGAGCGAGCTCGAAGCCCGCCGCGCCGCCTGGACGCCGCCGCAGCTGCAGCACAAGACGCCCTGGGAGGAGATCTACCGCTCGATGGTCGGCCCGCTCGGAACCGGCGGCTGCCTCGAACCCGCCACGCTCTATCTCGACATCCTCGCGACGCGCGGCGAGAGCCGCCACAACCACTGAGAGCCACACCATGACCGCTCCCCTCACCGGCAAGCGCGCCTTCGTCACCGCCGCCGCCCAGGGCATCGGCCGCGCCACGGCGCTCGCTTTGGCGGAAGCGGGAGCGGAGGTGATTGCCACCGACATCGCTGCCGCGAGGCTCGCGACCCTCAAGCATGACCGGCTGCACGTCGCGGCCCTCGATGTCCTCGACTCCGCTGCCGTGCTGGCCGCGGCGAGCCATGCCGGGTCTATCGATATCCTCTTCAACTGCGCGGGCTTCGTCCACCAGGGCACGATCCTCGAGGCGCGCGAGGAGGAGTGGGATTTCGGCTTCGACCTCAACGTGAAGTCGATCTTCCGCACCATCCGCGCCTTCCTGCCCGGGATGCTCGACCGTGGGCGCGGCTCGATCATCAACATGGCTTCGGTGTGCAGTTCGGTCAAAGGCCTGCCCAACAGGGCGATCTACGGCGCCACCAAGGCCGCGGTGATCGGGCTCACCAAGCAGGTGGCGGCCGATGTCGTCACCAGCGGCGTGCGCTGCAACTGCATCTGTCCCGGCACGGTGGCCAGCCCGTCGCTGCTCGAACGCATCGAGGCGAACGCGGCGGCAGCCGGCAGCGTCGAGGCGGCCCGCGCCGCCTTCGTCGCCCGCCAGCCGATGGGACGGCTCGGCACGCCGGAGGAGATCGCGGCGATGGCCGTCTACCTCGCCTCCGACGCCGCCACGTTCGTCACCGGCCAGGCGCTGGTGATCGACGGCGGCCTCACGCTCTAGCTGTGGATGCTCAACAGGTTGTCCTCGGAGAGGCCGAGTCGGCTGATGGGTGTTTGGAGTTTGATGCCGCCGTGTGGGCGATGCCAGTTGTATTGATGCAGCCAGGTTTGCAGCTCGGCGGCACGGTGATTGGAGGTTGGGTAGGGCTTTGCGTAGGCCCACTCGCGTAGGGCTGTCTGGATGAAGCGTTCAGCCTTTCCGTTGGTCTTGGGCGAGTAGGGCTTGGTCCGGATGTGCTTGAGCTTGAGATCGCGGCAGAGGTCG
>JAGWQN010000051.1 GCA_028869995.1 Rhodospirillales bacterium
GCGCGGAACGGCAGGGCGGCGTCCTGCATGGCGCTCACCCGTGCGTGCCGTTGGGCGCGGCCTCGAGCACCAGGTGCAGCAGGCGCCCGAACTGCGCGGGGGAGACGTGCTGGCCCGGCGTATCGGTGTCGACGCGGTGGACGAAGACGGCGTCCAGCGCCGGCAGAACGACAACGTAATGACCACCCGCACCATAGGCCGCATAGGTTCCCGGCGGCACGATGACGTTGGGAAACAGAGCGCCGGCGCGCGAGACCCACCACAGATAGCCATAGGCGCCGCGCGTGCCCGCCTCGGAATAGGGCAGCACGCTCTGCGCGACCCAGCCGGACGGCACGATCTGCCGGCCGCCGAAGCGGCCGCCGCGCAGAAACAGCTCACCGAAACGGGCGAGGTCGCGCGCCGACATGCGGAAGGGATAGGCGGGATGGACGGAGTCAGGCAGCTCGACCAGCGTGCCATCGGTCTGCGGGCGGAAGTCCTGCATGCCGCACGGCTGCGCAATGCGTGCGGCGAAGTCGGCATGGATGTCGGGCGCGCAGAGCTTGCGGAAGGCCGTGCCGAGCGCATTGAAGTCCCAGTTGTTGTAGGACCAGACGGTCCCGGGGCCGGCGCTGCCGCGCGCCGGCTTGATCGCCACCATCCAATCGGTCTCGTAGCCGCTCGGGTGGTAGATGCCGGAACGCGCGGTCAGCAGGTCGAGCAGCGTCGCCAGCTTCTCGCGGGGCGTGAGGCCCTGGCGGTCGTCGATGCCGAGAGCGCCGATGGTGGTTTCGAGATCGAACCGGCCCTCCGCCTCGTGGATGCCGATGAGGGCGCCAAGCAGGCTCTTGCGAATCGAATGGACGTTCCAGCGCCGCTCCGGCTCGCCCCAGGCATCGACGACGCGCCCGCCAGCGACGAGCATGGCGGCCGAGGTATGGATCGTCGCGGCATAGGCGCGGGCTGC
The DNA here is from genome assembly GCA_028869995.1 of Rhodospirillales bacterium. Taxonomy (GTDB): domain Bacteria; phylum Pseudomonadota; class Alphaproteobacteria; order Acetobacterales; family Acetobacteraceae; genus JAJXXT01. Next base: position 950 of record JAGWQN010000051.1, read on the forward strand.
CGCGAGCGCGCCGGCGGACCAGCCGGCCTGCGCCTCTGTGTTCCAGCTGGGCCAGGCACCGATGTCGGTCATGCGGTCGCGTCTCCGGGTGTAGGCGAATTCGCAGCGTGCCCCCTAGTCTGACCGCAATGGACGCATCAGCAAAGATCACGGCTCCGGCGACCAGGCCGCAGACGGCCGCCGGCGGCTCGCGGCACCTGGTCTTCATGGCACTGCTCGGCTTTGCCAGCGGGCTGCCGCTCGCGTTGTCCGGCTTCACGCTGCGGCAATGGCTTTCCGAGGAACACGTGGCGCTGGGGCTGGTCGGGCTGACCGCCAATCTGGGCCTCGCCTACCTGCTGAAATTCCTTTGGGCGCCGCTGCTCGACCAGGTGGTGCCGCTGCCGGGGTTCGGACGCAGGCGGGCCTGGCTGCTGACGGCACAGCCGCTGGTGGCGGCCGCCATCCTGTGGCTCGCGCTGGGCAACCCGGCGGGGAACATGCTGCCGGTGTTCGCGGCGGGAGCGCTGGTGGCGCTGTTCTCGGCCACCCAGGACATCGCGATCGACGCCTGGCGCATCGAGACCTTCCCGGCGGCGCGGCTGGGTGTGGCGACGGCGGCCTATGTCTGGGGGTATCGCGCGGCGATGCTGGTCTCGGGCAGTGGGGCGATCCTGCTCGCGGGCGTGCTCGGCTGGCGCGGCTCGCTGCTGACGATGGCCGCGCTGATGGCCGGGTGCATGCTGGTCACCTGGTTCGCGCCGGAGCCGGTGATGGCACCGCTGCACCACGAACACGGGTTCGCCGCGCGGCTGCGCGAGGGCGTGGTGGAGCCGCTGCGCGAGTTCGTCTCGCGGCGCGGTGCCTGGGTGATGCTGGCCTATGTGGCGCTGTTCAAGCTGGGTGAGGCGCTCGCCGGGGTCATGCTGCCCTCGTTCTATCGTGCGATGGGATTCGACCGGGCGGCGGTCGCGGTGGCGGTGGGCCCGCTGTCGCTGCCGGCCTCGCTCGCGGGGATCGCGCTCGGCGGCTGGCTGGTCGCGCGGATCAGGCTGGGGCCCGCCCTGATCGCGACCGGCCTGCTGCAGATGGCGATCATGGGGCTCTACGTGCTGATCGCCTTCCACCCGGCGGAGGGTCTTCTCTACGCGACGTCGGTTGCCGAGACCTTCGTCGAGAGCCTCGCGGACGCGGCCTACCTCACCTATCTCTCGCTGCTCTGCGCGCCAGCCTTCACGGCGACGCAATATGCGCTCCTCAGTTCCATCGCGCCGCTGCCGTTGCGCACGCTGGGCGGCCTCTCGGGCTTCCTGGCGGCCGCACTGGGCTGGAAGCTTTTCTATTCCGTGGCGATGCTGTCGTCGCTGCCGGGCATGGTCCTGATGCTCATCATCCTGCGCTGGTATCCACCGCCGGCGAAACGGGCCGGATAGGCGAAGAGGCGCATGGCGCCCTGCCGGCCGCGGCCTTGATCGGGATGCCGGGGGGATGCAATGGCGACGGCACAGGGCGACAAGCCACTGGTCAGGAGAGGGTGCGGCGATGCCCCGCGGCAAGCAGGCGACACCGGACAAGGCGGCAGCACCGGCCAAGGCGGCGACCGGCCACGACGGAAACCGGTGGGAGGGCTTGCGGCTGTCGATCCGCATGGACCTGCCCGGCGGCGCCCGGATCGGCCCGGGCAAGGTGGCCCTGCTCGAGGCGATCGGGCGGGAGGGATCGATTTCCGCCGGCGGCCGGTCGCTGCACATGTCCTACCGCCGCGCGTGGGCGCTGGTCGAAGAGCTGAACGCCGCGCTGGGGACGGCCCTGGTCGTGGCGACGGCCGGCGGCGCGGGCGGCGGCGGCGCGAGGCTGACCCCGGCCGGAGCCGCGCTGGTGGCAGGCTACCGCGCGATCGAACGGCGGGCGACGGCGTTCGCCGCGAAGCAAATGGCCGGACCCGGCACACCCGGCGCGGCCCCCTGAACAACGACGCGAACGCCGGCGGCACCGCGGCCCTCGCTGGACGCCCGGGGCGGGATTGGCTAAGCCGACGTGGGAATCAAGCGGGCCGCATCAGGCCGCACCGCGCGGCGCCGCGCAGGCCGCCGCCAGCAAACGAGGATTGAGACGATGAGTTATCGGGTCGCGGTTGTCGGCGCCACGGGTGCTGTCGGGCGTGAGATGCTGAAGACGCTGGCGCAACGGAACTTCCCGGTGCGCGAGGTGGCCGCGCTCGCCTCGGGGCGTTCGGTCGGGCAGCCGGTGTCGTTCGGCGACAAGACGCTCGCGGTGCAGAGCCTCGAGAAATTCGACTTCGCCGGGTGGGATATCGGCCTCTTTTCGCCGGGCGCCTCGGTTTCCGCGGTGCACGCGCCGCGCGCGGCCGCGTCGGGCTGCATCGTGATCGACAACACCAGCCATTTCCGAATGGAGCCGGACGTGCCGCTGGTGGTGCCGGAGGTCAACCCGGAGGCGCTGGCGCGCATCAAGCGCGGCATCATCGCCAACCCCAATTGCTCGACCATCCAGATGGTCGTGGCGCTCAAGCCGCTGCACGACCGGTTCCGCATCCGCCGCGTCGTGGTGGCGACCTACCAGTCCACCTCCGGCGCCGGGAAGGAGGCGATGGAGGAGCTGATGGCCCAGACCCGCGCCTCGATGGTGCACGACCCGATCGTCGTCGAGCAGTTCACCAAGCAGATCGCCTTCAACGTCATTCCGCACATCGACCGCTTCATGGACGACGGCTCGACCAAGGAAGAGTGGAAGATGGTCGCCGAGACCCGCAAGATCCTCGACCCTGACATCAAGGTGATCGCCACCTGCGCGCGCGTGCCGGTGTTCATCGGCCATGCCGAGGCGGTGCATATCGAGTTCGAACGGAAGGTGACGGCGGCGGCGGCGCGCGAGATCCTGCGCGAGGCGCCCGGCGTGCAGGTGGTCGACCGCCGCGAGGATGGCGGCTACATGACCCCGCTCGAATCCCAGGGCGAGGACGCGACCTTCGTCACGCGCCTGCGCGAGGACCCGACGGTGGAGAACGGGCTCGCCTTCTGGTGCGTCGCCGACAACCTGCGCAAGGGCGCCGCCCTCAACGCGGTGCAGATCGCCGAGGTGCTGGCGGCGCAGGCCAAACGCGGCGAAGGCGCGCTGGCAAAGCGCGCGGCCTAGGCCGTGACGGCGCAGACGCTCGCCTGGCTCTGGCTCGTCGGCGCCGGGACGATGGAGATTGTCTGGGTCATCTTCCTCAAGGCGAGCGAGGGGTTCACCCGGCTGGGGCCGTCGGCCGCGGTCATCCTCAGCATCGCGCTGTCCTTCTTCTGCATGTCGCAGTCGCTGAAGGTGCTGCCGATGGGCACGGTCTATGCCGTGTGGACCGGAATCGGCGCCGCGGGCGGGATTGCCTGGGGCATCCTGGTGCTGGACGAACCCGCGGGAGCGGCACGGCTGCTATGCTTGGCACTCATCCTTGGCGGTGTGGCGGGCCTCAAGCTGCTGTCCTGAAGCAGCACGCGCCCACCCCTCATGCGTTGACCCCATAGGCAAACGTGCCTAAGTCCGCGGGGCAACAAAGCGAGGTTGCGAGTGATGGCTGACGTGCGCGAGGCGCTGATGAGCGGGCGCAACAGCGAGGGCGCTCGGGTGCGCCGGCCGCTGTCGCCGCATCTGCAGGTTTACCGTCCCCAGATCACCTCCACCCTGTCGATCCTGCATCGCATGGCGGGCGTGGCGCTGGCGGTGGGGACGCTGCTGTTCGTCTGGTGGCTGGCGGCCGCCGCCGACTCCGATGCCGCCTTCTCGCTGGCGGCGGGGGTCATGAACTCGCCCATCGGCTGGTTGCTGATCGCCGGCTGGACGCTGGCGCTCTGGTATCATTTCTGCAACGGCATCCGCCACCTGTGGTGGGACGCCGGACGCGGCTTCGAGCTCAAGGAGGCGCACGCCTCCGGGAAGTTCGTGGTCGGCGCGGCCGTGGTGCTGACGGCCCTGACCCTGATCGTGGGAGCGCTCGCCCGATGAGCACGCCAGCCAACACGCGCGAATCGGCCATCCGGCGCTCGCTGCTCGGGCAGATGAGGGGCCTGGGCTCGGCCCGGTCCGGGACCGGGCACTGGTGGATGCAGCGGGTCACCGCCGTCGCCCTCGTGCCGCTCGCGATCTGGTTCGTCATCGGCGCCATCGACCATCTCGGGTCGGGGCGGACGGCCATCGTCCACTGGATGGGCGGACCGGTGACGGCGACGCTGATGCTGGCTCTGATCGCCTGCATGTTCGAGCACATGCAACTCGGCCTGCAGGTCGTGATCGAGGACTATGTCCATAACGAGGCCCGCCGCGTGGCCACCCTGCTGGCGATGAAGGCGGGGACGGGCCTGCTGGCCATCCTGGCGGCGATCTCGGTCCTGAAAATGGCGATCGCCGGTTGATGGGCGCCAACCAGCCCCGCCCCGCCTTGGCCAGACCCGCTATGGCCAGACCCGCTATGGCCAGCCAGGCCTGATCCTTCCGGAGCCGTTGCGATGAACATGATGAGCAAGCCTTCCAGGGGCGCCTACCAGGTGGTCGACCACACCTACGACGTGGTGGTGGTCGGTGCCGGCGGGTCCGGGCTGCGGGCCACCCTGGGCATGGGCGCCGCTGGGCTGAAAACCGCGTGCATCACCAAGGTGTTCCCGACGCGCAGCCACACGGTCGCCGCACAGGGCGGCATCGGTGCCGCCCTGGGCAACATGGGCGAGGACGACTGGCGCTGGCACATGTACGACACGGTGAAGGGGTCGGACTGGCTCGGCGACCAGGATGCGATCGAATACATGTGCCGCGAGGCGATCC
>JAGWQN010000052.1 GCA_028869995.1 Rhodospirillales bacterium
GCTAAACCCGGCATCGCGCAGCGCCGCGGCCAGCGTCACGCCATGGCCTTCGCCCACGGCGAGCAGCACCGGGCCGGCCGCGGGGTCGAGCAGCCGGGTGGCCAGCGCCGCCAGCGCCGCCGCGTCCCGGCCGGCGCTGGCGACATCCGTGAAGCCGGCCGCCCGGGCACGCCCGGCCGTGGCGTCGCCGACCGCGAGCAGCCGGTGCTGGCGCAGGGGCTCCGGCAGGGATGCGAGGGCGTTGGCGCTCGTCACCAGCACCGCCTGGACACGCGCGACCGGCGCGAGACGCCGCGCCTCGATCGCCAGCGCCGGCGCCAGCAGCGGCGCGTGACCCATGGCCCTGAGGCGGCGGGCCGTTTGCGCCGCCTGGTCCACCGGCCGGGTGACGAGGACCAGCCCGGCCACCGCCGTCACCCCGGCGCGGGGACGAGCAGACCCGGCGCGTCGGCCAGCAGCGCCGCCGCGACGGCGGCGCCGATCGCCGCGGCGTCGCCGGCCCGGCCGCAGGCCTGGCGGCGCACGAGCACCGTGCCGTCCTCGCTCGCCACCATGCCATCGAGCGTGAGCATGCCGCCGGCGATCGTCGCGTGGCCGCCGATCGGGGTGCGGCACGAGCCGCCGAGGCCCGCCAGCATCGCCCGCTCGGCCGTGGCGACGGCACGCACATGCGGGTCCTCGATCGCCGCGAGCAGGCGGGCGAGCCCGAGATCGGCGGTGCGCATGGTGACACCGACGATGCCCTGCCCGACCGCCGGCAGCATCAGGCCCGGCTCGAGGATAACCGAGGCGGCGTCGGCAAGACCGAGCCGGCGCAGACCTGCCAACGCCAATAATGTCGCGGCAAAGTCGCCACGCCGAATCCGCGACAGTCTTGTCTCGACATTGCCGCGCAGCGGCGCGATCCGCAGGTCTGGCCGCGCCGCCAGGATCTGGGCCGCGCGGCGCGGCGAGCAGGTGCCGACCACGCCGCCGCGAGGGATCGCCGCGAGCGGATCCGCAGGGTCGGGGGTGGCGCAGCCGGGAGCCAGGATCAGCGCGTCGCGCGGGTCCTCGCGTGGCAGCACGCAGGCCAGCGCGATGCCCTCGGGCAGCTCGGTCTCGAGGTCCTTGAGGCTGTGCACGGCGATGTCGATCGTGCCGGCGGCCATCGCCTCGTGGATCTCCTTGGCGAACAGACCCTTGCCGCCGAGCTCGGCGAGCGGCCGGTCGCGCACCGCATCGCCCGTGGTGCGGATCACATGCTCGGCGAAGACCGGGGTCGCGCCGTCGGGCGGTGCTGCGAGCACGGGACAGAAGGTGGACAGGCGGGCGAGGAAGCCGCGCGTCTGCACCAAGGCCAGCGGCGAACCGCGGGTGCCGGCACGCAGCGGCAGGGTTGGGCGGGTGGCGTGCGGGGTCGAAGCCGTCATCGTTCCTTCCTGGGGCCTCCACGTGGCATCCCCGCGGGGCAAGGTGGCGCATGGCGCGCCCCACGCCAAGACGGTAGCGGCCGGGGAGGGGAGAACCTAAGACGGGATGGCGGCCGGCGCTGCGACGTGGGCCGCGCACCGAGGGACACGGACGAAGGGGCAGGCATGACGGGGCGACCCGTGCTCGGCATCGAGACCAGTTGCGACGAGACCGCGGTCGCGGTCCTCGCGGCAGACGGGCAGGTGCTGGCGGAGCGCGTGCTGAGCCAGTCGGGCCATGCGGAGCATGGGGGCGTGGTGCCGGAGATCGCGGCACGCGCCCATCTCGCGCATCTGCCCGGCATGGTGGAGGCGGTGCTGGCGGCCGCGCGGACGCCGCTCGACGGGCTCGGGGCCGTCGCCGCGACGGTCGGCCCGGGACTGATCGGCGGCCTGCTGGTCGGGGCCAACTACGCCAAGGGCCTCGCTCTGGCGCTGGGGCGGCCGTTCGTCGCCGTCAACCATCTCGAGGCGCACGCGCTGACGCCGCGCCTGCCGGGCCTGGTGGCGGGCGGCGCGCCGTTTCCCTACCTGCTGCTGCTGCTGTCCGGGGGGCACACGCAGGCGGTGGCGGTGGAGGCGCTTGGCCACTACCGGCGCCTCGGCACGACGCTCGACGACGCCGCCGGCGAGGCATTCGACAAGGCGGCGAAGCTGCTCGGACTCGGCTGGCCCGGCGGGCCGGCGCTGGAGCGGCTGGCACAGGGCGGCGATGCCACGCGCTTCCCCCTGCCGCGGCCGATGCTCGGGCGGGCGGGCTGCGACTTCTCCTTCTCGGGCCTCAAGACGGCGGTGGCGCAGGAGGCGGCACGGCTCGGCACGGGGGCGCTGCGCCAGCAGGACGCCGCCGATCTTGCCGCGAGCTTCCAGGCGGCGGTTGCCGCGGTCCTTGCCGATCGTGCGCGCCACGCGGCGGCGATGCTGCGCGCGACGCATCCGGGCCTCGCGCTCATGGTGGCCAGCGGCGGGGTTGCCGCCAACCAGGCGTTGCGGGCGGCGCTGGCGGCGGCGGCGCGCGCGGAGGGCATGGCGCTGGCGGCCCCGCCGGCCAGGCTCTGCGGGGACAATGCCGTGATGGTGGCGTGGGCCGCGATCGAGCGCCTGCGCGCGGGGGCGGCGCTCGGCCCCGAGGTGCCGGCGCGACCGCGCTGGCCGCTCGACGACGCGCTGCTCCGGATCGCATGAACTACCGGCACGCCTTTCACGCCGGCAACCACGGCGACTGTCTCAAGCACGCGGTGCTGGTGTGGCTGCTGCGCGCCATGCAGCGCAAACCCGCCGGTTTCCTGTTCCTCGATACCCATGCCGGGATCGGACGCTACGATCTCGAGTCGGGCCCGGCCTCGCGCACCGGCGAATGGCGGCAGGGGATCGCGCGCCTTCTCGCCGCCGCGCCGTCGGCGCTCGCCGATTGGCTCGCCCTCGTGCGGGCGAGCAGCCCCACCTATCCCGGCTCGCCAGCCCTGGCGGCGATGCTCGCCCGGCCGCAGGACCGGCTGGCGCTGTGCGAGCTGCACCCGCAAGACGCCGCGGCCCTGCGGGCGGCGTTCCACCGCCTCCGCCACGTGGGCGTGCATGAGCGCGACGGGTGGGAGGCGCTGCGCGCGCTGCTGCCGGCACCGGAACGGCGGGCGCTGGTGCTGATCGACCCGCCCTATGAGGCGGAGGAGGAGATGGCGATGCTCGCCGCCGGCATGGCCGCTGCCCGCGCGCGGATGCCCGGCGCGGTGATCGCGGCCTGGCTGCCGCTCAAGCACCGGGCGCCGCAGGTGGCACTGCTCGGGGATCTCGCCCAACGCGGCATCCGCGACCTGGTGCTGGCGGAGCTGGCCTTGCGCCCGCCGCTCGATCCGGCCCGGCTCAACGGCAGCGCGATGCTCATCGCCGGCCCGCCCTTCGGCTGGGAAGACGGGCTGGCGCCGGTACTCGCCGCCCTCGCCGGCGTGCTGGCCGAGCCGGACGGTGGCTGGACCCTGCGGCGGGTCGCCGATGAGTGAGGTACCGGCCGCCGACGTGCTGGTGGTGGGGGCCGGCGCCTGGGGCACGGCGCTGGCGATCCATGCCGCCTCGTCCGGCCGCTCGGTGCGGCTCTGGGCGCGCGACCCGGCCCGCGCCGCCGCGATCGAGGCGGCGCGGGAAAACCCCCGCCTGCCCGGTGTCCGCCTGCCGGCGGCGATCCGCGTCGCGGCGACGATGGCGGCGGCCGATCTCGTGCTGCTGGCGGTGCCGGTGGCGCACCTTGCCGCGACCGCGGCCTGGCTGCCCGACGCGCCGGTGCTCGTCTGCGCCAAGGGCTTCGAGGTCGGCACCCTGCGCCTGCCGCTGGAGACGCTGGCCGCGATACGCCCGGACCTGCGTGCCGGCGTGCTCACCGGCCCCAACTTCGCCGGCGAGATCGCGCGCGGCCTGCCGGGGGCGAGCGTCGTTGCGGCGACCGACGCCGGGTTGCGACGCGAGGCCATGCGCCTGCTCAGCGGCGGCGCGCTGCGCCTGTACGGCAATGCCGATGCGATCGGCGCGCAGGTCGGCGGCGCGGCGAAGAACGTCATCGCCATCGCCGCGGGGGCGGCGATCGGCGCCGGCTTCGGCGAGAACGCACGTGCCGCCCTGGTCACGCGGGGGCTGGCGGAAATCGCGCGCCTGGCTCTGGCGCTGGGCGGGCGGGCGACGACGGTCGCGGGCCTCTCCGGGCTTGGCGACCTGGTGCTGACCTGCACCGGCGCGGCGAGCCGTAACTTCGCGCTCGGGCTGGCGCTGGGCCGGGGTGCCACGCCGGCGCAGGCGATGGCGGGACACAGCCATGCGGTGGAGGGTGCCGCCAGTGCGGCGCCGCTGCTGGCGCGGGCGGCGGCGGCCGGCGTCGAGATGCCAATCTGTGAGGAAGTTGCCGGGCTCCTGGCTGGCAAAGCCGGGCCGGCCGAGGCCCTGAGGCGGCTGCTTTCTCGTACCCAGACGGATGAATAAGCCGCAATCTCGGCTCGTTTCATACTTCGGCGCATAAGCCCTAGCGGTCGGCCCGCTGTTACGCGGAGGGGTCGTCGAACGTATCTGTCGTGGCGACGGCAAACAGCGGCCGCCGGATCCAACGATGAAACCCTCCGCTCCGCTCTCGCCCGGCTTGGGACGTGAGCGTCGGGACACAAGGAAACTGATGATGAAAAACGCTCTTTATGCTGGCATCGCCGCCCTGGCCCTGACCGTGACCCCGGCGCTGGCGATGACCCAGGTGCCGTCCGCGGCCCGCACGGCGCAGACGATCCTGGCGCAGGCCGATGGCCTTGCCGCGAACCGGGTCGCACAGGCTGACGGTCTGGCCGCCAACAAGACGGCCCAAGCGGACGGTCTGGCGGCGAACAAGGTCGCGCAGGCGGATGGCCTTGCCGCGAACAAGGTTGCCCAGGCTGACGGTCTGGCGGCGAACAAGGTCGCGCAGGCGGATGGCCTTGCCGCGAACAAGGTTGCCCAGGCTGACGGTCTGGCGGCGAACAAGGTCGCGCAGGCGGATGGCCTTGCCGCGAATAAGGTTGCCCAGGCGGATGGCCTTGCCGCGAACAAGGTAGCCCAGGCGGACGGTCTGGCCGCGAACCAGGTTGCCCAGGCTGACGGCCTTGCCGCGAACCAGGTTGCCCAGGCTGACGGCCTTGCCGCGAACCAGGTCGCGCAGGCGGACGGCCTTGCCGCGAACCAGGTTGCCCAGGCTGACGGCCTTGCCGCGAACCAGGTCGCGCAGGCGGACGGCCTTGCCGCGAACCAGGTCGCCCAGGCCGATGGCATCGCCGCCAACCGGGGGGTCGCGTAGGGCAGACGCCCTCGCCTCGGTGGACACCGCCAAGACGGCGTGACACCGACAGGGCGGCGCTTCCTCTACCGCGTTGCGCCGTTTCGCGCTCGACGGGCCGGGTCCCACGCGGGGTCCGGCCCGTTGGCTGTCCGCTTCCGACAAGCGGTGCCCAACGCCCTGCAAAACTGCAATTTTGGGGAGCCGGATCGCAGGGTCGGCGATTCCTGTGGGCCGGACATGGGGCTCGAGCAACCTCCGGCTTGGTAGAGCCTGCCCGGCTCAGCCAGGCCAGAGATAAGTTACTCTAAATTTTATGTTTTCCAGAGCAGGAAATCCGACCCGATGAGTCCATCGGACCGGATATGGCTCTAGGAACGGCGCGCGGTTTTCCGTTATGTCGCGCCCATGCTGCGCGGCATCCTGACGGTTGGCGGCTGGACGATGGCGAGCCGCGTGCTCGGATTCGCCCGCGACATCATCATCGCGACCCTGCTGGGCACCGGCGCCGTTGCCGATGCGGCGCTGGTGGCGATGCGCCTGCCCAACCTGTTTCGCCGCCTGTTCGGCGAAGGTGCGTTCAACTCGGCCTTCGTCCCCGGCTTCACCGCCCTCGAGCTCGCCGAGGGCCGCGAGGCGTCGTCGCGCTTTGCCGCCGAGGCGGCTTCCGCCCTGGCGCTGGTGCTGCTGGTGCTGACGGCGCTGTCGGAAATCTACATGCCCTTCGTCGCCGGGCTGATGGCGCCCGGTTTCGTGGACAATCCGGGAAAATTCGCCCTCGTCGTCGCGCTGTGCCGGATCAGCTTCCCCTACATGCCGCTGATCTGCCTCGCCGCGCTCGTCTCCGGCGCGCTCAACGGGCTGCACCGCTTCGCCGCCGCCGCCGCCGCGCCGGTGGTGTTCAACGTCGTCACCATCGCGGCGATGCTGCTGCTGCGCCACCGACTGCCGACCGAGGGGCATGCGCTGGCGATCGGCATCACCGTCTCGGGCGTGCTGCAGCTCGCGATGCTGGCGGTTGCCGCGCAGCACGCGGGGCTCGACCTCAGGCCGCGCTGGCCGCGTGCGTCGCCGGCGATCCGCCTGCTCCTGCGCCGCCTCGGGCCGGCCCTGCTCGGCGCCGGGGTCACGCAGATCAACCTTTTCGTCGATACGATCGTCGCCAGCCTGCTGCCGGCGGGAACCGTCTCCGTCCTTTATTACGCGGACCGGGTGGCGCAGCTGCCGCTCGGGACGATCGGCGTCGCGGTCGGCACCGCGCTGCTGCCGACGCTGTCGCGGCTCTTGCATGCCGGGGATGTCGCGGGCGCACGCAGCCAGCTCAACCGCGCGCTCGAATTCGGCCTTTTCCTGACCCTGCCGGCGACGCTCGGGCTCGGCGTGATCGCCGGCCCGATCGTCACGGTGCTGTTCCATCACGGCGCGATGAGCGCGCGCGCGACCGCGCTCACCGCGACCGCGCTGGCCGCCTATGCCTCGGGCCTGCCCGCCTATGTCGCGGTGCGGATCCTCACCCCGCCCTTCTACGCCCGCGGCGACACCGCGACGCCGGTGCGCGTGGGGGTGGCGACGATGGTGGTGAACGTCGTGCTCAACTTCGCCTTCATGGGTCCGTTCGGCCATCTCGGCCCGCCGCTCGCCTCGGCCGTCGCCGCCTGGTTCAACACGGTGCTGCTCTGGGTGCTGCTGGCCCGGGACGGCGCGCTCGTGCCCGACGCGCTGCTCCGCCGGCGCAGCGCGGGGATGGTGGCGTCCGGGCTCGCCATGGTGGCGGTGGTCGAGGCGGGCGCACGGTTCCTCTACCGCCCGGTCGAAGGAGCCCACCTCGCCTGGCTCGGGCTCGCGGCGCTGATCGGGCTCGGGGCGGCGACCTACCTGCTCGCCGCGCAGGTCTCGGGGGCCGCGGACCTGCGGGCGCTGCGCGGACGCCTGGCCCGCGGCTGACAGGCCGGATTTGTCCCGGCGCGGGTTGACCATCGCCGCGCTTGCCGGGAGAAGGCCGGCATGCAGCGCATTTTCTCGGGCATTCAACCCTCGGGCGTGCCGACGCTCGGCAACTATCTCGGCGCCATGCGCAACTGGGTGCCGCTGCAGGACAACCACGACTGCATCTATTGCGTCGTGGACCTGCACGCGATCACGCAGTGGCAGGAGCCGGCGCAGCTGGCCACGCAGAGCCGCGAGATGGCGGCCTCCCTGCTCGCCTGCGGCATCGACCCGCGGCGCTCGATCCTGTTCCTGCAGTCGCAGGTGGCGGCGCATGTGCGCCTGGCCTGGATCTTCGAATGCGTCGCCCGCCTCGGCTGGCTCAACCGCATGACCCAGTTCAAGGACAAGGCCGGCAAGAACACGGAGAACGTCTCCGCCGGGCTCTTCACCTACCCGGTGCTGATGGCGGCCGACATCCTCGCCTACAAGGCGACGCGCGTTCCGGTCGGCGACGACCAGCGCCAGCACCTCGAGCTTGCCAACGACATCGCGCAGAAATTCAACCACGACTACGCGACCGAGTTCTTCCCCGCGATCGAGGGGCTGATCATGGGCCCGGCCGCGCGGGTGATGAGCCTGCGCGACGGCACCAAGAAGATGTCGAAATCCGATCCTTCCGATCAGAGCCGCATCAACCTCAACGACAGCGCCGACGAGATTGCGCAGAAGATCCGCCGCGCCAAGACCGATCCCGAGCCGCTGCCCTCCGAACCCCAGGGCCTCGAAGGACGGCCGGAGGCGCGCAACCTGGTCGGTATTTACGCCGCACTGGCCGACACCGACCACGCGACGGTGCTGCGGCAATGGGGCGGACAGGGGTTCGGCGCCTTCAAGCCGGCACTCGCCGAGCTGCTGGTGGCGAAGCTCGAACCGATCGCGATGGAAACCCGGCGCCTGCTTGCCGACACCGCCTATGTGGACGCGGTGCTGCGCGAGGGGGCGGAGCGCGCCGCCGGGATCGCCGACCCGATCGTCGCCGAGGCGATGCGGCTCGTCGGGTTCCTCAAGACCTGAGACCGAGGCGCCGCCAAAGGCCGCCGGCCCTCGGCCTCCGATATGTTCGAGAACGGGATCAGCCGCCTCGGCTAGAGCAATATCCGATCCGATGGAATCATCTGATCGGATTTGTTGCTCTAGAAGACATTTGATTGAGAGCAACTTCTCTGCCGCTTGGCTGAGCCGGGCAGGCTCAACCAAGCGAGGGGTTGCTCTAGGAGGGCATAACGCCGATCACGTCATACTGGCGTGCCGGAAACTGGTCGAAGAATGGCCGCGCACGATCGACCGGTGGCGTGCCGGGGTCGGCGAGATACCATTCGCAGGGGCGAATAGCCTCGGCAGCGGAGAAGATTTGCTCCGCCGAGATCCCGGTACGATCAACGACATCACGGTGAATTTCGACGAACAGAAGAACTCGGCGAGCTTGTCGGAGCGTCTTTTGCGCCCCGAGGAAAACCGCCCGCTCCTGGCCTTCGACATCAATCTTGACCAGCAGGTCCTGGCATCGGGCGGTGAAAAACGAATCGACCGGCTCCGCTCGAGTCGTGCCATTTGCATCGGGACGGACGAAACCGCTGTGGTCCGACTGTCGTGAGGCGTCGCGTTCCAGATTGACCAAGCCTGAGACGTCGGAGACGGCGATGTTGAGCGCCTCCGCGGGGATCGGAAGGCCCGTGAGGTTTGCCTTCAGATACCGGTAGGCAGACGGGTTGGGCTCGAGGGCGGTAACAGCGTGGATATTGGTCATTTTAGCCAGCATAATCCGACTGACCGCGCCAATATCGGCGCCAAGATCGAGAAGGTGGCAGTCCGCCAGGAACTCCCCGGTCAGCCTGCACAACGAATCGAGGCGCTTTTCCTGGTAGCGCGTGGCGTCGCGCAGCTGCCAAAAATACCACTGATCGGCCGGAACGTGAAAATCCTTGCCGCCCACGCGGAGCTTGAGTTCGCCGGAAAGCGCCCCGAACCTGTCGAGCGCTTTGAAAACCTTGTATTTGAATGGAAATTTACTCGTCGCAAGCGTCGTGATGAGATCCATGGCGCCGCGCCCTTTTTGGATATTCCGAAAAGCCTAACTTCTCGCCTATCAAATTCGGGCTGGCCTGAGAAGCGGTATGAGCGGCCTTCGGGTGCCCTCAGGACCTAGGCGGACGACGCCGCATGGACGGTATCGCTCTTTTCCTCAACGGCCTCCCTCATTGTCCACCGTGACTGCGTGAGCCTATCCGCCCTTCTGCGGATAGCGGCAGGGCGCGCGGGCGACGCAGTGGGCGCAGTCCGGTGCGCGCGCCTTGCAGACATAGCGGCCGTGCAGGATCAGCCAGTGATGCGCGTCGCGGAGGTATTCCTTGGGGAGACGGCGCAGCAGCGCCTCCTCGACCGCACGCGGCGTCTTGCCGGGGGCAAGCCCGGTGCGGTTGCCGAGGCGGAAGATATGCGTATCCACCGCCATCGTCGGCTGGCCGAAGGCGACGTTGAGCACCACGTTCGCGGTCTTGCGCCCGACGCCCGGAAGCGCCTCCAGCGCCTCGCGCGTGGCCGGCACCTCGCCGCCGTGCGCGGCCACGAGCTGCGCCGAGAGGGCGGCGACGTTGCGTGCCTTCGCCTGCCACAGCCCGATCGAGCGGATATGGCGCGCGACCCCCTCGGCGCCGAGCCGGGCCATCGCGGCCGCGTCCGGCGCCGCGGCGAACAGCGCCGGCGTCGCCTTGTTGACCGCCGCGTCCGTGGTCTGCGCCGAGAGCACGACGGCGACCAGCAGCTGGAAATCGGAGCCGTAGTGCAGCTCCGTGCGCGGCGCGGGATTGCTGCGCGCGAGGGCTTCGATGAAGGAGCGCACCTCGGCCAGCGTCATCGGTCTTGCCATGCCGCCATTGTGGCGCGAGCGGCCGCGCCCGGCTATCGTCCTCCGGCCATGGATACCCCGATTTTCGAGGCCGTCGTCACGCCGCATCGCAGCCTCGGCCCGCGGGGCGTGCGGCTGGTGGGGATGGCGATCCTGTTTTCCTGCAGCGTCAACGCGACGCTGGCCTGGCTGCTGGGCGCCTGGCCGGTGGCGATCTTCGCCGCCGTCGAACTCGGGCTCGCCTCCTACCTGTTCCGCCTCGGCGCCCGCGTGCAGGTCGAGGAGCGCCTGGTGCTGACCGAGGCGCGGCTGACCATCCAGCGCTGGGATCGGGCCGGGCAGGTGGTCCGGCTCGACCTGCCGACGGCGTGGCTGCGCGTGGCGCTGGAGGATCGGCCCGCCCGCGTGCCGGCGCTGGTGCTGCGCGGCAGGTTCCGTCCGGTCGAGGTGGGCGGCAGCCTCGGCGAGCTGGAGAAGCGCAGCCTGGCCGAGGCGCTGGCCGAGGCGATCCACGAGCTGCGCCATCCCACCTTCGACAACCCCCAGCTGCGATCGCCTCCCGGCGGGCCGCCGGGCTGAACCGCCTTGCGGCGCGGACCTCCTATGCAGCCCTCGCCGCGCCAGGGAGCGGGCTCGCCGTGCTTCAGGCCGCGAGTTCCGCGCTGATGGCGCGCACGTCGAGCTCGAAATCGAGCCCGGTGACGGGCGGATAACCGGGAACCAGCGTCACGCCCAGATCCGCGAGTCCGCTCGCGCGCAGCACCGCCCTGGCCCCTTCGAGCGGATGGGGAGTGTAGGCCTGGGCGCCGGTGAGGAGGCTCCAGTCGCCGCCCAGCGCGTCCGTGGTGGCACGCAGCGCTGCGACGACGAAGTGCGCCTTGGCGTGCATGCCGGCGGCCGAGGTATCGCCTGCGGCGACGATACCCGGCGGATCCTCGCTCAGCTCCGGCTTGCCGGAGACGAGGAAGTCGGCAGCACCTTCCGGGCCGCCACCCGGAAGGCTGGCGGCGGGTGCCGCGTAGGTGAAGGCGTGCAGCAGGGTCTGCCGGGGCGGATCGAAAAGAGGCGCCATGTTGCTGCGCGCGATCGGAAACGTGTCCCCGGCGAGAAAGCCGCGCTCGCGCAGCAGGTTCGCATAGTCGCGGTTGAAAGCGGCGAAAGCCTCCGGTGCCAGCGCCGCCGGCGCGCGCAGCTCGAGGGCTGCCAGCGCGAGCGCGGGCAGGCCACGGGCGGCGAGATGGCTGGCGGCCAGCCCGAGCCCGTCGGCGAGCGACAGGGCGTTGCGCGGACGGACCCGCACCAGCCTGTGGCCGGGCCGCGCGATCACCCCGGCGGAAAACGGTCTTGGCCCGGCGGCCAGATAGGCAAAGCCGGCCGGCATCGCGATCATCCGTGTCATGCGCCGCTCCTCGGTTTCTGAACGCCTTGTTTACCGCACCACGGCCATCCTGGCGCGGTTCGTGGGAGGGGTCCGTCTTGTCAGACGCAGCGTCCGGCGCAGCCCCGTCGGGCGCCAATCGCCCCGGCCGCCCCTCGGGTCCGACGGCCCGGCGCTACGCGGCGGCGGGCCTCGCCCTGTCGTGGCGCCTGTTCGCCTCCGCCCTGCCGAGCCTGGCGATCCCACTCGTCATGGCGGCGGCAGGGGCGTCGGAAGCCGCGGTGCTCGCCGCCACGGCCGCCATCGTGCTCTCGCACCGCCTGGCCTGGCGGCTGCTCGCCGCGCCGGCGCGCCGGGAGGTGGCCCGGCTCGCGGTGCGCCTTGGCGGGCGTGACCGCGATCTCGCGGCAGCCCAGCTGCGCCTCGCCGCCGTGGCGGAGGATGCGGAGCGTCTCGCCGCTGACGGCGCCTGGTTTGCCCTGCGGCTGGGGCGCGATCGGCGGCCGCGCTGGGCCGCGCCGGGTTGCCGGGCCGTGCTCGGCGTGCCGCCCGCGACCGTGCTCGCCGAGGGGCTCGACGCCGCGCCGGCGGATGCCGCGGCGCTGCACAAGGCGCTCGACACGCTGGGTCCGGGCGAGGCGGCGCGACTGGAGCTTTCGTGCCGGCACGCCGATGGCGGCCGCGTGCTGCTGTCGCTCGCCGCGCATCACATCGGCGAGCGTGGGTATCTGATCGGTGCGCGCGACATTACCCGGGAGCGACAACTTGAGACCCAGGTCGCGGAGCTCACGCGCCGGCTCGACACCATGCTGTTCGAGGACCGGCTCACGCGGCTGGCGAGCCGGGCGCGGCTCGATGCGGCGATGCTGGCGGCGCGGGTGCGCGCCCGCCGGCTGGATCGGCCGCTGGCGCTCGTCGCCGTGCGCGTCGCGTCCCACCGGGCCTTCGCAGATCGTTACGGGACCGTCGCAGCCGATTCCTGTCTGCGCCGCATTGCCCGCACCCTCGCCAGCACGATCCGCCGGCCCGCGGACCTGGCGGTGCGCACCGGCGGCGAGCGGTTCTGCCTGCTGCTGCCCGATACCGATGCCGAGGGTGCGGCCGCCGCCGCGCGCCGCGTTGTCGGGGCGGTCGCGGCGCTCGGTATCGACCACGCCGCCTCGCCGCGCGCGGTGGTGGAGGTGCGGACACGCACGCTCATGCTGCACGCACCCGGGCCGCGGCCTGGCGAGCCGGCCGTTCAGCCGCCTTCCGGCACCAGCGACTTGATCAGGTCGAAGACGCGCTTGCGGACGGCAGGATCGGTGATGCGGTAATAGGCCCGCACCAGTTCCAGCGTTTCGCGACGGTTCAGCGCATCGTCGGTAAAGCTCTGCTGCGCTTCCGCGAAGCCGAAACCGCGGCGCACCGAGATCTCGCCGGTACCGCCGCGCGACAGCGGCTCGGGCATGTCGTCGAAGAAGAAGCTGATCGGCACGTCGAGCACGCGCGCGAGATCGTAGAGCCGCGAGGCGCCGACACGATTGACGCCGCGCTCGTATTTCTGGATCTGCTGGAACGTCAGGCCCAGCGCTTCGCCGAGGCGCTCCTGCGACATGCCCATCAGGGTGCGGCGCAGGCGGATGCGGGCGCCGACATGGGCATCGATCGGGCTCGGCCGCGAGCCGCCGCCTTCCGCGCCCTCCGCGGTGGTGGTTTCCGCACCTCCGGCGACCATGTCCTCGTCGCCGTCCGGGCGGGCTGCCTCGCTCATCTGTACCATCGAGCCTCCTGTGTCTCACCCGAGGCGGTCGTGTTTCGCACCCCGCGCTCCTGCCTTCCCGCCATCACGCGCCGGGCACCGGGATCGGTTTCGGCACACGGAAACGCTGCTTGCGTTGGCGTAAGGGTTGATAAAAAGGTTAGCGCCACAACCAGGGCGCGTCAATAAAATCCTAAAACTTTGCGATGCGTCTAAAAAGCAGAGCTTTTCCGGGCCCTGCCAGCATCACGAGCAGCAGCGCCATCCAGAAGGGAATCGCGAGCCCGAAGCGGGCGAACAGCGTCCGCGGCAGCGGACCGGGGAGAGATGCCAGCAACACCCCGCGACGCTGCAGGCCGAGCCGGGCCGTCTGCCGGCCGAACGCGTCGAAGACGGCGGAGATGCCGCTGTTGGCTGCGCGCACCAGGGGCAGGCCTTCCTCCACCGCGCGCATCCGCGCTGCGGCGAGGTGCTGGCGCGGGCCCGTGGAGTTGCCGAACCAGGCGTCGTTGGTGACGTTGACCATCCAGCGCGGACGGGCGGCCTCGTCCACCACCTGGGCGGGAAAAATCGCCTCGTAGCAGATCAGCGGACCGACCGCGGGCAATCCCGGCAGGGTCCAGGTCTCGAACCGGCGCCCGGCCTCGAAGCCGCCGCCGGGCAGGAGCTTCAAGGGCAGCCAGGCCGGTTCGTACTCGCCGAACGGCACGAGGTGGCGCTTGTCGTAGCGTGCGGCGGGCGGGCCGGGCCCCATGATCGCGTAGAGCGAGTTGCGCGGCCGGCCATCGGCACCGAAGTGGATGCTGCCGGCGAACACCGGCAGGCCCTCGGCCGCGCGCGTGATGTCGGCGCGGGCATTGGCGTCGCGGCCGAGCAGGTAGGGGCTCGCCGCCTCCGGCCAGATGATCACGCCGGGCCCGCGGATGCGCAGCGCCGCCTGGCGGGTGAGCTCGAGGTAGGTGGTGAAGATGGAGGCCGCGAACGCGGCGTCGAGCTTCTGCCCCTCGGCGATGTCACCCTGGATCAGCGCCACGGTCACGCCCGGGGGTTTCGGCTGCGGGGTTTGCAGGCGCCAGGCGCCGAGCCCGGCCCAGACCACGAGAATGGCAAGCGAGGCGGCGATGCCGCGCCGGCCGAGTGCCGGCAGCGCGGCGACGAGCACGGTCGCCAGGGTGAGCCCGGGCGTGCCGATCCAGGCGGCGGGCTGCTGCATCACCGCGCCCCAGGCGGTCGGCGCCGCCCAGACGCTGCCCCAGGGATTCCAGGGAAAGCCGGTGCCCACGAATTGCCGCGCGAGGTCGGCGAGCGTCCAGGCCCCGGCCAGCACCAGCACGCGCCGCCAGCCTGGTGGGGCAAACCAGGCCGCGACCACGCTCACGGCGATGAACGGGGCCAGCAGCAGGGCGACGCCCGGGGCGGCGAAGGGCACCAGCCACCAGAACTCGCTGGCGCGCACCAGGATCGCCTCGGTGATCCAGTAGAGCCCGGCGACGTGGTGGGCAAAGCCGAACCAGAAGCCGATCCAGGCGGCACGCCGCCAGGTCGGGGCGTCGGCGAGAAGGGCGAGCAGGCCCGGGACCGTCAGTCCCAGCACCGGGACCAGGAAGATCGGCGGCAGCGCCAGCGCGGAGGCAAGGCCGAGCACGGCCGCGGCCAGCAAGGGCCGGCGGCGGAGAGCGGCCAGCCGGCTCATGGCGCGACGATGCGCTCGGCCGGAACCGTGCCGCCGGTGAGGCAGGCGGCGATGCACTCCGCGGCCATGGTGCCCATCGCGTCGAGCGAGCGCGGCGTGACGCCGGCGACATGCGGCGTGACGAAGACGCGCGGGTGGTTGCGCAACGGATCGCCCTGTGCCGGCGGCTCGGTCTCGAAGACATCGAGCGCCGCGCCGGCCAGCTGTCCCTGCTCCAGCGCTTCCGCTAGGGCCGGCTCGTCGATCAGGCCGCCGCGGGCGGTGTTGATCACGAAGGCGCCGCGCGGCAGGGCGGCGATCGCCGCCGCGTCGACCACATGGCGGGTCGCGGGCAGATAGGGGCAGTGCAGCGACAGCACCTCGGCGGCCGGCCAGAGGCTGGCCGGGGTGGGGACGAGGCGCACGCCGTCCATCGGGCCGGCGCCGGGGTCGCAGGCGGTGACCTCCATGCCGAAGGCGAGCGCCAGCCGCGCGACGGCACGGCCGATCGCGCCGAAGCCAAGCAGGCCCAGGCGCAGCCCGGCGATGTCGCGCACCTGTCCCGCGGCACCGCGCCAGCCGCCGGCGGCGATGGTGGCACCGAGCGGGCGCAGGTCCTTCGCCAGGGCGAGGATGAGCGCGAGCGTATGCTCGGCGACGGCGGTTGTGTTCGAGCCCGGCGCGCGGGTGACCATGATGCCACGCGCCTTCGCCGCGGCGATGTCGACATCATCCACGCCGACGCCATGGCGCGCCACGATGCGCAGGTTCGCCGACGCGTCCATCGCCGCCGCATCGACCGGGCCCTGGCGGCTGAGGATCGCATGGGCCGCGACCTCGCGCGCCCGTGCGGCCACCGCGGCGGCCGACGGATAGGGCTGCATGTAATGGATACGGCAGCCGGCGGCCTCGAGCACCGCGACGGCAGGGGCCGCGAGGCGCGGCGCCGTCATGATCACATCGAAACGGAGGTCCGCCGCCCCGGCCGTCACGTCAGGCCGCACCTTCGCGAACGCTGCGCTCGTAGTGGCGGAAATAGCGGTTGGTGACGAGGTCGGTCTTGACCACCACGGCGACATCGACGGTGTTGAACGAACGGTCGATCACCGCGCCTTCGCCGACGAAGCCGCCCAGGCGCAAATAGCCCTTGATCAGCGGCGGCAGGGCGGCGAGGGCTGCGCGCGTGTCGAGCGGCCGGTCGCCCATCCGCTCCATGGCCACGCGCCGGTGGGGCAGGGCCACCGGGCGGATCGCTTCGGGCGCGAGATGGTTTCGGTACAGATACGTCAGCTCCGGTGCCACCGCGTCCGGGTCCGTTCCCGGCAGGCTGGCGCAGCCGAACATCAGCCCGATCTCGTGCAGGAACACATAGGCCGCGATGCCGCGCCACAGCAGCTGCATCACGGCGCGGTTGCGGTAGTCGGCGTGCACGCAGGAGCGGCCGAGCTCGAGCACCTCGCCGGCGAAGGCAAGTACGCGCGAGAGGTCGTATTCGTCGGCGGAGTAGAAGCGGCCGATACGCGCGGCGGCGGGCGCGCGGATCAGGCGGTAGCAGCCGACGACGGCATCCGCGCCTTCGCCGCGTTCGTGGTCGAGCACGAGCAGATGGTCGGCGACCGCATCGAAGGCGTCCCGATCGCGCCGGCTCGCGGCCGTCGCGGCATCCGGGATCGCGCCCATCTCCTCATAAAAGACATGCCAGCGCAGCGACTGCACCGCGTCGATCTCGGCGGCGTTGGTGGCGAGGCGCACGCCCAGCGAGCCTGCCGACAGCTCGGCGAAGCCGGGGCTGGCGATGGCGGCGTCGGCCATGCCGGCGGCGTTGGCAGCGTGCGTCATCGTGCGGGCCCCCGCGGCGCCGTGCGCGCCTCGTCGGCCACCGCTCGCCGTTCGGTGGCCGGACGCCGGCGCCGGCCGAACAGCTCGAGCCGGTGCGAGACGAGGTCGAAGCCCAATTGGCGGGCGATCGCCTGCAGCGCCGCCACATGCGCATCGTCGGTGAATTCCACCACACGGCCGGTATCGATGTCGATCAGGTGGTCGTGCCGTCCGTGTTCGGTCGGCTCGTAGCGGGCGCGTCCGCCGCCGAAGTCGCGCCGTTCGAGAATGCCTTTCTCCTCGAGGAGCCGGACGGCGCGGTAGACCGTCGCGATCGAGATCCGCGCATCCAGCGCCGCCGCACGGCGGTACAGCTCCTCCACGTCGGGATGGTCCGTGGCCTCCGACAGGACCCGAGCGATGGTTCGGCGCTGGCCGGTCATCTTGAGGCCCTTCTCGACGCACAGGCGCTCGATGCGGCTTTCCATGGGGGCGTCCACGGGGCCGAGATTACAGGCGCGGCGGCCCCCTCTGCAAATCCGGCGGCGCGCGCGCGTCCAGCGAAGGTCGCGCGCGAGCACCGCCGCGCGGCCCGGACCGCGCGGCGCCTCGGCTCCCGCGACGGGTCTCAGCCGCGGCGGCGACCCGCCGGCGCCTGGCGCGGCTTGGTCCCGAGCCCGATGCGCTTGGCCAGCGTCGAGCGGTGCTTGGCATAATTCGGCGCAACCATCGGGTAGGAGGCGTCGAGGCCCCAGCGCTCGCGATACTGCTCCGGCGTCAGATTATACGACGTCTTGAGATGACGCTTGAGCATCTTCAGCTTCTTCCCGTCCTCAAGACAGATGATGTAGTCCGGGAAAACCGACTTCTTCGGCGAAACGGCGGGTTCCGGCTTCGGCGGCTGGGTGGCGACGGTGCCAACGGTCGAGAGCGTGCGATAGATTTCCTGGATCAGTCCCGGAAGCGCTTCCGCTGCCACACTGTTGTGCGCGACGTGGGCGGATACGATTTGCGCAGTAAGCCCGAGAACATCCGGGTTGGAGTTGGAATCGGCCACGAGGTTTTCCTTTTCAGGCATTCGTTCGAGCCGCTATAAGACCAGTTATCGTATGCATGCAACATTTCCGACGCAACAATGCTGCCGTGAACCGGCCGACTGCCATGAAAAAGACAAATGCTGATTTGAACCCTTCCGTAACAATCGCCGATGTCGTGCTCGACGTCACGGCGGATGTCTGCCCGATGACCTTCGTTCGCACGCGCCTCGCGCTCGACCGCCTTCCCACCGGTGGGACGTTGCTGGTCGTGGCCAAAGGGGCTGAGCCGTTGGCCAATATTCCTGCAACGGCGCGCGCGCAGGGGCATGCGGTGTTGCAAGAGAGCCGCGCGACGGACGGGACCGGGCGGATCCTCCTGCGCAAGGGCGCAGGCTGAACCACGGCGCACCGGCGCGTCGGGTGCCGCAGCAACGAATTTCGGTGTTGTTGCGAGACGAAAGCCGCCGCGGATCGGCAGACATCGGCCGCCGGCCGCGGAAAACACGACACCAGGCGCAGCCTGCGGCCTGCCTGAGCCGGACCGGGTCAACCAGGCTGGAGGCTGTTCCCGGGCGTGGCGCGCAGCACCAGCGCCGTGACGCCGCCGGGGTAATAATTCGGCCGTGTCCCGACCTCGCGAAACCCCGCGCCGGCATAGAGCGCGCGGGCGGCCTGGTTGGCCTCGGCGACTTCCAGGAACATCGCCACCGCGCCGCGCGCGCGGGCCTCGGCGAGCGCGGCGGCGAGCAGGATGCCTCCCAGGCCGGTGCGACGCGCCTGCGGCAGGACGGCGATGGTGAGAATCTCGGCTTCGTCGGCGGCGACGCGCGCCAGAACGAAGCCGCCGCGCGGGTCGATCAGCGCGAAGGCGCCGGGCAGGCCCAGCTGCAGGCGCATCGCGTCCACGCCCCAGCGCTCGCGGGGGGGAAAACTCGCGGCATGGATCGCGGCCATGGCCTCGGCATGGGCCGTGGTCGCCCGCACCGGCCCCGCGGTCATACCGGCGCCGGGCGGCGCGGTGCGGCGGTCACGCGCGGGGGCTCGCCGTAGAGGGGCAGCGGCGGCAGGGCGGGGCGCTGGCCGGCGAGCCGCTCGCGGGCGATCGCGGCGATGGCCGCAGGCGAGGCGGTGCGTGCCGCGGTCAGCATCACGTCGGCGCCGCGCGCCGCGAGCCAGGCGGCGGCGAGCGGCGCTGCGTCGCCGGCGATCGCCACCGCTCCCGCGGGGTGAGGGATGTCCGCGCAGGCCACGACCGCGGATTGCGCGCCACGGATGAGGTGGATGTGGCCGGGGCGGGCGGCGATGGCCACCCACAGCGCTCGGGTCGCGATGTCGCCGACCGTGGCCGCCAGCGCCTCCGCCGCCGCGACGCCGACGCAGGGTACCGCCCAGCCCTGCGCAAGCCCCTGGCCGAGGCTCGCGGCCGCGCGCAGCCCGGTGAAGCTGCCCGGCCCGACGCCGACCGCGACGGCCGCCGGCGCCGCACGCCCGGCCAGCAGCCCGTGAACCGCGAGCGCGAGGCCCGCCGCGTCCGTGGACACGACGCTGGCCGTCAGCGTGGCGCCGACGAGGCTCGCGCGGCCGCCATGGTCGCCCTCGATGACGAGAACGGGCGCGGGATCAGAGGATATCGGCGACCTCGGCGAAGTCGAAGCGCGGCGAGCGGTCGAACAGGCCGGCCGGATCGCCGTGGCCGACATTGATCAGAAAGTTCGACTTCCAGCCGCGATAGGAGAAGAACTCCGTATCGACCTTGGCCTTGTCGAAGCCGCTCATCGGCCCGCAGTCGAGCCCGAGCGCGCGGGCGGCCAGGATGAAGTAGCCGCCCTGCAGCGTCGAGTTGCGGAAGGCGGTCTCCTCCGCGAGCGGCGGATTGGAGGAGAACCAGGCGCGCGCATCCGCATGGGGAAAGAGCTTCGGCAGGTGCTCGTAGAAATGCGGATCATAGGCGACCACCACGGTCACCGGCGCGGCCATCGTCTTGTCGAGATTGCCGGCCGAAAGCGCCGGGCGCAGACGTTCCTTCGAGCTCGTGCTGCGCAGGAAGAGAAAGCGCGCCGGCGAGGAGTTGGCGGAGGTCGGCGCCATCTTCATCAGGTCGAACACCGCGCGGATCTCGTCGTCGGTGACCGGTTCGTCGGTCCACTTGTTGTGCGTGCGCGCGCTGCGGAACAGCTGGTCGAGGGCCGGGTCGTCGAGTTGCATGGGAAAACCGTCTTTGCTGGAAAGGCTGGGCGTTAGCTCGCGCCCGCCCGAGGATCAAGCGAACGCTCCCCGGGCGAGGCCCTGCGCGGCGCAGGGTCAGGCGCGTGTCTGCCGCCCGTTACTTACGCGAGCACCTGCGGCAAGTCGGTCACGCGAGCACCTGTTCGACCCGCCGCACTTCCGGCACGTAGTGGCGCAGCATCGTCTCAATGCCATGCTTGAGCGTCGCGGTGGAGGACGGGCAGCCCGAGCAGGCACCCTGCATGTGCAGCCGCACGATGCCGTCGCGATAGCCGCGGAAGACGATGTCCCCGCCGTCGCCGGCCACGGCCGGGCGCACGCGCGTATCCAGTAATTCCTTGATCTGGGCGACGACGTCAGCGTCCTCGGGCGAGCAATCCTCCTCGATCGCGGCGGCGCTCGCGGCCAGCGCCGGCTCGCCGGAAAGCGCGTGGTCCATCAGCGCGCCGAGCACCCGCGCCTTCAGGTGGGCCCAGTCCACGTCCTCGCTCTTGGTCACGGTGACGAAATCGGCGCCGAGAAAGACCCGCGCCACCCCGTCCAGCGCGAACAGGCGTGCGGCCAGCGGGCTGGTGGCGGCATCGACCGGTTGTGCGAAATCGGCCGGCGCGGCGCCGGCAACCTCGCGGCCGGGGAGGAATTTCAGCGTGGCGGGATTGGGCGTGCCTTCGGTTTCAATGAACATCCGTTTCTCCAACCGGACCAGACAAGTCCTGATAGCTCTACATCGGCCGTTCGTGGCCGGAAGGCAAGGGGGGTGGAGGCGTCGGTCCGGGGCCGGCTCCGCGGCCCGCGGTGGCGCCGCCCGAGGCTACTCCGCGCGGACCAGAAGCGAGCTCAGGCCCTCCGCCAGCAGCCGCAGCAGATCCGGCAGGGCGAGCGCCACGCAACCCTCGGTCGGCGCATAGTCATCGTGGGCGACATGCAGGAAAATGGCGCTCCCCCGGCCGGGCTGCACCGGCTCGTCGTTCCAGGCGAGCACGCCGACCAGGTCGTAGAGACGATCGGTGCGCCAAAGCTGCTCGCAGCGGGCCGGATGCGGCAGCGTCACCTGCCGGTTGTAGTCGCGGTGGGCGGGGTCGTCGCACCAGCCATCCCCGGCTCCGATCGGCTCGCGCGGCAGCGTGCCGGGCGGCGGCGGAAGGCGGTCGGCACGGTAGAGCAGGCGGCGCAACACCAGCGGGCCGGCGGGCGTGGCGCCGTCGCCTTCGCGCTTGTCGGTGCTGATGCCGCCGCGGCCGAGGGCGCAGCGCAGGCGCCGGCCGCGCCAGGCGAGGGTCGCATCGGGGCCGACCTCGGCGATCATGGGCGCGCTCATGGATCGAGCAGATGCCCGAAGCGCGCGGCCTTGGCGGCGAGATAGGCGTCGTTGATGCCGTTCGCCGGTATCACGATCTTCTCGCGCGCAACGACCTCGATCCCGCAGGCGGCCAGCGCCTCCACCTTCGCGGGGTTGTTGGTGAGCAGGCGCAGCCGCGTGATGCCGAGTTCGCGCAGCATCGTCGCTGCGATCAGGAAACTGCGCTCGTCGGCGCCCCAGCCCAGGGCGCGGTTGGCGTCGAGCGTGTCGAGGCCGCGATCCTGCAGCGCGTAGGCGCGGAGCTTGTTGACGAGGCCGATGCCGCGCCCCTCCTGCGCGAGATAGAGCACGATGCCATGCGCCTCGGCGCCGATGCGCGCGATCGCGCCGCGCAGCTGGTCGCCGCAGTCGCAGCGCAGCGAGCCCAGGAGGTCGCCGGTGAAGCATTCCGAATGCAGCCGCACCAGCGGCGCCGGCTGGCTCGCGGGATCGCCGACGACAATCGCCAGGTGCTCGACGCCGGCATCGGGCGCGCGGAAGGCGACGAGGCGGGCATCGCGCGCGCCGGCGAGCGGCACCGGCGCTTCCGCCACGCGGGTCAGCGCCGCCGCCTCGCTGGCTGGGTAGGCGAGAATGTCGGCGGCGCCGACGCTCAGCAGTGCCGCGGTATCGGCCTCGGCAGTCAGCCGCCCGGCGACCACGGCCGGCAGCAGGCGCGCCAGCTTTGCCAGTGTCAGTGCCGCGCCGGCGTCCACGGGGGCCGCGACGGCGCGCGCCGGTTCGGCGGGCCGGGGCATGTCGCGCGTCGGGTCGGCGAGCGCGCGCAGCAGCCCGGGCGTCGGCCCCGACAGGGCCAGCGCCTGCGGCGCCGGCTCGAACGGGCGATGCAGGAGGGCGGCGGCCCTGGCCGGCTCCAGCAGCAGCAGCGGCGCCGGGGCGAGGGCCTCGAACTCCGCGATACCGGCGGGTGACGCGGTCTCCGCGGCGACCAGCAGCCACCGCTCGGCGCCGGCGAGGACGACGGGCGCGCCGCGGCGCAGCTCCGCCACCGCGCGGTGAACGCCGCGCAGCGCGGCGAGGCACGGGGAGGGTTCGGGACGGGCCGGCATGGGCTGGGCGGACATACGGGCAATCGTTCGCAACGTTTGGAAACCTCATGTAGGGACAAATTCGTGCCATCGGGAGTCACCGCGAGGTGCCCACCGCCGCATGACCGCTGCCATGGCGATTTGACTTGACCCCGTGGCGTTCGCCCCCACGATGGAGGCGGCCTGGGCCGGGCCCCGGCCAGGGCGCCGCGAAAGGACGAGGATGGCTGCCGCACGCCAGCGACCGATGCGCCCGATCCTGATCGTCGACCACGATGCAGCGGTGCGTGCGCTGCTGGCCGAACAGCTTGGCCACGCCGGGGAATTCGCGCCGCGAGGGGCGGCAAGCCTGGCCGAGGCGGAGCGCATGGCGCTGGCCTCGCCGGGCTTCGATGCGATCCTGCTCGAGACCGCGATGCCCGATGGCGACGGCCTCGTCTTCTGCACCCGCATGCGCCAGCTGGGCGTGCGGATACCGATCCTGATCGTCTCGGCGCAGGCGGCGGAGGGCGACATCGTGCGCGGTCTCGATGCCGGGGCCAACGACTACATCGCCAAGCCCTTCCGTCTGCGCGAGCTGCTGGCGCGGCTGCGCGCCCAGCTTCGCCAGCAGGCGAACGGCGAGGAGGCGATCCTGCAGCTCGGCGCGTTCCGCTTCAATGCGTCGGCCCGCTCCCTCACCGACGCGGCGGGCCAGCGCATCCGCCTGACCGAGAAAGAGGCCGCGATCCTGACATACCTGCACCGCGCCGCGCCCCTGGCCGTGCCGCGTGAGACGCTCCTTGCGGCGGTGTGGGGATACAATTCCCGGGTTTCGACGCACACGCTCGAGACCCACGTCTACCGCCTGCGCCGCAAGCTCGGCGACTCCGCGGGAGAGATGATCGCGACCGAGGGCCGCGGCTACCGGCTCGACGCCGCAGCCGGCACGGCCGCCGCCGCGTAATGGGGCCTCGCCAGCGGATATGGCTCTATCCCAGACGCAGCGTGACGGCGAGCGGCACGTGGTCGCTGCTGCGCGGCCAGTCGCGCGCGTCCTTCAGCACCCGCACCCCGGCCAGCCGGTCGAGCAGGTCCGGGGTCACCCAGACATGGTCCAGGCGCCGGCCCCGGTCCGACGCGCGCCAGTCGCGGTTGCGGTAGGACCACCACGTGTAGATGCGTTCCGGCTCCGGGATGAGGTGGCGCACGGCGTCGCGGAAGCCGGCCCGTTGCCAGGCCAGCAGCCCCTCGGTCTCGACCGGCGTGTGGCTCACCACGTCGAGCAGCTGGCGGTGGCTCCAGACGTCGCTTTCGAGCGGGGCGATGTTGAGGTCCCCCACCAGCACCGCGCGGCGCAGGCGGCGGGAGGCGAAATGCGCCCGGGCCTCGGCGATGAAGTCGAGCTTGTGCCCGAACTTTTCGTTGGCCTCGCGGTCCGGGACGTCGCCGCCGGCGGGAACATAGAAGTCGTGCAGCTCGATCTCCGCCGCCGGTAGCGCCAGGCGCACCGCAAGGTGGCGGCAGTCACCCCGGCCGCACCAGTCCGGCGTCTGCGCCAGCGGCCGCATCGGCACGCGCGAGAAGATCGCAACGCCGTTGTAGCCCTTCATGCCGCGCCGAGCGACGTGCGGATAGCCGAGCGCGGCGCCCAGCTCCTCGGGGAAGAGCTCGTCCGGAACCTTGGTCTCCTGCAGGCAGATCACGTCCGGGTCGAGGGTATCGCGCAACGAGCCCAGCAGGTCCCGGCGCAGCCGCAGCGAGTTGATGTTCCAGGTGGCGATGGTGAGGTCCATGCGCGACGGATCGCCCGGCGCGGGCGTCCTGGCAAGGGCTGGCACCCGGCGGCCGCCTTAGAAACGCCGCCGGGCCAGGCGCCGGCCGAGGCGGCCGTCGATGGCGATGAGGCCGGCTGCGATCACCAGCAGCCCGGCCAGCATGCGCAGCAGGATCGTCTCGCCGAGGAACAGCGCGCCCATCAGCAGCCCGGTGACCGGCGTGAGGAAGGTCACCAGCATCGCATTCTGCGGGCCGGAGACGACGATGATGCGAAAGAAGATCACGTAGGCGAGGGCCGTGCTGAGCCAGGCCAGGCCGAGGATCGCGCCCCAGGTGCCGAGCCCCGGCATCGGCAGCGCCCAGGGCCGGTCCACCGCGACCATCACCGGCAGCAGCAGAACGGCACTCGCCAGGCACTGGCCGGCGGCGGCGGCCAGCGGCGGTGTGCCGCGCAGCCGTCGTCCCCAAAGTGCGGCGAGGCCGTAGCTGCAGGCGGCCCCGAGGCAGGCCAGGGCACCCAGTGCGTCGCCCCCGGCGAGAACCGAGGGACCGATGAGCACGACGACACCCGCAAAGGCGAGCGCGCAGCCCAGCACCCGTGGGCGCGACAGCGCCTCGGCCCCCGCCAGGGCGGCGATCAGCACCGCGAAGGCCGGGGTGGTCGCGTTCAGCACCGAGGCGAGCCCGGCGGTCACCCGCGTCTCGCCCCAGGCAAGCAGGCTGAACGGGACGAGGTTATTGAGCACCGCCATCACCGCGATGTCGCGCCAGCGGATCCGCGCGCGCTCGCCGCGCAGCCACAGCAGCAGGAACAGGAGGAGCGCGGCCAGCGCCACACGGCTCCAGACCGTGATCAGCACCGGCAGGCGGTCCGCCAGCAGGCGGTAGAAGACGAAGCTGCCGCCCCATGGCAGCGCGAGGATCAGCAGCAGGCCCCATGCTTCGGTGGAGGGGGCTTCGGTGGAAGGGGCTTCGGTGGAAGGAGTCCCGGAAGAGGCGGCACGCACGGCCGTCGGCAGCCTGGTGCCCGGTGTCGGCGTCGACCGGTCCATGGGTTGATTAAGCTCCTTGGCGACATCCGCGGCGCCGCCGACAGCGGATCGTCAGTCGTGGCGTGCTCTCGCATGGGCGCGTGCTCTAGGCCGGCTTCGCGGGTGCCGCCATCCGCTGGTTGCGCCGTTTGCGCCCCGTCGTCCGTCCGCCACGCCTTTGCCATGGGAATTTATGAAAATGATCATCAGTGTTTCATGGTCCGGCATCGGACCGGGCGCTAGGAGGGGACCGGTGAGGTCCCTTGCAGCCGCGATGTCGATGGAGATGCGCTCATGAAGAAAATGGCGCCGCCGGGTCGGCGCGCGCGCAGCCACGCCCTGCCGCCGGACGCCGATCCCTTCGACACGCCGGGGCGCCGTCCGATCGACGAGGGCTGGTCGCGGACCGCGTTGGCGGTGGTGCGCATGGCAGGCGTCGTGTTGTGGTCGGCGCTGTGCATCCCCCTGCAGGCGCTCTGCCTCGTGCTGCCGGGCGAGGCGAAGGTGCTGTTTCCGCGCCTGTACTGGCGGGGCATGTGCTTCTGCATCGGGCTGTCGCTGCGCGAGGTGCGGCTGGCCGGCTCGGACCCTTCAGGCCGGCCCGTCGTCTACGTCGCCAACCACTCCTCGTGGCTCGACATCCTGGTGCTCGGCGCGTTGCTGCCGGCGGCGTTTGTCTCCAAGGGCGAGGTGCGCTCATGGCCGGCGATCGGGCTGATCGCGCGGCTCGGCCGCACGGTGTTCGTCGAGCGCCGCCGCGTCACCACCGGGCGTGAGCGCGATCAGATGCGCGAGCGGCTGGCGGGTGGAAGCAACCTGATCCTGTTCCCCGAGGGCACCAGCTCGGACGGCACGCGCGTGCTGCCGTTCCGCCCCACCTTCTTCGCTGCTGCGGCGACCTTCACCACAGGCGCTGGCGCACCGGTCGCCCCGATCGTCTGCCCGATCGCGCTCGCCTACGACCGTGTCGGTTTCCTGCCGGCCGGGCGGGCCAGCCGGGCGCTCTTCGCCTGGTATGCCGACATGGACCTGCTGCCGCATGCCTGGCGGCTGCTGCGCCAGCGCGGCCTGCGCGCGAGCGTCCTGCATGCGCCGGCCATCGACCCCGGGGACTTCGCCGACCGCAAGGCGCTCTCGGCCGCGGTCTGGAAGGTGGTTGCGGACGGAGCTGCGACGCTGCGGCAGAACCGCGAACCCGTGCTCGTCGGCGTGGTGCCGGCGGCGGCTGATGCCGCCTATGCATGAATCCGCAAGGGCCGCCGACGCGCCTCCTCGCCGAACTCAAGGCTTGACAAAGTCACTGCAGCTGTTGCGAAAGTGAGTGCAATGCCAAGGAATTCTGCCGTCCCTTGCGCCTGACCGCATCCGTCGGCGGCGCCTCGCGCCGGACGGCCACGCCGTCCCGGTCCCTGCTGGCCGACCTGTCCCCCTCATGAAGACCGGCTCTCCGGCCGCGCCGGCCCGGCGACGGCTGCACGTCATCACCTGGGGCTGCCAGATGAACGTGTACGACAGCGCCAGGATGCAGGACGTCCTGGCCCCGCTCGGTTACGCGCCGACCGACCGGGCGGAGGAGGCCGACATGGTCATCCTCAACACCTGCCATATCCGCGAGAACGCCTCGGAGAAGGTGTTTTCCGAGCTGGGCCGGCTGCGGCCGCTGAAGCAGGCCCGGCCGGGCATGATCTTTGCCGTCGCCGGCTGCGTCGCGCAGGCCGAGGGGCAGGAGATCGTCACCCGCGCGCCCTTCGTCGACATCGTGATGGGCCCGCAGACCTATCACCGCCTGCCGGAGATGGTCGCCCGTGCCGCCCGCGCGGCCGGGGCGGTGATCGAGACGGAGTTTCCGGCGGAGAGCAAGTTCGACCACCTGCCGGGGAGCGCGGCGCCCGCGATCTCGGCTTTCCTGACGATCCAGGAGGGGTGCGACAAGTTCTGCAGCTTCTGCGTGGTTCCCTATACGCGGGGCGCCGAACAGAGCCGACCGGTGGCGGCGATCCTGCGCGAGGCGCGCGGTCTGGTTGCACAGGGCGCGCGCGAGATCACGCTGTTGGGGCAGAACGTGAATGCCTGGCACGGCGA
>JAGWQN010000004.1 GCA_028869995.1 Rhodospirillales bacterium
CAGGCGCTGCAGTTCAAGCTCGCGGACATGGCGACCGAGCTCGAGGCGGCGCGATTGATGGTGCACCGCGCGGCGGCGGCACTCGACGCCCGCGCCGCCGATGCGACCTTGCGTTCGGCGATGGCAAAACGATACGCAACCGACACATGCTGGCGAATCTGCGACGAGGCCCTGCAACTGCATGGCGGCTATGGCTATATCAAGGACTATCAGGTGGAGCGGTATCTGCGCGATCTGCGCGTGCACCGTATCCTGGAAGGAACCAACGAGATCATGCGCGTGATCATCGCGCGCAAGTTGCTGGAGCGGGCCTGAGACGCAGGCCGGAAGGGAGGACAGGATGCGGATCCAGTTCATCGGTCTGGGCAACATGGGGCTTCCCATGGCGGGCAATCTGCGCCGAGCCGGCCACGAGGTCACCGGCCACGACACCGCGCCGCGCGCGCGCGACACGTTCATCGCGCAGGGCGGCTATATCGCGGCGAGCCTGGCAGAGGGGGCGGCGGCGGCCGACGCGGTCATCACCATGCTGCCGGCCGGAGAGCATGTGCGCGCGGTCTATCTCGGCAAGGAGGGGCTGCTGCGCTGCGCCGGGCGAGGTTCGCTGCTGATCGATTGCTCGACGATCGATGTCGAGACCGCGCGCGAGGTCGCGGGCGAGGCGGCGAAGGCCGGCATCGAGATGCTCGATGCGCCGGTCTCGGGCGGCACCGTCGGCGCTCAGCGGGCCACACTCACCTTCATGGTCGGCGGCAGTGACGCAGGGTTCGCGCGGGCCAAGCCGATTCTCGCCGCCATGGGCAAGAACATCGTCCATGCGGGCGGACCAGGGGCGGGCCAGGCGGCGAAGATCTGCAACAACATGATTCTCGGCGTCTCGATGCTGGGTGTCTGCGAGGCTTTCGTGCTGGCCGGACGCCTTGGGCTCGAACGGCATAAACTGTTCGAAATCGCATCGACATCATCGGGCTCCTGCTGGTCTCTCCTGAACAACTGCCCGGTACCCGGCCCGGTTCCGACCGCTGCTTCCGAGCGCGACTACCAGCCTGGCTTTGCAGCGGCGCTGATGCTCAAGGACCTGAAGCTGTCGCAGCAGGCGGCCCAAGGGACAGGTGCTGCAACGCCGATGGGCGCCCATGCCGCGCGCATCTACGAGGCGCTGGCGGCGGCGGGGCTGGCGGACAAGGATTTTTCGGTGGCTTTCCGCTTCCTCGACGCGATGCTGCGCGACAGGGCCCCCTCCTGAGGCGCGTGTCATGAGCGGGACCGAGGCCTTCCTCGCGGCGCGCGATCTGCTGTTGCGGCACCGCTGCGACTACGCCGCTGCGGTCCACGAATTCCGCTGGCCCGAGCTGGATGATTTCAACTGGGCACGCGACTGGTTCGACGCCTACCTGGCGTCGGGCGAGCACGGGGATAGACCCGCGCTGGTGATTACCGGAGAGGGGGCGGCGCGGCTGAGCTTTCGCGAGTTGTCGGAACGCTCGAACCGCCTGGCCAACGGTCTCGCCTCCCTCGGACTCGGCCAGGGCGACCGCATCATGCTGATGCTCGGCAACGTTGCCCCGCTCTGGGAGACGATGCTGGCGGCGATGAAGCTTGGCGCGGTCGTGGTGCCGGCGACGACGCTGCTGACGCAGGCGGACCTGCGCGAGCGGGTGGCGCGTGCGCGGGTCCGCGCGGTGGTCTGTGCCGATGCCGAGCGGCTCGCCGCCGCACCGGACGGGGCGATCCGCATCGGCGTCAACGGTGCCGGCGGCATCGCCTACGAGACGTTGCTCGAGGGACCGGCGACGTTCGTGCCCCAGCGCAGGACCGTTGCTTCGGATCCGATGCTTCTCTATTTCACATCCGGTACGACGTCACGGCCCAAGCTGGTGCTGCACACGCACCGGTCCTATCCTGTGGGCCACCTCAGCACGATGTACTGGCTGGGGCTGCAGCCAGGCGACCTGCACCTCAACGTCTCCTCGCCAGGCTGGGCGAAGCACGCATGGTGCTGCTTTTTCGCGCCTTGGAACGCAGGCGCTGCGATCTTCATCGCCAACCAGCCCCGGTTCAACGCTCGCGACCTGCTGGAGCGCATGCGCGACGCCGGCGTGTCCACCTTTGCCGCGCCGCCGACCGTCTGGCGGATGCTCATCCAGGAGGATCTCGCCCCCTACAAGGGATCGTTGCGCGAACTCTGCGGCGCGGGCGAACCGCTCAATCCCGAAGTGATCGAACAGGTGGAACGAGCCTGGGGTATCACCATCCGCGATGGTTACGGGCAGACCGAAACGACCTGCCAGATCGGCAATTCCCCGGGCCAGAAGCTGAAGCCAGGATCGATGGGGCGGCCGATGCCGGGCTACCGCCTGCGGATCCTCGACACCGAGGATCGCGACGCGGCGGAGGGCGCCCTGTGCCTCCCGCTCGACCCGCCACCCGCGTCGCTGATGCTCGGCTATCAGGACGATGCGGGCAACATCGAGAAGCTCGAGGGGACGATCTACCGCACCGGCGACGTCGTCAGCCGCGATGCGGACGGCTACATCACCTATGTCGGGCGCGCCGACGATGTCTTCAAGGCGTCCGACTACCGCATCTCGCCGTTCGAACTCGAGAGCGTGCTGATCGAGCATCCGGCGGTCGCGGAGGCCGCGGTCGTTCCCGCGCCGGACGCGTTGCGTCTCGCGGTTCCGAAGGCCTATGTGGCGCTGGTGCCGGGCCAGTCCGCCGACGCGGCGACGGCGGCGTCAATCTTCGCCCACTGCCGTGCTCGCCTTGCACCCTACAAACGCATCCGGCGGATCGAGTTCGTCGAGCTGCCGAAGACGATCTCGGGCAAGATCCGCCGGGTCGAGCTGCGTCAGCGAGAGGCCAGGCTTTTCCAGGAGGGCTCGGCCGCCAACGGTGAATTCCGCGAAGAGGCATGAGAGCGGCATGACAGCCAACACGGATTATGGGCTCGACTTCGCGCTCGGCGAGGACGTGGACATGCTGCGCGAGACGGTTCGCCGCTTCGCCGCGGCCGAAATCGCGCCGCGCGCCGCAGCGATCGACCAGGACAACGACTTTCCGGCCGATCTGTGGACCAAGATGGGCGAACTCGGCCTGCTCGGCCTTACCGCCGATGAGGAGTTCGGCGGTGCGGGGATGGGCTATCTCGCCCATTGCGTCGCGATGGAGGAAATCAGCCGTGCCTCGGCGGCCGTGGGCCTGTCCTACGGCGCGCACTCCAACCTCTGTGTCAACCAGATCCGACGTAACGCCACACCGGCACAGAAGCGCCAGTATCTGCCGAAGCTTATTTCGGGCGAGCATGTTGGCGCGCTGGCGATGAGCGAGCCTGGTGCTGGTTCTGATGTCGTATCGATGCGCCTGCGTGCCACGCGGCGGGACGACGGCTACGTGCTCGATGGCACCAAGATGTGGATTACGAACGGGCCGGATGCTGATGTGCTTGTGGTCTATGCCAAGACCGATCCGGCAGCCGGCAAGCGGGGCATCACCGCCTTTCTGGTCGAGAAGGGTATGCGCGGGTTTTCCTGCGCCCAGAAGCTCGACAAGCTGGGCATGCGTGGATCCAACACCGGCGAGCTCGTGTTCGAGGATTGCTGGGTGCCGGAGGCGAATATCCTGGGGGCGGTCGGCGGCGGCGTCGGCGTGCTGATGAGCGGGCTCGACTATGAGCGCGCGGTGCTGGCGGCAGGTCCGCTCGGCATCATGCAGGCCTGCCTCGATACGGTGCTGCCCTATGTCCATGAGCGCCGGCAATTCGGCCAGCCGATCGGCGAGTTCCAGCTGATGCAGGCCAAGATCGCCGACATGTACACGACGATGAGTGCCGCTAAGTCCTACGTCTATGCGGTGGCGCAGGCATGCGACCGCGGGCGGACGACGCGAAAGGACGCAGCCGGCGCGATCCTTTACGCGGCGGAGAAGGCGACGTGGATGGCGCTCGAAGCCATCCAGTGCCTGGGCGGCAACGGCTACATCAACGATTACCCGACCGGGCGCCTGCTGCGCGATGCCAAGCTCTACGAGATCGGTGCCGGCACGTCGGAGATCCGGCGGATGCTGATCGGGCGCGAGCTGTTCGCCGAGACGGCCTGATGGCATTTCTCTCCACCGTCGATCCCCGATCGGGCACGTTCCGCAACAACGCCGCTGTCATGCGCCAGCTGGTGGGGGAGCTGCGAGAAAACGTCGCTCTCGCAGCTCAGGGCGGTGGCGAGGCGGCGCGATCGCGTCATCTGGCGCGGGGTAAGATGTTGCCGCGGGAGCGGGTGGCCGCGCTGCTCGATCCGGGAACGCCGTTTGTCGAGCTGTCCCAGCTTGCGGCGCACGGCATGTATGGCGGCGATGTGCCCGCGGCGGGGATCCTCACCGGCATCGGCCGCATCGCGGGGCGCCTGTGCGTGGTCGTGTGCAACGATGCGACGGTGAAGGGCGGCACGTATTATCCCATCACCGTCAAGAAGCATCTGCGGGCGCAGGAAATAGCGCGGGAGAACCGGCTTCCCTGCGTCTATCTCGTGGATTCGGGGGGGGCCAACCTGCCGAACCAGGACGAGGTCTTTCCTGATCGGGAACATTTCGGCCGCATCTTCTTCAATCAGGCGCGCATGTCGGCCGAGCGCATCGGCCAGGTCGCGGTGGTGATGGGCTCGTGCACGGCGGGCGGGGCCTATGTGCCGGCGATGTCCGACCAGAGCATCATCGTGCGCAACCAGGGAACCATCTTTCTTGGCGGTCCGCCGCTCGTCAAAGCGGCGACGGGCGAGATCGTCTCGGCCGAGGAACTCGGCGGGGCCGAGGTTCATGCCCGCACCTCCGGTGTGGTCGATCATCTCGCCGAGAACGACGCGCATGCCCTGGGCCTCGCCCGGCGCATTGTCGCCACCCTGCCCGCGAACCTGACGGCGCCGCCCGTGCCCGCCCGTCCGCCGCGGCTCGATCCCGCCGAGCTCGATGGCATCGTGCCGGCGGACAGGCGGGTCCCCTATGACGTTCGCGAGGTCATCGCCCGGCTGGTGGATGCGAGCGATTTCGACGAGTTCAAGCGGGACTACGCGACCACGCTCGTTACGTGCTTCGCCGCGATCGGCGGTTACGGTGTCGGGATCGTTGCCAACAATGGCATCCTGTTCGGCGAGAGTGCGCTCAAGGCCGCGCACTTTATCGAGCTGTGCGACCAGCGGAACATTCCCCTCGTGTTCCTGCAGAACATCACCGGCTTCATGGTGGGGCGCAAATACGAGCAGGGCGGTATCGCCAGGGATGGGGCGAAGATGGTAACCGCCGTCGCCACAGCGCGGGTGCCCAAGTTCACCGTCATCATCGGCGGCAGCTTTGGCGCCGGCAATTACGGCATGTGCGGCCGCGCCTATCAGCCCCGATTGCTCTTCATGTGGCCCAATGCGCGGATCTCCGTCATGGGCGGCGAGCAGGCGGCGAACGTGCTGGCCACGGTGCGCCGCGATGCGATGCAGGCGCGCGGCGAGAGCTGGAGCGGGGAAGCGGAGGAGGCCTTCAAGGCACCGATCCGCACGCAGTACGAAACCCAGGGCCATCCCTATTACGCGACGGCGCGGATCTGGGACGATGGGGTGATCGCGCCGCAGGACACGCGCCGTGTCCTGACGCTGGGCCTGGCGATGGCGGCCGCCGCTCCCGAGCCGTCGGGGCGATTTGGCGTCTTCAGGATGTGACGATGTTCAGGTCTCTGCTCGTCGCCAATCGTGGGGAGATCGCCTGTCGCGTGATGCGGACGGCGCGCGGGATGGGCATCCGCACGATCGCGGTTTATTCCGATGCCGACCGCGATGCACGGCACGTCGCCCTCGCCGACGAGGCTTTTCGCATTGGTGAGGCGCCGCCTCGCGCAAGCTATCTCGACATCGATGCGATCCTGCGTGCGGCGCGCTCCGCCGGGGCGGATGCGATTCACCCCGGCTACGGTTTTCTATCGGAAAACGCCACGTTCGCGCAGGCCTGCGAGCAGGCGGGCATCGTCTTCGTCGGCCCGCCGGCAAGCGCGATCCGTGCCATGGGCGACAAGGCTTCGGCCAAGGCGCTGATGCAGCGAGCCGGCGTTGCCGTCGTTCCCGGGTATCACGGAGCCGAGCAGGATGCCGCATTCCTGGCACGGGAGGCCTCGGCGGTCGGCTTCCCCCTGCTGATCAAGGCTTCGGCCGGAGGGGGCGGAAAGGGCATGCGCCTCGTGCGCGCGGCCGGCGATTTTGCCGCAGCACTTGCCGGCGCGCAGGGCGAGGCGGCTTCGGCCTTCGGCGATGCGCGTGTGCTGCTGGAACGCTATCTCGAGAAGCCCCGGCATATCGAGATCCAGGTTTTCGCGGACATGCATGGGCGTTGCATCAGTCTTTTTGAGCGCGACTGCTCGGTGCAGCGGCGCCACCAGAAGGTGCTGGAGGAGGCGCCGGCCCCCGGCATCGCCCCGGCCATGCGCGCTGCCATGGGCGAGGCCGCCGTCGCCGCCGCGCGCGCCGTCGGGTATGTCGGAGCCGGCACCGTCGAGTTCATCGCCGAGGACGGCGCGTTCTTCTTCATGGAGATGAACACGCGCCTGCAGGTCGAGCATCCGGTGACGGAGGAGGTCACCGGCCTCGACCTGGTGGCGTGGCAACTGCGCGTCGCGGCCGGCGAATCGCTGCCGCCGGCACCGGCCGCGCCACGTGGCCATGCGATCGAGGCACGGCTCTATGCCGAGAATCCCGCCAACGACTACCTGCCCTCGGTCGGGCGTGTCCGCCATCTGCGCCTGCCCGATGGCGTGCGTGTCGAGACCGGCGTACGCGCGGGCGACGCCGTGACGGCGGACTACGACCCGATGCTCGCGAAGCTCATTGCGACGGGCGAGGACCGCGCGACGGCGTTGCGCTCCCTCGAGGCGGCGCTCGCGGCGACCGAGGTCGCGGGGGTCAGGACCAATGCCGCGCTGTTGCTGGCGATCCTGCGCCACGAGGCGTTCCGCGACGGCGGGGTCGACACCGGGTTCCTCGCCCGCCATCCGGAACTGCTCGCTGAACCTGCGGCGCCCCCGCAGGAGGCGGTTCTCGCCGCCGCCTTCGCGGTTCTCGCCGAGCCGGTGGAGGACGCGTCACCCTGGTCCGCGCGCGATGGCTGGCGTCTCAATCTCCCCGCGGGCCGCGACCTGGTGCTGCGCCATGCCGAAGCCGAGAGCCGCCTCGAAGCGGAACCCGAGGGCGATGGCTGGAACGTGCGTCTCGACGGCGAGGCGCACCGTCTGCGTGGAACGCTGACCGACGAGGCGGTCTCGCTCGACATCGACGGTAGGCGATTGCGGGTGGGCATGCTCAGGGAGGGCGGGCGCGTGGCCATCCTGCGCGACGGGCGATGCCATGAGTTCGAGCTTGCCGACAGGCTGGCGGCGCCGGACGCGGCTGGCGAGGCGGGCGGGCACATCGCTTCACCCATTCCCGGCCGGGTTGCCCGTGTGCTGGTGGCGGAGGGCGATGTCGTGGTCCGCGGGACGCCCGTCGTGGTGGTCGAGGCGATGAAGATGGAGTTGACGCTGGTCGCCGACCGGGACGGCACGATCACGCATCTCCGTTGTGCCGCGGGGGAGATGGTGACGGAAGGGGTCGAGCTGGTGGCGATCGCGGACTGAGCTTGCTGCGCTGCGGCGGACAGAATCTTTCCTCGTCAGGAGCGCAGGACGGCCTGGCCCGCTTCGCGGCCGGGGTGCGGCGACACCTCCCTGCGAAGTCTCCACGACGATGAAATCAGCCTGGATTGGGACAGTGGTCCTGTCCTAACTTCCGGGCAACGCCGACCCAGGTGAACATGGCCGCCGCGGCGGATCGGGGAGGGAACGATCAATGAAGCATGCCCAGGCTTCGCTGGCGGACAAATACCGCGTCGACAGCACGCGCTTCTATCTCACCGGCACGCAGGCGCTGGTTCGTCTGCCGATGCTGCAGAGAGCGCTCGACCGTGCTGGTGGGCGCAACACCGGCGGCTTCGTCAGCGGCTACCGCGGCTCGCCGCTCGGGCAGATCGACATCCAGATGTGGGCGGCCAAGGCGGCTCTTGCCGAGTACAACATCCACTTCCAGCCTGGCGTGAACGAGGAGCTCGCTGCCACCGCCGTCTGGGGTACGCAGCAGACACCCTTGTTCCCGGGCGCCACGGTGGATGGCGTCTTTGCCTATTGGTACGGCAAGGGCCCGGGTGTGGATCGCTGCGGCGACGTCTTCAAGCACGCGAATTACGCGGGCACGTCGCGCCAGGGCGGCGTGCTGCTGCTGG
This sequence comes from Rhodospirillales bacterium, assembly GCA_028869995.1. Classification (GTDB taxonomy): domain Bacteria; phylum Pseudomonadota; class Alphaproteobacteria; order Acetobacterales; family Acetobacteraceae; genus JAJXXT01. The sequence continues at coordinate 8,278 of JAGWQN010000004.1, forward strand.
CCGGCGACGACCATGCCTGCAAGTCCTCCACCATCCCGCATCAGAGCGAGCCGGCCCTGGCCGCGGCGGGCTGCCCGGTGCTGGTGCCGGCGGATGTGCGCGAGCTGCTCGAGCTCGGGCTGCACGGCTGGGCCATGTCGCGCTGGTCCGGCCGCTATGTCGGCTTCAAGACGGTTGCCGATGTCGTCGATTCCTCGGCCAGCGTCGTCTTCGATCTCGACGATTTCCGCCTGTGCCTGCCCGACGGGCCGCATCCGGACGCGGGCATCCGGCTGCACGACGTGCCGCTCGAGCAGGAGGCGCGGGCGCTCACCATCGGCCTGCCTGCGGCGCAGGCCTATGCGCGCGCCAACCGCCTCGACCGCGTGGTGCGCGCCGACCCCGGAGCCCGTCTCGGCATCGTGACGATCGGCAAGTCCTACCACGATACGCGCCAGGCCCTGGCCGAGCTCGGCGAGCCGCGCGGCATCCGCATGCTCAAGCTGGCGCTCGCCTGGCCGCTCGACAGCGCGACGATCCGAGACTTTGCCGAGGGGCTTGAGGAGATCCTCGTGGTCGAGGAGAAAGCGCCCCTGATCGAGGCGCAGATTCGCGACATCCTCTATCCGCTCATGGTCCGTCCCCGCGTTGTCGGCAAGACCGACGAGACCGGCGCGAGCCTGCTCAAGCGCGGCGGCGACCTTTCCTCGGCCGATATCGCCCGCGCTGCCGGCGGCCGTATAGCCCGCTTCGCGCCGACGGAGGCGATCGCCGCCCACCTTGCCTATCTTGAGGCCCAGGTCCACGCGAACGCGACCGTCGAGGTGCTGGCGACGCGCCGGCCCTTCTATTGCAGCGGCTGCCCGCACAACACCTCGACCAAGGTGCCGGACGGCTCACGCGCGCTCGCCGGCATCGGTTGCCACACGCTTGCGATGTGGATGAACCGCAACACCGACATGGTCAGCCAGATGGGCGGCGAGGGCATGGCCTGGGTCGGGCAGGCGCCGTTCACCGAGGAGAAGCACGTCTTCGCCAATCTCGGCGACGGGACCTATTTCCATTCCGGCATGATGGCGATCCGCGCCGCCGTCAGCGCCGGCGTCAACATCACCTACAAGCTGCTGTTCAACGACGCGGTGGCGATGACGGGAGGGCAGCATGTCGACGGGCCTCTCACCGTGCCGCAGATCACGCGTCAGCTGGCGGCCGAGGACGTGGTCGCCATCGCCGTCGTCACGGACGAGCCGGAAAAGCACGCGGGGGTCACGGATTTTGCACCCGGTGTCACGGTCCACCATCGTCGCGAGCTCGAGACCGTCGAGAAGCGCCTGCGCGACACGCCGGGCTGCACCGTGCTCATCTACGACCAGACCTGTGCCTCGGAGAAGCGCCGGCGGCGCAAGCGCGGCCAGTTCCCCGATCCCGACAAGCGCGTCTTCATCAACGCCGAGGTTTGCGAGGGGTGCGGGGACTGCTCGCAGGCTTCGAACTGCATCTCGGTGGTCCCGCTCGAGACATCGCTCGGGACCAAACGCCGCGTCGATCAGTCCAGTTGCAACAAGGATTTCTCCTGCATCGAGGGTTTCTGCCCGAGCTTCGTGACGGTCCATGGCGCGACGATGCGCCAGCGCAGCGCGGCGGCGCCGGTCGGGGACACCCTGCCGGACCCGGCGATGCCGTCGCTCGCGCAGCCTTACGACATCCTCGTCACCGGGATCGGCGGCACGGGTATCGTCACGATCGGCGCGCTGCTTGGCATGGCGGCGCACCTGGATGGGGTCGGTGTCAGCGTGCTCGACATGATGGGGCTGGCGCAAAAGGGCGGCAGCGTCTGGAGCCATGTGCGCCTGGCTGCCGATGCTGCGACGCCACAGGGGCTGCGCGTCGGGCGCGGCCGCGCCGACCTGCTGCTCGCCGCCGACCTCGTCACCGCGGCGGCCAAGGAGACATTGGCGACGCTGCGCCCGGAGCTGAGCCGCGTGGTGCTCAACACTAATGAGGCACCGACGGCGGATTTCGTCATGGACACGGACACGAAGCTGCCGTCCGCCCGCCTGCGCGCAGCGGTGGAACGCGCGGCGGCCACGCTCGATGCGATCGACGCCACGGCGCTTTCCGCCGCCCTCCTCGGCGATACGATTGGCGCCAACCTCATGCTGCTCGGCTATGCGTGGCAGAAGGGGGCGGTCCCGCTCAGCCATGATGCGCTGATGCGCGCGATCGAACTCAACGGCCAGGCCGTGGATACCAACAAGGCCGCCTTCCGCTGGGGCCGCATCGCGGCCTGCGATCGCGCGCAGCTGGCAAAGGTGGCGAGCCTTCCGGCGCCGCCGGTGCCGCCGACCCTCGAAGAACTGGTCGCAGACCGGCTTGCACGTCTCGCCGACTATGGCGGCAAGGGGCTCTCGCGACGCTACCGGGCGTTGATCGACGCCGTTCGCCAGGCCGAATCCCGCGCGGCGCCCGCCTCGACGGCGCTGAGCGAGACCGTCGCGCGCAATTTCTACAAGTTGCTGGCAATCAAGGATGAATGGGAAGTGGCTCGGCTTTATGCCTCGCCGAACTTCCGCGCCTCGCTGGAGGCGCAGTTCGGCGGGTGGCGCCACCTTGAGTTTCACCTTGCTCCGCCGCTTCTGGCCACGCGCGACAAGGCGAGCGGCCACCTCGTCAAGCGTGCCTATGGGCCGTGGATGCTGCGCGCGTTGCGCCTGCTCGCGGCCTTTCGTTTCCTGCGCGGAACGCCGCTGGACCCCTTCGCGCATACCGAGGAGCGGCGGGCCGAACGCGCCCTGATCGACCAGTACGAGCAGGACGTCACGACGCTGCTTGCCGGCCTCACCGAGGCCAATCTGGGAGCCGCTGTTGACATCGCCGCCATCCCGGGCGCCATCCGCGGCTATGGCCATGTCAAGGAGAAGTCCATGCGCGAGGCCGCGGAACGTCGGGTGCGTGAACTCGAGGCATGGACACGCACCTCGGTCGCGATGGCGGCCGAGTAGGCGACCCCGTTGGGACGTGGCGTGCGCGCGCGAAGAGCCGCGCCGCCGCTGCCGACGCGCCGATCGGCGGACGAGATCAAGGCGCATGGCAGGCCGATCGCCCTGGAGGCTCCGGCCTGCCTCGGATAGGGGGCGCGCCTCGCGCCGATGAGCGGCGGAGATCGTCAGGCGTGGCCGTGGCCGCGCCCGCAGGCCCGCGCGCCGCTTGACGAAACAGAATGCTGCCCCCTTATATCATTCGATATCGAAGGAGTTAGCATGCAACCGATCTCCGTTCTCGGAATTTCCGGCAGCCTGCGCCAGGGCAGCTTCAACACGGCTTTGCTGCGCGCCGCCCAGGGCGTCGCTCCGGCGGGCATGAGCATCACCATCGCGGACCTCTCGAAACTTCCTTTCTACGACGGCGATATCGAGGTTCACTCCGGCATCCCGGCCGCGGCGGAGGACCTGCGAGCGCGGATCCGTGCCGCCGACGCCGTTCTCATTGCTTCGCCGGAATATAACGGCTCCTTCACCGGGGTGCTGAAGAACGCGATCGACTGGGCGTCGCGTCCGCCGCATCAGGCTTTTGCCGCGAAGCCGGTCGCGATCATGGGCGCGAGCGGCGGCTCGTTGGGGACCGTGCGCTCGCAGCTGCATCTGCGCGACGTCCTGACGATGCTCGATGCCCGCCTGGTCAACGCGCCTCAGGTTTTCGTCGCCGCGGCGCAGAACAAAATCGAGGACGGAACGCTCAAGGACGAGCCCAGCCTCGGCTTCATCAGGACGCTGCTGGAGAACCTGGCCGCCTGGGTGACGACTCTGCGCGGCTGATCCGCGCCGTCAGGCGGGCGGGGCGGGGATGCAGAAGCGGAAGTCGCATCCCTGGTCCGCCTGAGTCACCTGCTCGCGATAGAGCCGCAGATATCCCCGGTCGGCGCCGAGCGGCGGGGCCGGCGGGGTCCAGCCGGCGCGGCGACGGTCGAGTTCCTCCGGCGTCACGAGCAGGTCCAGGCGCCGTGCCTCGGTATCGAGACGGATGCGATCGCCGTTCTCCACCAGCGCCAGCGGCCCTCCGGCGGCTGCTTCCGGCGCGCAATGCAGCACGATGGCACCGAAAGCGGTGCCGCTCATGCGAGCATCGGAGATGCGTACCATGTCCGTCACGCCGGCCCGCGCGAGCTTTTTCGGAATCGGAATATAACCGGCTTCGGGCATCCCTGGCGCGCCGACGGGCCCGGCATGGCGCAGCACCAGGATATCGTCCGGCCGCACATCCAGCCCCTCATCATCGAGGCGCGCAGCCATGTCCTCCAGCCCGTCGAAGACCACGGCGCGACCCTCATGCTGCAACAGCCCCGGTGTCGCGGCGGAGCGCTTGATCAGCGCGCCGAGAGGGGCAAGGTTTCCGTGCAGCACCGCGAGCCCGCCGCCCACCGCGATCGGGTTGCCGGCGGAGCGGATCACGTTCTGACCCGGCACCTCCTCGGCGCCGGCGATGACGTCGGCGATGGTGCCACCGCCGACGGTGCGCACAGAGGTGTCGAGGAACGGCGCCAGTTCGCGCAGCAGCCGCGGAACGCCGCCGGCGTGATGGAAATGTTCCATGTAGCCCGCCCCGCTCGGCTTGAGGTCCACCAGCACCGGCACCTCGCGCCCGATCGCGTCGAAGGCATCGAGATCGAGGCGGATGCCGAGGCGCCCGGCGATCGCGGTGTAGTGGATCAGGGCGTTGGTCGAGCCGCCGATCGCCTGCAGCACCACCAGGGCGTTGCGCAGCGCGGCGGGTGTCAGCAGGTCGCGCAGCGTCGTCCCCTCGCGCGCCAGCCGCACCGCTGCCGCTCCCGAGGCCTCGGCGAGCCGCAGCCGGTCGGCGTGTACCGCGGGGGCGGTGCCCGCGCCTGGCAGCGTGAGGCCCGCCGCTTCCGCCATCGAGGCGACGGTGGAGGCGGTGCCCATCACCATGCAGGTCCCGCGGGTCGGCGCCAGCCGCCCCGAGATCGTATCGATCTCCTCGGCGTCGATCCTGCCGGCCCGGTGCTGGGCCCAAAGCCTGCGGCAATCGGTGCAGGCGCCGAGGATCTCGCCTTTGTGATGGCCCACCAGCATCGGTCCGGTCGGCAGCACGATCGCCGGCACGCCGGTGCTCGCGGCCCCCATCATCAGCGCGGGCAATGTCTTGTCACAGCCGCCGATCAGCACCACCGCATCCATCGGCTGGGCGCGGATCATCTCCTCCGCATCGAGCGCCATCAGGTTGCGCAGGAACATGCTGGTCGGGTGTGAGAAGCTCTCGTGGATGGAGATCGTCGGAAACGCCATCGGCAACCCGCCGGCCAGCATGATTCCGCGCCGGGCCGCGGCGATGAGGTCCCCGACATTGCCGTGGCAGGGGTTGAAGTCGCTCATCGTGTTGGTGAGCCCGATGATCGGCCGATCCAGCGCGTCGTCCGTGAAGCCCATCGCCTTGATGAAGGCGCGTCGCAGGAACAGCGAGAACCCGGCATCGCCGTAGCTCGCGAGGCCCTTGCGCAGCCCGGTGGGCCTGGTCTGCGTCATCGCCGGCTTCCGCCCGTGCTGGGCCCCGTGCGATCTGCTCGGGGGCGCGCCGGCATCCTTGGCTCGGCATGTCCCATCACGCGACAGCGACCGCGGATCGCGCTGCGACTTCCGTGGGGCCGCGGCAAGCCGACTCGGACCAGGAAGGCGACATGGAGGGGCTGCTTTGGCTGCGGGTTCATGGAATGCGACGATGGCGCTGCCGCGCCGCCCTGGCAAGCCGCGGCGCGAGCGGCGCTCCAGGCACGGTTGTCGGTTTGCCGACGCGATGAGCAGCGCAGACCAGGCGCTGGCCGATATCGGTCCCTCGCGGCCAGCGAATCCTGCGTGACGCGGTATGGCGTCGATGTGGATGGGCGGCGGCCAGGCCATGGCTCGCCCCATCAAGGGCAAGGAGACGGCGAGATGAATCTGGACGGATATTCGGCGATCGTGACGGGAGGAGCCTCAGGCCTCGGCGCCGCTACCGCACGGGCCCTGAGCGCGGCCGGAGCCCGGGTCGTTGTCGCGGACCTGCAGGACGGGTTTTCCCTGGCCGCGGAGTTGGGCGGGACGTCGATCGTGGGCGACGTCGCCGAGCCGGATGTCGCCACCGCGGCCGTTGCTCAGGCGACGCGGCTCGGTCCGCTCGGGGTTCTGGTCAACTGTGCCGGCATCGGCAATGCCGGGCGCATCCTCGGCCGCGACGGTCCGATCAGCCTCGATGCGTATGCCCGCGTCATTCGCGTCAACCTCATCGGCAGCTTCAACATGCTGCGGGTTGCCGCCGCTGCGATGGAGCGCAACGCACCCCAGGGCGATGACGGCGAGCGCGGCGTGATCATCAACACGGCCTCCATCGCCGCCTATGACGGGCAGATCGGGCAGGCGGCCTATGCGAGCTCCAAGGCCGGGATCGTCGGCCTCACGCTGCCGGCGGCGCGCGAGCTCGCCCGGTTCGGCATCCGTGTGGTGACGATCGCGCCGGGCCTGTTCGAGACGCCGATGATGCAGGGGCTGCCGGCCGAGGTGCAGGCCAGTCTCGGTGCCGCGGTGCCCTACCCGCCGCGGCTCGGCCTGCCGCGCGAATACGCGGCGCTGGCCTTGCACATCGTGGGCAACACCATGCTCAACGGCGAAACGATCCGCCTGGACGGCGCGCTGCGCATGGCGCCTCGCTGAGCCTCCACGCCGGGGCGTCGTCAGCGGTGCCGCGTGACCTTCGAAGGGTGCGAAGGCGAGACCCAGTCGTCTCGCCTTCCATCCGCCTCAGCCGCCGCTTTCGCCGCCCCCCTCGCCACCTTCGCCTCCGCCATTGACGTTGTGGCAACGGTTGCAGGCCGCTGCTTTGCGAATGCCGGGGCCGGTCCCGATGCCGGGCTCGAGCAGGCGGGCATGGATCACGCGCCAGAAGGGCATGTCGGTGATGCGGTGCGGTGTCATCGTCGGCGGCAGGCCGCGCAGGAACTCACTGTTGCCGAGCGGCCCGTCGGCTGCATTCTCCGCCAGGAAGGTTGCGATCGTCGCCGTGTCGCGGCGCCCGAGTGTCGCGTCCTCGCCGAAATGATGCTGCAACCCGGCGATGACCACCTTCCAGGAACGCGCCGGCAGCAGCGTGGGCGGATAGGCCATGTGACAGGCGCCGCACTGCGTCGCATAGACCTGGGCGGGCGTGGCCGCCTGGGCGGAGCCAGCCGCGAGCAGCGCCGCGGCGAGCAGAATATTCCGAAAACGTATCATTGGCTGGCCATGAAGGTGATATAGTTCCCTTTTTCCTGCGCCGTGCAGGCGCGGCGATAGACGCTCTGGCAGTTGCGCCGGAACCAAAGCTCTACCTTGGACAACTTGGTGAAGCGCGAGGGGGTGCGAGAGACCGCCATCGGCAGGATGATCTTGCCCGCGCGCGTGCGCCCCTGATTGCGCGGATCGGTCGTATGGCAATAGGAGCAGGAGGGCGTCGCCGGCCGGGCATTGACGGGGTGGGCGAGGAAGAAGGCGCGCCCGGCGGCGGCCGAGAATCCCTTGAAGTTCGGATCCGCCTTGCGGGCCTCGGCCGCGTAGTGCGAGAGGATCGCCGCGCGCGCCGCGGCGAAGTCGGGTGTGGCCGCAGCCGCGGCACCCCCGGCCAGCAAGCCCGCAAGCATCCAGGCTGCGGCGAGACGGATGGGCAGCTTCATTCGACGGACTCCGGCATCTCGATGTTTTCGGGAAGGAAACGACCGCTTTGCGCATCGTGGTGGCAGGCGTCGCAATTGCTGCGGCCGCCCACCTGCTTGCTGGCGAAGACACGCCCGGGAATACCGCGGTGCATGAAGCGCCAGAAGCGGGTTGCCGTGATCCGCATCGGATCGGCGGGATCGCGCCGCATCATCATATGCGAGACCAGCGTGTCCGCGTGCTCGGCGGAATGGGCCAGCAGATAGCTCAGGATGCGCTGATGCAATTGAGGGTCGCCGAGGCTTGCATCTTCGCCGAAATGGTGGCGCAGATCGCCCATCAGCCGTTGCCATACCGCTGCCGGAGCCAGAACCGGGCTATAGGGTGTGTGGCAGGAACCGCATTGTTCCGCATAGGTGTGATCGAGGGTCGCAGGCGGCAAACCCGGCGCTGGCGCCGCTGAAGCGCGCAGCACCAGGAGCGTCAGCACAGCAACGCTGCCGATGCCGCTGGCCGCGGCAAGCCACGGCTTCGCGCGGCCCGGAGGCGGCGGTGGCGCCGGCGGGTCCGCGGGCTTGCGCCCGTGGATCATGGCGGCGACGAGATTCTCGTGCCCGCGGCGGCTCTCGAACCACACTCCCCAGAGATGCGCCACGACCATCGCGACCAGCAGCCATGCCAGAGGCTGGTGCAACCCGTAGACGAGCCAGCCGGCATTAAAGCCGATAAAGCTACGAAACGGTCCCTGGCGGAACATGCCGGCCAGGGCCGCGGTGCCCGTCAGCACGATCAGCAGCAGCACGGCCATGATCGAATAGACCATCAGCGCGCCGGCCGGGTTATGCCCGACATGGCGCTCGTGGGCTCGGCTGCGGATGTTTCGCAGATGATGCAGGGCGGCCCGCGCGGACGGCGGAAAACTGTCGAAGCGCGCATAGCCCGGCCCGAACAGGCCGACCCCGACGCGCAGCAGGATCAGCACCGGGATCGCGATGCCGGCGGCGAGATGCAGGCTGAGCGCGCTCATGCCGCCGAAAAATCCGGTCGCGGCCGCGACGGCGACGCTCAGAACCAGCGCCCAGTGAAAGGCTCGCACGCTCCACGGCCAGGCCCGTACGCTGGGGCCGCGCGGCATCGGCGCGATGCGAGCGAGCAGAATGCGAAGCCGGGCCGTCATGCGGCATGTGCGGGCCGATGTCTCGGGCCCTGACGCTTGTGTTCCCGGCGCTTTACGTTCGTCCGACACGAGGCTCCGTTTGCCGCACCCGGGCGACGCTATCGGGGGTGCCTGTCCGAGGGCTTACGGTCCCGGCTGCCGTGGCAGCCGGGACCCGGGGAGGCTGGCTTCAGCCGTTGAGCTGCCCACCATCGACGGTGATGGTCTGGCCTGTGACCCAGCGCGCCATCGGCGAGGCGAGGAACAAGACGACGTCCGCCACATCCTCCGGCCGGCCGAGTTCGCCGGACGGGATCCGGCTGCGCACGTTTTCGTAGAGCGGGTCCCCGGCGAGCTTGCGTTTTTCCCAGCTTCCGCCGGGAAACTCGATCGATCCGGGGGCGACCGCGTTCACCCGGATTCCCTGCTTGGCAAGCATCGCCGACTGGGTCGCCGTGTAATGATTGACCGCTGCCTTGATCGCCCCGTAGGGCGGGTTGCGCACGCTCACCCGATACGCCGATATCGAGGAGACGGACACGACCGCCGCGTCCTTGGCTTTCGCGAGGTAGGGCAGGGCGGCGTGCGTCGCGTGCACGATCGCCATCAGATCGACCGCCACGCACGCGGCCCAGCCTGCGGCGTCGTCCGTCGTGCCGAAGCCCGAGGCGTTGTTGACCAGGATGTCGATGCCACCCAGCGCTTCCGCCGCCGCGGCGATATAGGCGCGGATCGAGGCTTCCTGCGCGAGGTCGCAGGTGGCGGCATGGGCCTTGGGGCCCAGTTCCTGCCGGGTTGCCTCCAACGGCCCCGTGCCGCGTGCGCAGATCGAGACGGCTGCCCCCGCATGGGCGAAGCCGAGCGCGATCGAGCGTCCGATGCCGCGGCTGCCGCCGCAGACGACGACACGCCTGCCGGTAAACTCAAGACCCATGGCCAACGTTCCTTCCGCTAACAGATCGAAGGGGCCAATCTGGCGCCCCGACGCGGCGCGTCAACCCGCCTCGCCGCCGCGCGATGGCGCCCGGCGCCCGGCCGCCCCCATCAGGCCCATGCCGAACAACGCCGCAGCAACCGTCGCGACGCCGATCAGCAGCCGGATCCGGCTGGCCGTCGCATGCGCTTCGGCCACCAGCTGGCGGCCCGCGCCGCTGGCCAGCTGCGGGTGCTGCGCCAGCAGGCGTTCATACGGGATCGGGATCGCGTAGGTGGCGAACACCCCCACCAGGCCGACGACGCCGAAACTGATCGCGAGGAACGCCATGAGCGAAAAATCGGGTTTGCGCTGCGCTTGCATCCGCGCTGCTTAGGGGAGGCGGCCGGCGGGGGGAAGGGGCGGCCGGGCGTCGGTCAGCTCAGCGCCGCCAGCAACTCCTCGCCATAGCGCGCCAGCTTGGACTGGCCAACGCCCTTGATCGTCGCCAGTTCGGCAAGCGTTGCCGGGCGGGTCGCCGCGATCTCCTGCAGCACGGTATCGTGGAAGATGACATAGGGCGGCACGCCCTGGGCGCGCGCGGTCGCCAGGCGCCAGGCGCGCAGGGTCGCGAAAGCGGGCGTCTCCTCGCGGGTATAGCGCGCCTCGGCGGCCGCCGTGCGCGTGGCGAGCGTTGCGTGCATCGCCACGCTGCGCTCGCCGCGCAGGATCGGGCGTGCCGTCGCCGCAGCCAGCGAGAGCGTCGGATAGGCGCCGGTCGCCACATCGAGCGCACCGAGGATGACCAGGTGGCGAACCAGGGCGCGCCAATAGGCGGCCGGCCGGTCGGCGCCGATCCCGAACACGGAGAGGCTGTCGTGCTGGTGGCTCAGGATGGCGGGAGTCGTCTCGCCGCGCAGGACCGCGGTGACATGTGCCGCGCCGAACCGGCCGCCGGTGCGATGCACCGCCGAGAGCAGCTTGCGGGCCTCCTCCGTCGCGTCGGTGAGCACCGGTGCCGCGCGGCAATTGTCGCAATGTCCGCATTCTCCCTCCAGCGTCTCGCCGAAGCAGGCAAGCAGGGCGCGGGTCCGGCAGGCAGGCGATTCGGTAAGCCCGATCATGGCCTCGAGCCGTGTGCGCATCACCTGCTTCTGCGCGGGCGGTGCGGCGGAGGCGGCGTGGAAGGAGCGGGCGCGCGCGACGTCCTCCGCGCCGTACAGCAACAGCGTCTCCGCGGCGGCGCCGTCGCGCCCGGCCCGGCCGATCTGCTGATAGTAGGCCTCCGGCGAATCCGGCATGTCGAGATGGACCACGAAGCGGACATCGGGTCGGTCGATCCCCATGCCGAAGGCGATGGTGGCGACGACGACGATCGGCTCGCCGCCGCGAAAGCGCGCAGCCGCCGCCCGTTTCACATCGGCATCGAGCCCGGCGTGGAACGCGACGGCATCGAAGCCCTTGGCCGACAGCATCGCGGCCGTCCGCTCGGTGCGCGCGCGCGTGCCGCAATAGACGATCCCCGCCTCGCCGGCGTGGCGGCGCAGGAAGGCCAGCAGCTGCGCCTGTTCGGCGTCCTTTCCCGCAGCGCCGATCACCAGGTTCTCGCGGTGGAAGGAGGCGGCGAATACGCGCGCCTGCGCGATGTCGAGGGCGGCAAGGATGTCATCGCGGGTCCGCCCATCGGCAGTCGCGGTCAGCGCGATGCGCGGTACCCCCGGGAAATCCGGCCACAGCTCGCGCAGCTGGCGGTACTCGGGGCGGAACTCGTGTCCCCACTGGCTGACGCAGTGGGCCTCATCGATGGCGATCAGCGAGGGGCCGGCACGGACGATGCGCTCGCGCGTGCCGTCCATCAGCAGCCGTTCGGGCGAGACGTACAGCAGGTCGAGGCTGCCGTCCTCGAGGGCGCGTGCCGTCGCCCGTGCATCGAGCGGATCGCGCTCGGAATGCCAGGCGCCAGCGGCGACGCCTGCCTGGCGAAGCGCCGCCACCTGGTCGTCCATCAGCGCGATCAGCGGCGAGACGACGATGCCGGGTCCCGGCCGGCAGATCGCGGGGATCTGGTAGCAGAGGCTCTTGCCTCCGCCGGTCGGCATCAGCACCAGGGCATCGCCGCCCGCGGCCACATGGGCGATGGCCTGCTCCTGCAGGCCGCGGAACGCGGGAAAGCCGAAGACCCGGTGCAGGATCTCGTGGGGGCTGGCGTTCATCGGCACGGCAACATGACACGCGCCGGCTACGCGAGGCGCCAGGAGTCGGTCGAGGCGCAGCGGCGCCGGGCGGTGGCCCGGCCCGGCTCAGCCCGCTGCCGCCATCGCGTGCCCCGCCGAAAGCCGCCAAATGCGGTCGAGCCGCTCGATACCCATCAGGCGGTGGGCGATCAGCACCACCGTCCGCCCCGCCGCCGCCTCGTTCAGCGTCGTCAGGAAGGCGCGCTCGGTGTCGGCGTCGAGCCCCGCGCAGGGTTCGTCGAGGATCAGGATCGGCGCCGCCGAAAGCAGCGTGCGCGCCAGCGCGAGGCGGCGCCCCTGGCCGCCGGAGAGCCCCGCTCCGCCTTCGCCCATCCAGGTGTCGAGCCCTTCGGGCAGGGCGCGCACGACATCGGCGACGCGGGCCATCTCCAGCGCCTGCCACAGCTCGTCCTCGGTCGCGTCCGGCTGGCCGAGCAGCAGGTTCGCGCGCACGGTGTCGGCGAAGAGGTGCGTCGTCTGCGACAGGTAGCCGATGGTGGCGCGCAGCTGCGTCGTCGGGATACGCGCGATATCGACGCCGCCCAGCGTGATGCGCCCCGCCTCCGGCTCGGTCGCGCGCAGCGCCAGGGCCGCCAGGCTCGACTTGCCCGCGCCCGACGGGCCGAGCAGCGCCACCCGGCTGCCCTGGGGGATGTCGAGCGAAAGCCCCTCGAACACCGGCGGACGATCGGCGGCCCAGCGGAACGTGACACCCTCGAAGCGCAACTCGAAGCCGGCGGGAGAGGCCGGATGGGCGGGCTCCGGCGGAGCCGTCGGCTCGACCGCTTCGAACAGCCGCGTCGCCGCCCGCGCAGCCTGCCCCAGGGTCGCTCCGGCCCGGGCCAGCCCACCGGTCGCCTCGAACGCGGCGAGGGTGAGGAACAGGAGCAGGAGAGCCGCCGGCCCGTGTCCCGCCGCCGCGATGATGATCAGCACCGCGAGCAACGCCACCTGGCCGCAGAGCAGCGACATGGCGGCGGCACTGGCGGCGACGCGGGCGATGCCATGCTCGGCGCCGTACAGCGCCGCTTCGCGCGCCTGGATCGCCGCCCGCATGCGCCCCTCGGCGCCAAAGACGCGCACTTCGCGCAGCCCCGAAAGCAGGTCGAGGGCGGCGACGCGCAGCGCCGCCCCGGCCTCGGCACGCCGCCCGCCCAGCCGCATCGCCCCGCGCGCCGCGATGACAGGCGCCGCGAAGGCTGCGAGCGCGAACAGCACGGCGAGCCCGACCGCGAGGTGCGGATCCACATCCCACCCCCGCCAGACCAGCACCGGCCAGATCAGCAGCGCTCCCGCGAGCGGGATCAGGATGCGTAGATAGACGCCGTCCAGCACGTCGATGTCGGCGACCAGCCGCGCCAGCAGGTCGCCCGAGCGGCGGAACCCGATGCCCCAGGCCGCGCCCCGCGCGATGCCGCGGAACAGCCAGACCCGCAGATCGGCGAGCGCGCGGAACGTCGCATCGTGGGTCGCGATCCGCTCGGCGTAGCGCAGCGCCACCCGCAGCGGTCCCAGCAGGCGCAGGATCCCCAGCACCGCCGCGCCGCCCAGTGCGGCGCCGGCCAGCGCCTGCACCGAGATCCCGGCGGCCAGGGAGAGCAGCGCGATCACCGCGCCCAGCAGCAGCACGTCGTCGCGGCCGCGCCACAGCCGGATGATGCGAAACAGATCTTTCATGCCACCCCCCGCTCGGCCGCGCCCGGCGTCGCCAGATCGAGCCTGCGTCCGGGAAACGCATGAGCGGCGGAAGCGTGGCTGGCCAGCACCACCGTACGTCCCAGCGCCAGGCGGCGCAGGCTGTCGAGCACCTCCGCCTCGGTCACCGGGTCGAGATGCGCGGTCGGCTCGTCGAGCAGCAACAGCGGCGCACCCTTGAGGAACGCGCGCGCGATGGCGACCCGTTGCGCCTGGCCGCCGGAAAGCCCGAACCCGCCTTCGCCGATCGGGGTCTCGAGGCCCTGCGGCAGCGCCGCGATCACCGCTTCGAGCCGCGCGAAGCGGATGGCCGCCTGCACCTCCTCGGCGGTGGCCTCCGGCTTCGCAAAGCGGATGTTTTCGGCGATGGTCGCCGCGAACAGCATCGGGCGCTGGCCGATCCAGGCGATCAGGCGCATCCGCGCCGCCGGCACCAGCGTCGCGGCATCGGCGCCGTTGAAGGTGATGCGCCCCTGTTGGGGCGTCGCAAAGCCGAGCAGCAGCTCCATGATCGTGGTCTTGCCGCTGCCCGAGGGGCCGGTGAGGATCAGCGTCTCGCCGGCGGGCACGCGAAAGCTGAGCCCCTCGAGCGCCGGCCCGCGCGCCTCGTCCCAGGCGAAGCGGACATTCTCGAAGGCGACGGTGACGCCATGCGCGGCCACCGTGCGGATCGCCGCTGGAGGCGGTGCATGCTCCGCCGGGGTAGGCAACTCGGCCAGCTTCTCCGCCGCCGGGCCGGCTGCCATCTGGTCCTGGTAGGCGGCCGCAAAGGCGCGGATGGGAGCGAAGAACTCCGGCACCAGCCACAGCGCGAAGAGCGCCCGCGGCTGCCAGGCAAAACCGTCCTGCCACACCACCAGGATGATCGCCAGCACGACGGCCATGTCGAGCGAGACCGAGGAGAGAAAGGCGACGCGCAGTACCCGCAGCGTCCGCTGGCGCAACTCGTCCGCCGCGCTGGCGAGAGCGGCGGCCTCGGCCTCGGCGCGATTGGCCAGGACGATGGTGGCAATACCGCGGATGCGATCGACGAAGCGCGTCTGCAGCCGCTGCATCGCGCGGAACTGCCGGCGAGAGGCGGCTGCAGCGCCGATGCCGGCCAGCGCCATGGCGACTGGAACCAGCAGCCCGCACAAGCCGATGATGATGCCGGCGGCCGGATTCACCACGATCACCGCCAGGCCCACCAGCGCCGGGCCGAGCACGGCCATCTGCATCGCCGGCAACCAGCGGGCATGGTAGCCGTCCAGCGCCTCGACCGCGTCCACCGTGATGCCGGCGAGCTCGGCCGAGTGCCGGCCGCGCAGCTTGGCCAGGCCCAGGTCGAGCGGGCCGGCATCGAGCAGCACGCTCAGCACCGAGTCGCGCAAACGCCGGCGCGCGGTGGCCCCGGCGTCGAACGCCAGCCGCTCCGCCAGCATCGCGAGGCCGGCGCGCAGCAGTGCGGCGACACCAAAGCCGAGGGCGGGCCAGAGCAGCCCTACGCCCGCGAGCAGCAACGCGGCGCACGCGGCCTGGCCGATCGCCAGCAAGGTGCTTAGCGCCTGGACGGCGACGACGCGCCTCGTCGCAGCGCGGGCCGCCTGGGTGCGCGCGCGCAACCAGGCTCGGGCCGGGGTCAGCTTGCGGGGCATGGATCGGTGCTCGTGGCCATGCCCGGACATATGCCAGCAAGTCGGCCTCTTCCGGAACCCCCTCGTGGCGACGAGACGATACCAGCCGCCGATAGGCGCCTATCCGCGCGGCCTGTCGCCGGTCGGGCGACGGGTGTCAGAACGACGCGAAGAAGGCCGGAATGTCGATGATGTGAGCGAAGCTGAGCAGCGCCAGCATTGCGCAGATGGTGACGACGGTATCCACCACGGCGCCAAGGCCGGTGCCCTTGACGACGATCACGGCGCCGATCAGCGGGATGGCCGCCAGAAGCAACTCCCGGTGGTGATCGAATGCCAACATCCGGACCTGTTTCCTAATCCGCCTCGGTGACGCCCCCGACGATCCGGACACCGGCTTGTCTCCGTGCCGAATCGACCGGATGCGGTTCGCACCCCTCCAGCCGCATGACAATGTTTTACTTATAACTGATCTAGGGATTTGTTACCAGCGCATTATCAGCCATGATCATTCAGGGCGGTGAAGCGGAAGGACGTTTGGTGACAGCCTCTAACGTGTACGAACAGGGGCTGACGCTGACCGCCGGGGGCAGCGTTTCTCTCTCTTCTTTTGATCTAATAACAAACACTTCAGGTGCGGCGCTCCAGATTTCTGCGGGCGCGGATACGACCCTCATCAATGCCGGGACCATCGCCGGCGGCGGCGCTTACGGGCAGGGCCTCTACCTGCTCGGCGGTGGTACATTGATTAATTCGGGGACAATTACCGGCGCCTATGCGGCCTCGGTCCTCGGGCCCGCCACCGTCATCAACAGCGGCGCCATCCTCGGCGGCAGCGGTCCGCGCGACAGTGGCCTCTACCTCGGCAATGGCGGAGCGGTGCGCAACGCCGCTGACGGGGTGCTGGCGGGGAGCCATGCCGGTGTGGAACTGGTGCGGGGCGGCACGGTCGTCAACTTTGGGCAGATCCAGGGATCGGGCTCGGGCGGCTATGGCGTGCTGGGACTGGGCGGGGGCAAGCTCTTCAACGACGGCACCATCGCCGCCACGGCGGCGCAGGCCGCCGGCGTGCGCTTCGCCGGCACCTATGGCTACGTGACCAATCTCGGGACGATCCTCGGCGACCGCGCGGGCGTCGAACTGGCCGCCGGCGGTGTCGTCGCGGTCGCGCCAGGGGCGGTCGTCGCCGGGACCGACGCCGGTGTGTCGCTGGCCAATGGCAAGGCCATGCTTTTCAATTTCGGCACGGTTGCGGGAGCGGAGGCCGTCAGCGTCGCGCCGGGACAGCCGACTCTGGTCGACCTCTACCCGAGCGGCACCTTCGTCGGGACGGTGGATGGCGGCAACAAGCCCGGCGATACGATCGTCTCGTATCTCGAGCTCGGGGCGGGCACCCAGGCCGGAACGCTGAGCGGCCTCGGCAGCCAGTTCGTCGACTTCTCCTATATCTACGTCCGCGCGGGCGGAGACTGGACGCTGGCGGACACCGCGCGGCTGGCCGCCGGCGTCACGTTGCATGACCAGGGCCGGCTGACGCTGGCAACGCCGCTGCATGGGCCGGGCACGGTTTCGCTGGCCGCAGGCGTGACGCTCTCCATCCTCCCCGGCGATGCACCCAGCGGCGTGGTCGCCGGGCTCGGGTCTGCCGCGATCGATTTCGTGGGCGCGAAAGAGACGGTTGCCGGCTATGCGGGAGGCGTGCTGTCGCTCACCGGGGATCAGAATATCTCCCTCTATATGATTGGAAGTTCAGGCGACACCTTTGTCGCCCGGCCCGACGCGAACGGTGGGACGGTGATCACGGCCTGCTTTGCCGCGGGCAGCGGCGTTCTGGGGCCCGACGGCTGGCGGAAGGTCGAGGAACTGCATGCGGGGGACCTGGTCGTCACCGCTTCCGGGCGGATCGCCGCCCTGCGCTGGGTCGGGTCGCGCCGGATCGACATGCGTCGCCATGCCCGTGCCGGCGAGGTCGCACCCATCCGCGTGCGCGCCGGCGCCTTTGGACCGGAGACGCCGATGCGCGACCTGGTCCTTTCGCCCGACCACGCCGTGCTGGTGGACGGCGTGCTGATCCCCATCCGCCACCTTGCCAATGGCCGCTCCATCGCCACCGAGGCATGGGACGAGGTGACGTATTTCCACCTCGAGCTCGATCGCCACGATGCCCTGGTCGTCGAAGGGCTGGTCTGCGAATCCTACCTCGACACCGGCAACCGCCATGCTTTCGAGGGCGAGGCGGCGCTGGCGCTGCATCCTGATTTCTCGGCGGGGGCCGAGGCCGAGGCGCGCGCCACCTGGAGCGCGCGCGGCTGCGCCGACATCGCGACCGCTCCCTCGGATCCGCGCCTGCGCGCCGCACACCTGCGCCTTGCCGCGCGGGCGATGTTGCCCTCGATCAACGAAGGTGCCACCAGAGCCGCATGATCGCGACTCTTCTCGTTGCCCTCGGCGGTGCCGCCGGCTCCGCGGGCCGTTATTGGACGGGCGTGCTCTTCGCCGGCGCATTCGGCCTCGAGTTCCCTCTCGGCACGCTGATCATCAACGTCCTCGGCAGCTTCATCATCGGCCTGGCCGACGTCGCCGCCGGTGCGAATACGACGCGCCTGCTGGTGATTGTCGGCTTCTGCGGCGGCTACACCACCTTTTCGTCGTTCAGCCTGCAGACCCTCGAGCTGATCCGTGGCGGCCATCCGGTCGATGCTTCGCTCAACGTCGTGCTGTCGGTCGCCCTCTGCCTCGCCGCCACGATCGCCGGCGCCAGCGTCGGCGCGAGCCTGCGCGCGGCGCTGTAGGAGCCGCTCCCGGCCTCAGCGTAGGGCGTCGCGCGCCACCGTTGCCAGCCAGCTGCTCGCCGCGGGGAGGATCGCGTCGTTGAAATCGTAGCGCGGCGAGTGGAGCTCGCGCCCGTCGCTGTCCGGCCCGTTGCCGATCCAGGCGAAGGCACCAGGCCTCTCTGCAAGGTACCAGGCGAAATCCTCGCCCGTCATGGCAGGTGGCACGTCGCGGCGCAGCGCCAGTCCTGCATGCTGTGCCGCCGCGGCGGCCAGTTCGGCTTCCGGCCGGGTGTTGACCGTCGCACCGACGCCATAATTGAGGCCGACCTCGATCGAGACGTTGCACGTCGCGGCGATGCCGGCGGCAACACGCCGCACCCCGGCATCGAGCACGTCGCGGATGTGGTCGCGGTAGTAGCGCAGGGTGCCGCGAAGGTTCACCGTGGCCGGGATCTGGTTGGCCGCCGAGCCGCCCTCCAGGATGCCGAGGCTGATCACCGCGGCTTCCAGGGGATCGACGTTGCGCGCGACGATGGATTGCAGCGCGACGATCAGGTGCCCCGCCGCGACCACCGGATCGCGCGTCAGCTGTGGTAGAGCCGCGTGCCCCGCGGCACCTTCGATGGCGAACGAGATCCTGGCGCCTGCGGCCATCACCGGACCGTCGTGCACCGCGATGGTCCCGGCTTCGAGCCCAGGCCAGTTATGGTAGGCAAAGATGCGCTCCATCGGGAAACGCTGGAAAAGCCCGTCCGCGATCATCGACCGCGCACCGCCGCCGCCTTCTTCGGCCGGCTGGAACACCAGATGGACGGTGCCTGACCAGGAGGGGTCGGCGAGCAGCAGCGCCGCGGCGCCAAGCAGGCTGGTCGTATGTCCGTCGTGACCGCAGGCATGCATCACGCCGGGATTGGTGGATGCGTGCGGCAGACCGGTCCGCTCGGTGATCGGCAGCGCGTCCATATCGGCCCGCAGGCCGACGGCCCGGTTGGAACTGCCGCGCGCGATGGTGGCGACGATGCCGTGGCCGCCGATGCCGCGCTGGTGCGTGATCCCCATCTCGGTGAGGCGCTCGGCAACGAAGGCGGCGGTCGCTTCCTCGTGCAGGGTGACACCGGGATGGGCGTGCAGATGCCGGCGCCAGGCAGTCAGCCTCGCCAGGAGTTCGTTGTCCATGAAGGTATCATCCCACAAAGCCGGACGTTTACCAGGGGGGGCGCCGGCCCCGTGCCAGCACCGTGCCATTCGTGACGGTCATGCAAGCAATGCCCACAAGGCGCCGGTTTTGCCGCTTTCTTGCCACGAGTCGGCGCGAATGTCCGCCGCTTAGGACAGTCCCGCGGAGGATGGATGACGCGCCTGGTCGTGGTTTCGAACCGCGTGCCCGTGCCCTCGGCCGGCCAGCAGGCCGGCGGGCTCGCCGTGGCGCTCGACGGGATGATGGAGAAACGTGGCGGGCTCTGGTTCGGCTGGTCCGGCGTCGTCGGCGAAGCCGGCCGCGCCGCACTCGCGGCGGTCGAGACGCAGGCGGGCGTCGACTACGCCACGATCGACCTCACCCGTGAGGAACACGATCGCTACTACAACAACTTCTCCAACGGCGTGCTCTGGCCATTGTTCCACACGCTGCCGGAACTGATGCGCTTCGATCGGCGCGACGCCGCGAGCTACCGTGCGGTCAACGAGCGCTTTGCTGCCTCGCTGCTGCCGCTGATCCGGCCCGACGACATCATCTGGGTGCACGACTATCACCTGCTGGCGCTGGCCGCGGCCCTGCGCGCCAGGGCGGTGACCAACCCGATCGGCTTCTTCCTGCATGTGCCGTTTGCCGCGCCCGATGTACTGGCGCAGGCGCCGGAAGTCGCGGACCTGGTGCGCGACATGCTCGCCGCCGACCTGATCGGCTTCCAGACCGATAACGACCTGGCCAACTTCGTCGCCGCCGCGACCCAGCTCGCCGGCGCCATCCGCCTCGCCTCGGGCAGCCTCTCCTTTGGCGGACGACGCATCCGCCTCGGGGTCTTCCCGGTCGAGATCGCGGCCCAGAACTTCGCCCGCACCGCGGCCGCGATGGCCAACGAGGCGGCGGGCCAGCGGCTGCGCGAGAGCCTGGCGGGCCAGGACCTCATCCTCGGCATCGACCGGCTCGACCCGACCAAGGGGCTGATGCAGCGACTGAGCGGCTTCCGCCGGCTCTTCGAGCGCCATCCCGCCATGCTCGAGCGCGTGACGATGCTGCAGATCGCCGCCACCTCGCGCAAGGACGTCGGCAGCTATCGCAGCCTGCGTGCGGCCATGGAGGCCGAGGCGGGCAGCATCAACGCCGATCTCGGAACGGCCGCGTGGCAGCCGTTGCGCCTCGTCAGCCGCGCGGTGGACCGCACGCAGATCGCGGGCTACATGCGTCTGGCGCGCGTCGGCCTGGTGACGCCGCTGCGTGACGGGATGAACCTGGTGGCCAAGGAATATGTCGCGGCGCAGGATCCGGCCGACCCCGGCGTGCTGGTGCTGTCGCGCTTCGCAGGCGCGGCGCGCCAGCTCGAGGCCGCTTTGCTGGTCAACCCGCATGACCCGGATGCGATGGCGGACGCGATGGAAACCGCGCTGACCATGGCGCGCAGCGAACGCCAGGCGCGCTGGCGGGCGCTGTGGGCGACGATCGAGAATCGCTCGCCGGCGCTGTGGGGCCGCAGCTTCGTCGCCAGCCTGCTGCGGGCCGTCGCCCGCGGCTCGACCAAGCCGGAGCAGCGCGCCGCCCTGGCGCATGAGGCCGAGATCCTGCTGCCCGCCGCCGGCGCCGAGGATCGCGTGCTGCATTGAGAGGGGCCGCGACCCGGCCTGGCCCATTCGGGCTTGCGCGGCTCGGCCTTGTCCTGTTGCCGGCGGCCCTGGTGCTGGCCGTCATGATGCTTTGGGCGGGACCCGCGCTTGCGCAGGGAAACCCGTCGCCCACACCTCAGTCGCCCACACCTCAGTCGCTGGGCAGCACCCTACCCGGCGCACGGGTGCCGGGGAGCGTGGAGCCGGGCACTGGCCTTTCAGGCACGGGCGTCCCCGTGAACGGCGTGCCTGGCGTCGGCCTCCCCGGGCTCGGTGTGCCTGGTGCCAGTGCTCTGGGTGGCGGTGGTCTGGGTACCGGTGCTCTGGGTGGCGGGCTGCCTGGTCTCGAATCCGGCAGCGCGATCACGTCACCGCCGTCGGTCAATCCCGGTGCGCGCATCTATACCGGCACGGGCCTGCCGCCGCTTCCCGGCAGCATTGCGCCGTTGACCTGCCCGACCGTGCATGGCGGGCGCCTGCTCGTGCGCTCGGACGTCTATAACGGCCCCCCGATGCGAGGCTCGGTGATGCCTTTGCGCAACGGAAAATGGTCGTTGCCGCCGCACAATTGGCCCGGCGACGCTTATTTCATCAGCTGCGAATATGGCTATGACCGTCCGCCGCTGGGCATCCGGCTGCCGCAGCGTGTGCGCGTCTGCAAGCGCCCGGCCGACGATCCGACCCAGGTCGCCTGCCGCTGAATCCGGGCGCTCAGCCGAGTGCGGCGTAGGCCGCCGTCTCGAACGCAGTGAGCGTTGCCAGCGCCACCGGGTCGCCGAACGGGTAGAACTGCATCAGCAGCACGCCGGCGAGGTCGCGCGACCGGTCGGCCCAGAAATAGGTGTTGGCGATCCCGGCCCAGCTGAGGCTGCCAGCGGCGCGCCCGGTCGGCAGCGGGGCCGGATTGATCGCGCCGGCGAGACTCCAGCCGGCCGGCATGCCGGGGAAGATCTCGGTGGCCAGCGTGATCTCGGGCTGGACGGGACGCATCGGTCCGGCGACGAGGCCGGGGCGGATTGTGGGCAGCTGGTCGGTGAACAGAAGCTCGACCATCTCAGGTTGCAGCACGCGCGTCTTTTCGAGTTCGCCGCCGCCCAGCAGCATGCGCAGGAAGCGGGCATAATCGGGCGCGCTGCCGCACAAGCCGGCCCCCCCCTGGAAGAACTCCCGGTTCCGGGGCGGTTGGTGGTCCACCGCGGCGAGGCTGCCATCGTCCTGGCGTGCGTGGACGGCGAGCCGGTCGTCTGGGAACGCATAGCCGGTGCTGCTCATGCCCAGCGGCTCGAGAACCGTCTGGCGCACGACATCCTCGAAGGCCAGGCCCGCCGCCGACGCCACCGCCTTGGCGACCCAATCCGTGTTGATGCCGTATTCCCATTGCGTTCCGGCATCGAACAGCGCCACCGGGCGGCGTGGCGGGCGCAGGCGGGAGAAGTGCAGCAGCTTCTCGTTGAAGAACGGATAGCCAAAGCCCGCCGTGTGCGTGAGCAGATGCCGCAACGTGATCGGCACGCGCGCCGCGCGCAGCCGGGGCTCGCCCGCCGTGTCGAAGCCTTCGAGCACCTGTGGCGCGGCAAGTTCATCGACCCAGCGCCCGACCGGCTCGTCGAGCGCGAGCCGGCCCTGCTGCACCAGCACGAGCGCGGCAACCGAGGTCACGGCCTTCGACATCGAGGCGAGAAAGGCGCGACTCTGCACGCTCGCCGTGCCCGCCGCGCCCTGCCACAGCACGCCGTCGCGCCGCGCGACCAACCCGCAGATGCCTGGAACCGGGGCGGCCGCCAGCGCCGCCCCAAGCCCTTCTGTCACCGCCGGGACCCGCTAGCGTCCCACCGCGTAGCCCTGCATGCCGCGTGGATTGGCACCGGCGAGGATCTGTCCGTCCGCCTCCAGCCGGGCGGCGGAAAGCCGGCCCTCGCTCCACTCGGCGCCCATCTCCGCG
This sequence comes from Rhodospirillales bacterium, assembly GCA_028869995.1. Taxonomy (GTDB): domain Bacteria; phylum Pseudomonadota; class Alphaproteobacteria; order Acetobacterales; family Acetobacteraceae; genus JAJXXT01. The sequence goes on from JAGWQN010000004.1 coordinate 31,080, forward strand.
GCGTGCCCGCGCGCCAGCAGCGCGGCGAGCACCTCCGGCGGATAGCGGCCCTCGATCACCACGCGGCCAGGCTTGGCCAGCCGCGGCCAGAAGCTGTTGTTCCAGTGCTCGGTATGGAACGAAGGCGCATCGATCGACTCCTGGATGTTCATCCGGTGGTGCAGCATGCGCAGGAAGAAGATCGGCTGCCACTGATCCTGCTGGTCGCCGCCAGGCGTGCCGAAGCTCATCCAGGCGCGACCGTCGCGCAGGGCCATGCTCGGCGACAGCGTGGTGCGCGGGCGCTTGCGCGGGGCGATCGAGTTCGGCAGGCCGCCCATCGCCCAGAAGATCTGCCCGCGCGTGGACAGGGGGAAGCCGAGTTCGGGCACAACCGGCGAGGAGTGCAGCCAGCCGCCCGAGGGCGTGGCGCTCACCATGTTGCCGTCGCGGTCGATGACGTCGATGTGGCAGGTGTCGCCGCCCACCGTGCCCAGGCGCGCGACCGTCGGCTCGCCGGTGCCGGCCACCACGCCTTCGGGCGCCTTGATACGCGACAGATGCGATAGATCGTTGCTGAAGCCAGCGATGCTGCCCGGTCGCAACACGTGGCTCGCGGCCTCGCCGATGAGCTTGCGCCGTTCGGAATTGTAGGTTTCGGAGAGCAGCGTGGCGAGCGGCACCTCGACGAAATCGGGATCGCCGTAGAAGGCCTCGCGGTCGGCGAAGGCCAGCTTCATCGCCTCGACCACGGTATGGATGAAATCGGCGCCGAGCGGGTCCATCGACGCGATGTCGATCCCGCGCAGCAGGGCTAGGAGCTGGAGGAACACCGGTCCCTGGCTCCACGCGCCGCATTTCAGCAAGGTGTGGCCGGCGTAGTCGAGCGCCAGCGGATCCTCGACGCTCGCCTGCCAGCGCGCCATGTCGTCCGCGGTCAGAAGCCCGCGATGGCGCCGCCCCGAGCAGTCGAGCAGCTCGTTTTCCGCATAAAAGCGCCCCGAGGCTTCGGCGACGAAGCCCTGGTAGAAACAGCGCCGAGCCGCCTCGATGCGTGCCTCGCGCGTGGTTCCGTTACATTCCTTCAACAACCGTTCCCAGCAATCCGCGAGTGCCGGGCGCGCGAACAGGCTGCCCGTGGCCGGGACCTCGCCATGTGGGAGGAACACTGCGGCGGAACTCGGCCAGTACGTCTCGAACAGCGGTCGGACGGATTCGATCGCGGCAGGAATGCGCGCCACGATGTGGATGCCTCGCCGTGCATAGGAAATCGCGTAGGACAGCACATCCGCCACCTCCATCGTGCCCCAGTCGCGAAGCAGCAGCATCCAGGCATCGAAGGCGCCAGGCACCACCGCCGGCAGCAGCCCGGTTCCCGGCACCAGGTCGAGCCCGAGTGCGGCGAAGGCCTCGGGCGTCGCCCGGTCCGGTGCCACGCCCTGGCCGCAGATCACGTGCTGCCTGCCAGCCCGGGCGTCGTGCAGGATGATCGGGGCATCGCCGCCGGGGCCGTTGAGATGAGGTTCGGCGACGTGCAGCACGAAGGCCGCGGCCACGGCCGCATCCGCCGCGTTGCCGCCTTTCTCCAGAACGGCCATGCCGGTCTGGCTGGCGATCCAGTGCGTGGTGGCGACGGCGCCAAAGGTGGCGGCGATTTCGGGGCGGGTGGTGAACATGCGGATCCATTCTCCGGCGTTTGGCGCAGGCTAGGCAAAAGCCGGCGCTTGCGAAAGCCGCCCCAGGTTGACCCAGGTCAATGCAGTCCGGGGGGCTGCGTTCCATCGCCGATCCTGCGCCATGGGCCGGGAGGCGGCGGGGCTATGCACAAGATGATCGCGCTCGAAGCGGCGGCGGCGTTGATCCCCGACGGCGCTTCACTGCTGATCGGCGGCTTCATGGGGATCGGCACGCCGCACCGGCTGGTCGGCGAGCTCGTGCGCCAGGGACGGCGCAACCTCACCATCATCGCCAACGACACGGCACGCCCGGGCCTGGGCATCGGCCGCCTGATCGACGCCGGCGCCGTCGCCCGCCTGGTCACCTCGCATATCGGCACCAACCCGCTCACCCAGCAACAGGTCCTCGCCGGGGCCATCGCGCTCGAGCTGTGTCCGCAGGGCACGCTGGCGGAACGGATCCGCGCGGCCGGCAGCGGCCTTGGCGGGGTGCTGACGCCGACCGGCCTTGGCACCACCGTCGCGCAGGGCAAGCGCACGCTGGAGATCGACGGCACGGCCTGGCTGCTCGATCTGCCCCTATCGGCCGATTTCGCGCTGGTCGCCGCCCATCGGGCCGATTACCGTTGCAATCTTGACTACGCGATGACGGCGCGCAACTTCAACCCGGTCATGGCGATGGCCGGCCGGACGGTGATCGCCGAGGCCGCCGAGATCGTTCCGGTTGGCGTCATTCCCCCCGACGCCGTGATCACCCCGGGCGCGCTCGTCGATCACCTCGTTCGCAGGGATGCCGGCCATGGAAGCTAAGGAACTGATTGCCCGGCGCATCGCCCGCGAGCTGCCGGATGGCGCTCTGGTCAATCTCGGCATTGGCCTGCCGACGCTGGTCAGCCAGTACCTGCCGCCCGGGCTCGATATCTCGTTCCAGACCGAGAATGGTCTGATTGGGGTCGAACCGCTGCCGGAGGAGGGGGCGGAGGACGAATATCTCTCCGATGCAGGCGGGCGCTTCATCGGCGCGGTGCCCGGAGCGGCGAGCTTCGACAGCTGCTTCTCCTTCGGCCTGATCCGCGGCGGGCATCTCGATGTCACCGTGCTGGGCGGGCTGCAGGTGGACGAGCGGGGCCAGCTCGCGAACTGGATGGTTCCGGGGCGGATGATTCCGGGCATGGGTGGGGCGATGGATCTCGCCACCGGCGCCCGGCGGGTCATCGTCGCGATGACGCATGCGGCCAGAGGCGAGGCCAAGATCGTGCGCCGCTGCACATTGCCGCTGACCTCGTTGCGCCGCGTCGATCTGGTCGTCACCGACATGGCCGTGATCCAGCCCACGGCGCACGGGTTGGAACTGCGCGAGCGCGCCCCTGGCGTCAGCGTCGAGGCGATCGTGGCGGCGACCGAGGCGCGCCTGATCGTCGGTGCGCAGGTGCCGGAAATGGCGCTGGCTGGCTGAAGCCGAGACGGTCAGCCGCGGAAGGGCAGGCGTGCGGCCTCGGTGAAGGCAACATCCGGTGCGGGCTGCACGAACAGCGCGATCGCGTCCACCTGGCGCGGGAGTGCGAGGGCAGGGGCGAAATGCGCCTCGGCCCGCGGGCGCCAATGCGCCTGCTCCGCCGCATCCAGCCGTTGCGAAAGCGTCATGTGAAAGAACCACGTCGCGAAACAATAAGGATAGCCCCAACGGTCCAGCATCCGCCGCTCGGCGGTGCCCAGGCGCTCGGGTTGGCGACGCGCGATCTCGGCCGCGGCGGGTGGCGCGCGCAGATGGTCGAGTTCCGCCACCGCCGCGTCGGCCAGCGCCTGCAGGGGCGGCGAGGGGTTGGTTTCGCGCAGCGCCAGAAAACCGTGCGGGACGGCGACGGCAAGGGGCGGAAGCGAGAAGGGGCGCACGCCGCACGCCAGGTTCCCGGCCGCCGCGAGCACGTCGCTCCAGCCGCATCCATCGCGCAGCCGGAATGGAGCCTTCAGTGTCGCGTGAAAGCCATAGTGGCGCGCAGGCGTGGTGATGGCCTGGCGCGGGCCCGGCGCGAACCAGGAGGCGGCCGCGAGCGCGAGCGGATCGTCGGCAGCCGGCGCGTAGTAGACCGCCACCCGGTGGATTGCAGCGGCGCTGGCCGTCACGCGATCCGTGTCCCGGCGCGCCAGGTTCCGCGCAGGACCGGCAGCCCACGATGTTCGTGCACGCGGACGAGGTCGCCGCGCAACCCGGGCCTGAGCGCACCGCGGTCGTCGAACCCCGCCATCGCGGCGGGCATCGCCGTGATCATCGCGACCGCGCGCGCCAGTCCGGTCTGCGCGGCGGCGATGAAGGCTGCCTCCACCAGGCTTGCCGGCACATAGTCCGAGGCCAGCGCATCGACGGTCGCTGCCGCGATCAGCTCGGCCGCGGCGACGTTGCCGGAATGGCTGCCGCCGCGAACCACATTGGGCGCGCCGGCGATGACCTGCATGCCATGTGCCTGCGCTGCTTCCGCCGCAGCCAGGGTCACGGGAAACTCGCTGACGCGGATGCCGAGCGCGGCGTGTTCGGCGACCTCCTCCTCGGTGCGGTCGTCGTGGCTCGCCAGCGTGACACCGGTCTGCGCCACCGCGGCGAGGACGAAGTCGCGGTTGGGCTCGCGCATGCGCGCGCGCTGCCCGAGGCGTTCGGCGAGTGCGCGCTCGACCTCCTCGCTGGCGATGCCCTCGCTGCGGCGCATCGCCCGGTAGCGGTCCAGGTCCGCGTACTGCCCGCTGCCCGGGGTGTGGTCCATCAGGCTGACCATGCGCAGCGCGGGATGGCGGCAGACCGGCTCGAACAGATCGCGCATGTCCTCGGCCGGCAGTTCGCAGCGCAGGTGCAGGAAATGCTCGCTCCTGAACAGGCCGCTCGCCGCCAGCTCCTCGATGTCGGCAACGGCGTCGCGAAACGTCTGGGTGCGCTCGTACTCGAAGCCGACGATGCCGACGCACAGGGCGTCCAGCACCGTGGTGATGCCGGCCACCGCGCACTGCGCGTCGTGCGCGAGCATGGCCGAGCGCGATGGCCAGCGCGCTTGTTGGCGCGGCTGGACCTGGCGCTCGAGGTTGTCGGTATGAACGTCGACGACGCCGGGAATGAGCAGATCTCCCTCGAGGTCGATCGCCCCCGGTGCGGCGCTGCGGCCGGGCGCGACGTCGGCGATGCGCTCGCCGCGCAACACCAGCGTGCCCGCAAAAGCCTCGTCGGGGGTAACGATGGTGGCGTTGGTCAGGATCGTTTCGTTCATGCGGCCTCGCGGAGCGGGAGCATCTCATGCACGCGATCGGCCACCGCGTCACGTACCGAATCGTCATGGAAGATGCCGACGATCGCCCGTCCCGCCGCCTTGGCCTCGCGGATCATCGCCACGACCGTCGCCCGGTTGGCGGCATCGAGGGCGGCGGTGGGCTCGTCCAGCAGCAGGATCGGGTGGGCGCCGGCGAACCCGCGCGCGAGGTTCAAGCGCTGCTGCTCGCCGCCGGAAAAGGTCGCCGGCGCCAGCCCATGCAGCCGGGGCGGAATGGCCAGCCGCAGCAGCAGGTCGCGCGCCCGCGCCTCGGCGTCGTTTCCCGCTCCCGCCGCTTCGGTGACGATCGCCAGCGCCGGCACCCGCGGAACGACACGCAGAAACTGGGTGACATAGCCAAGCGTATGCGCCCGTACCTCGAGGGTGGTGCGGGCGTCCGCAACCGCGAGGTCGACCATCCCACCCCCATGGCGAACGAGGATGGCGCCGGCGTCGGCGCGGTAGGTGCCGTAGAGGGCGCGCAGCAGCGTGGTCTTGCCTGCGCCCGACGGGCCGGACAGCGCGACGCACTCGCCCGCCGCGACGTCGAGCGACACGCCGGCGAGCACCGCCAGGCGCGTTCCCCCCTGCAGGTGCAGCGTGAAGCCCTTGGCCAGCCCGCGAACCGATAGCGCGTTCATGCGGCCAGCACCGAGCTGACCAGGAGCTGGGTATAGGGATGGCGCGGGTCGTCCAGCACCTGGTCGGTGAGGCCGTCCTCCACCACCTGCCCACGCTGCATGACCATGATCCGCGCCGCGAGCAGCCGCGCCACCGCCAGATCGTGCGTGACTAGCACCACGGCGATGCCGAGCCGGCGCACCAGCGTGCGGATCAGGTCGAGCAGGCGTGCCTGGACGGAGACGTCGAGGCCGCCGGTGGGCTCGTCCATGAAGACCAGCCGCGGCTGCGTCACCAGCGTCCGCGCGATCTGCAGCCGCTGCAACATGCCGCCCGAGAACGTGGCAGGCTTGTCGTCGATGCGTGCGACGTCGATCTCGACCTCGGCGAGCCAGCGCGCCGCCTCGTCGCGGATGTGTCCGTAGTGGCGCGCGCCCGCCGCCATCAGGCGCTCGCCAACATTGCCGCCGGCCGAGACATCCATGCGCAGCGCCTGGCGCGGATCCTGCTCGACGAACCCCCAGTCGGAGCGATGCAGGCGGCGCAACATCGGCAGCGGCATCGCATGCACATCCGTCCGCTCGCCGTCCGGCGCGCGATACCAGACATGCCCCGCCTCGGGCCGCACCCGGCCGGAGAGCACTTTCAGCAGCGTGGTCTTGCCCGACCCCGATTCGCCGACGACCGCCAGCACCTCGCCGGGCCAGAGAGCGGCACCGACGCTATCGAGGGCCGTGATCGAACCGAAACGAACCGCCAGCCCGCATGCCGACAGAAGCGGCTCGCTCATGGCGCCTGCTCCCGCCGCGAGGCGCAATAATCGGTGTCCGAGCACACGAACATGCGTCCGCCGCGGTCGTCCGTCACCACCTCGTCGAGATAGCTCGCCTGTGCGCCGCACAGCGCGCACGCGTGCGGTGCACGTCCGGCGCGGAACGGATAATCCTCGAAGTCGAGGCTCGCCACGTCCGTATAAGGCGGAACTGCATAGATCCGCTTCTCCCGCCCGGCGCCGAAGAGCTGCAGGGCCGGCATGCGGTGCATCTTCGGGTTGTCGAAGGCGGGGATCGGCGAGGGGGCCATCAGGTGGCGGCCGTTCACCATCACCGGATAGTCGTAGCTGATGGCGATCTGGCCGTAGCGCGCCACCTGTTCGTACAGGCGCACATGCATGGCCCCGTATTCCGAGAGCGCGTGCATGCGGCGCGTCTCGGTTCGTGACGGCTCGAGCCGGTAGAGCGGCTCGGGCTGCGGCACCTGGTAGACGATGATCTGCGCTTCGGTCAGGGCTGTCTCGGGGATGCGATGGCGCGTCTGGATGATGGTCGCGTGCGCGGTGCGCGTCGTCGTCGCGACCCCGGCGGTGCGGGCGAAGAAGCGGCGGATGGAGACCGCGTTGGTCGTATCGTCCGCCCCCTGGTCGATCACCTTGAGGGTGTCGCAGCGCCCGAGCACGGCGGCCGTCACCTGGATGCCGCCCGTGCCCCATCCATAGGGCAGCGGCATCTCGCGCGCGGCGAAGGGTATCTGGTGGCCCGGGATCGCCACGGCCTTGAGCAGGGCCCGGCGCAGCATGCGCTTGGTCTGCTCGTCGAGGTAGGCGAAATTGTAGCCCTTCATGGCGGCTCGTCCGGCGGAACGGCTCCGGGTGGCGGGCCGGCTCCGGGCGCGGACCCTGCCGTCGCGCGCAGCCGCCGAACTGTTTCGAGCTCGGACTGAAAATCGACGTAATGGGGCAGCTTCAGATGCTCGACGAAGCCGGTGGCCTCGATGTTGTCGCAGGTGGCAAGCACGAATTGCGGGTCCTGGGCCGGCGCGGTGAGCGCCTCGCCAAGCTCCTCCGCCCGCAGCGCCCGATCGACCAGCGCCATCGCCATCGCCCGCCGCTCCGCGTGGCCGAAGGCGAGGCCATAGCCGCGGGTGAACTGCGCCGGCTCCGTCTTCGAGCCGGCGAACTGGTTGACCATCTGGCATTCGGTCAGGGTCACGGTGCCGATGCAGACGGCAAAGCCCAGTTCGGCGGGCACGATCTCGACGTCGACCTCGCCCACGCGCAGCTCGCCGACGAACGGGTGGTTGTTGCCGTAGCCGCGCTGCGTGGAATAGCCGAGGCCGAGCAGGAACCCCTCGTCGCCGCGCGCCAGTCCCTGCAGGCGCGCATCGCGACCGGCGGGAAAGGCGAGGGGCGCGCGGGTGATGTCGAAGGGCTCGGCGTCGCTGCGGATGTCGGCTTCCAGCAGCCCTTCCTGGCCGAGGATGTCGGGGATCCGCGGCGCCGGACCGGGGTGCGCCCCGGCCTCGGGCGCGTCCGCGGCGGGACGGTCCTCGAGCAGCGAGAAATCCAGCAGCCGGTGCGTGTAGTCATAGGTGGGGCCCAGGACCTGACCCCCCGGAAGATCCTTGAAGATGGCGGAGATCCGGCGCGCCAGGCGCATCGCCGCGGTGTCGACGGGCAGCGCCGCGGCGAAACGCGGCAGCGTGGTGCGGAAGGCGCGCAGCAGAAATCCGGCTTCGATCAGGTCACCCTGCGCCTGCTTGATGGCCAGGGCCGCCAGGTCAGGATCGTAGAGCGAGCCCTCGGCCATCACCCGGTCGACCGCGCGGCCGAGCTGCTCGCGGATCTGCGCTGTCTGCATCGACGGGACCGTGCCATCGCCGCGGCGGGCGGCGGCCAGCCACGCATGCGCGGCATCGATCGCGCGCTCGCCGCCCTTGACGGCGACATAGGCCATTATGCCGCCTCCAAAACGGTGACCGAGCGCGGCAGGCCGGCGACGGCGCTGCCCGCACACAGCAGGACGTCGATGCCACGCGGATAAAGACGCCGGTTGGCGGCCCAGCGTGCCGCGAAATCGGCAGGCAACCCGAGCGGTGCGAATGTCTGCGTGGCCTCGATCCCGGGGCCGCGCAGGATGAGCCGTGGACCGCCCTCGAGGGCCGGCACCTGCAGGATCAGCGTCGTCGATGCCTCGGGAACCTCGTCGGTGCCGGCGGCCAGGAGGGCCAGATCCGGCCATTCGTCGGCGAGCACGAAGGCAGCGTCGCCGATGTCGGCACCGGTGCTGCCGGTGTGGAAGGCGACCCACGGTCCCAAGCCCGCGAAGGGGGGCGGAAGATGGACCGGCGCGTCGGCGTCAACGAGCGTCAGCAACACCGCGGCGGACGCGGGGGCGAGAGGCGGCGGCGGCGCCGGTGGCGTCGCCACCGTGCAGAGCGCGCCCGGCCTGGCCAGCGCGCGCAGCACGGCCCGGAAGCTCGCCTGCGCATCGTGCACCGGGTCGGCGAAGCCGGGATAGGCCAGCCCATCGTCCGGCACCGTCATCACCGCTGCGTCGCGAGGGTGAAGAAATCGACGCGCGTGGCTGCGGCACGGCGGGCGAGGGTGCTGCGGCGCTGCGCTTCGGATGCAGCGAGCGGGTCGAGCACCGCCGTCCTGAGGGCCGCGTGCCGGCCGGGGTCCTGCAAGGCCGCGTCGAGCCGGGCGGCCGCGAGCGCGTGCGCGGCGTCGCGGCCCCTCACCGTCGCGTGGCCGATCCGCCCCGCCGCGTCGCGCACGCTCGCCCGGGTCACCGTCATCTCGCCAAGGTTGAACGGCGCGCCGCCACCGCCGGCCCGGCCGCGCAGCATGACCAGCCCGGTCTGCGGCCCGCGCAGGAGCGCGAAGTCCGGCAGGGGCGGAGCGGTGTCGAGGCACGCCGCGAGTTCGGCCGGCGCGGCGCGGGCCAGGAGGCCGATCCATGCGGCGCGCGCGTGGTGGGCGGGATCGGCGGGCGGGGATGCGGGATCGGCGACCATGGAGATGTCTAGACAACTAGATCTTTAAATCCTAAACCGCAAGCCGTATGGCACGCCCGCAGCCCACGCAGGATGATGTCTTCGTGGCGGCGCACGCACGGCGACGATCTCGCGCGACATCGGCAGATCCGCAGCCGCTTGAGCCGGGGACGCTCGTTCCCGGCGATGCCACCCGCGCCGCGGCTCCGGTCAGGGGCAGCGGGGTGGCGCTGTGGCGGCAGATTGCCGGCGACATCGAAAGCGCGATCGCGGACGGCAGGCTCCCCCCGGGCGCGCGCCTGCCGACGGAGGGGCAGCTCGCGCAGCGCTACGCCGTCAACCGCCATACGGTCCGCCGCGCCTTGGAGGAACTGGCGCGCGGCGGCCAGGTCCGGGTCGAGCAGGGGCGCGGCAGCTTCGTGGCCGAGGACGTCCTCGACTACGCCATTTCCGCCCGCACCCGTTTCTCGGAGTGGATACGCCGCCACCACCGCGAACCCGCCGGGCGCGTGCTGTCGCTCGTCACCATGCCGGCTCCGCGCGCCATCGCCGAGGCGCTGGGCATTCCACCGGGCGAGGCGATCGCGCGGCTGGAGCGGCTTGGCCTCGCGGATGGACGCCCGGTGTGCCTCGCCTGGCATCATTTCGCGCTGGCCCGGCTTCCGGACATCGCCGCGGCCCTTGCGGCGCACGCCACGATCAGCGCCGCGCTCGCCGCGGTCGGCGTCGCCGACTATGTCCGGCGCGTCACCCGGGTCACGGCGCGCCTGCCGCGACCGGAGGAGGCGGCGCTGCTCGCAACGCCACGCAGCCGCCCGCTGCTGGTCACCGAGAGCATCAATGTCGATCGGCGCGGCCAGGTCGTCGAGTTCGGCCTGGCATGCTATCCCACGCCACGGGTGCAGATCGTCTTCGAGCCGGGAAGCTGAGCCGCATGATCCTCGCCAACGCGCGTGTGCTGACGCCCTCGGGCCTCGTCGAGCGCAACCTCGTGGTGGAGCAGGGCCGCATCGCCGGATTCACCGATGCGCCTGGGTGGGACCTGCGTGGCGCGCTGGTGCTGCCGGCGATCGTGGACATTCATGGCGATGCGTTCGAGCGTCAGTTGCAGCCGCGGCCCGGGGTCGAATTTCCCGTCGGTCTGGCTCTCGCCGAGACCGAACGGCAATTGCTGGCCAACGGCATCGCGACCGCTTTCCATGGCGTCACGCTGTCCTGGGAGCCGGGGCTGCGCGGGCTCGAGATGTGGCGCACGCTGCTGGCCGCGCTGGCCGGGAATCGTTTCACCTGCGACATGCGCGTGCATCTGCGCTGGGAAGCCCACAACGTCGCGGCCCTCGCCGATGCGCTGGACGCGATCCGTGCCGGGCAGGTGCACCTGCTGGCCTACAACGACCACACGCCGTCGATCGTGCGCAAGCTCGACAACCCGGCCGTCAGTGCCAAATACGCCGAGCGCGCCGGGATCGATGCCGATGCCTTCCGCGCGATCGCGCTGGCCGCCGCGGCGCGCGGCCCGGAGGTCGTCGGGGCCTGGCAGGCGCTGGCCGCCGCCGCGCGGGAGGCGGGCCTGCCGATCGCCAGCCACGACGATGCAACCGTCGAGGAACGCGCCCGCTTCCGTGCGGCCGGCGCTGCCATCTGCGAGTTCCCGATGGCGGAGGCGGTGGCCGTCGATGCGCGCGCGGCGGACGAGGCCGTGGTGATGGGCGCCCCCAACGTGGTCCGCGGGCGTTCGCATCTCGGCTGGGCCTCCGCCGCGGCGATGGCGCAGCGCGGTCTCTGCACCGTGCTGGCCAGCGACTACTACTATCCGTGCCTGCTCGAAGCGCCGTTCCGGCTTGCCGCTCGCGGCATGCCGCTCGCCGAGGCCTGGGCGCTGGTGGCCGCCAACCCGGCGCGGGCCTCTCGGCTCGAGGACCGCGGCCGTCTTGTGCCTGGTCTGCGTGCGGATCTTGCCGTCGTAGCGCTCGAGCAGGGCGAGCCGCATCTGCTGGCGACCTTTGTGGGCGGCGTGCTCGGCTGGGCTGCGCCCGAGTTGGGGGCCGAGCTGAAGCCCGGGGCGTGAGAGCTCACCTCTGCAGACCGTCGAGCGGCTCCGTCATGGAAGTTGCGAACTCGCATCGATGAATGGGGACATCGGGGCGGATCGGTCCGCGATCGGCCCGGGACCGTTGCCGGAGAAACAATCGGGAAGGCGGTCCTGCCCCGGCCGTCGAGGGTGACGCCGCCGCCTCGTCCGGTTTGGCGCGGTCGTGGGCCGGGGCCGGGGCCGGGGCCGCGGACGCGGGTCTGCGTGCCTGGCGGCACGGCGCAAGGTCTGGGCTCGTCCCGGCGGGCGCGCCGTTCTCCGGCGCATCGGATCAAAAAAACCGGAGCCGGTGCGGGTTGCACCGGCTCCGGTCAGGCTTGCGTCGCCGCGCCGAGAGCTCGGCGACGCATCAGGCGGACCCTGGCCCGGGGGAGGAGCCAGCAAGGGCAATGCCAGGGTCCGCTGCCCCCGAGGCTTCAGCCTCGGGGGAGGCGTTACGGCGTCGGCGTGACCGAGGCCGTCGCGTTGCTCGAGCCCATCGACGTCGCGGCCAGGCCGGCGGGTTGTGTCGTTGGCGTGGCTTGTGCGCTCTGCTGGACGTTGTCGCTCGCCAGCGCGGTGCCGCTGGCGATGTTGGCCGTCGCGCCAGCGGTCCCGGATCCGGCGGCATCGACAGGATCCTGGCCCGTGCCCGGCAGCTTTCCGGTCGCGGTGCTGGTCACGTGGGCTTCGGCAACAGGGTTGCCTAGGCTGGAGAGCACGCCGGAAGCGGTCCCGGTGCCGTTATACGCGGCCTGGCCGCTGCCCGTCGCCGCGAGCTTGCCCGTCGATGTCGAGGCGGTGTTGACGCTGGTGGTGCCCGACGCCGTGGCCACGCCCGCCGTCGAATGGTCCGATGCCTGCGAGGAGGCCGTGCCGGTGCCATTCACGCTGCCCAGGACGCTCGCTCCCGCCCCGGTGGCCAAGGGGCCGGACCCGACCGCGGTGCTGGCCGGGCCACTCGCCGCCGCCTGAGCCTGGCCGCTGTAGTCACCCGCAGCATTGCCGCTGGCGCTGATGCCGCCGCTGGCCTTGGCCATGCTGTCAGGTGCGGCGCCGCCCGCCGCCGTCGATGCCGCGTCGGCGTTGGCGTTCACCGAGCCGTTGCCATCGCCGGTGAGAGCCCCGTTCGTCGCGGAACTGGCGCTCGATGTCGGCGAAGCGCCGATCGCCGCGCTCGCGCTCCCGGACGAGCCGAAGGAACCCGCCGCGACGCTCCCGCCCGTCGCGGACCCGGTGATGCCGCCGGTGCTTTGCGAGTTGCTGCCGACGCTCCCCGCGGGGTTGCCGGCCGTGGCACTCGAGACGTCACTGGCGTGACCCGAGACGCTGCCGCCGCCGGGGCCCGAAATCGAGCCATTTACGCCGGCTGAGGCGTTGGCGGACAACCCGGACGAGCCTGACACGGCTGCGTTGCCAGAGCCGCCGAAGGAAGCGGTGCCGCCGCCGGTGGTCTGGCCCGAGCCGCTGGCCGCCGTCTGCGCCGACGGGCCGGAGGCGCCGTTGGCGGTGTTGGACGTATCGCTGGCCTGGGCCTGCGCCGTGCCTGGCCCGGAGGCCGAGACATTGCTGCCGGCATTGGCCGAGCTGACGCCGCCACCGGATGGCGCGCTGGAAGCGGAGCCGCTGCCGGCGCCGGAGGCGGAGGCGTTGCCACTGGCCTGCGCGTCCGATGCCGACTGCGCCGAGGCGGTGCCGGATTGCGCCGCTCCGGCCTGGGAACCGGCATTGGCGGAGGTGCTGGCCTTCCCGCCACCGACGCTGGCCGCGGCCGCGCCACTGCCCGCCGCCGCCGCGGCGGCATTGTTATCCGCCGCCGACACGCCTCCCGCCGTGCCGGTGGCGTCGCCCATGCTGGCGCCACCGCCGGTGGAGGACGCATTGGCCGCCGACTTCGATCCGGCCTGGGCGCTGCCGCTGCCGGCGGAGGCCGTGTCGGATGCGGACGCGCCACTGCTGGCAGTGCCGGCGCCATTCACGTCTGCGCTGCCGCTCGTGTTCGCGCCGGCGGAGGCATTGTTGCTCTCAGCCCTGGCCGTGGCGACCGTGAACGACAGCGGCTCGAGCCGGATTGAGACCGGCAACGATGCCGCCAGCAACGACAGGCTGCTGATGCTCGCAAGTAGAACGAGGCGTGATCGTGTGTTCGTCATGGGATGAACCCTTTCCTCTTGACAGGATGGTCAGGTCGTCCGCGCGGACGTGCTGCACGAGACGTCGGCGGCGCTGGGTGCTCGCCAGCGCGCCGATATGGATCACCCCATCCGGCAGGAAATCCAAGAACAAAAGACATCGTTACAATATTCTGCCACAATATATTCTAAACAGATTCGGATCTTCTTGCCTCGGGAACGCCCTTGCGGACCACCGTGCGGCGGATCCGCCTCGCCTTGTGGCGCGGCGTTCGCCACAACGCCCGGTCTTCCGCGCCCCGGCGCCGACATGCGGTGTGACGTGGCCGGCCCAAGCGCGACGTTTCGGTCACTTTTTTGTCCCGCCGTGACAAAGCGGACCGTCCACGACAACGCCGTGCCATCACCACATTGGTGTCACGATTGGCCCCAACGTTCCGGTGCCGCGGCGGTACGCCCAAGGCCGGGAGGCAGTGTCGCCGGCAGGAATCGAAACCAAAGCGCTGCTCCCCGGTGATGTCTGCCAGCGCATCTTCGTAACTCGGAACGATCTGGTATCGATATGTTATAGTCATTGGTAACGAGGTGGTCATGAGAACGGCAATCGGCGTTTCTTCGTTCGCTTTCAAAGGCTGGCGCGGACTCTGTGCCGCGCTGCTGCTGAGCTCGACCTCCATTCCTTCCGCGCGAGCGGCGAGCGCGACCATCACCGCGGCAGCGACGTCGGCCTCGGTCAGCGGAAGCGCGACCTCGCCGATCGGCGCGACGACCAGGACGCGCTCGATGACGCGCTCGATCTCGACCCCGCACATGGCGCTCTCGATCAGCCACGCGCAGGTCATGTCGAAGACCGCAGGCGCGCCGGGCGGTGTTCTCGTCGGCCATGCCATCACACGCGCGCGCTCGATGGCCCTCGACACGCCGGGCAGGACTGCGACAACGGCCACCTCCGCCTCGTCGGCGCGCACCCACGGCACTCCCGGGGCTGTGGGCAGCGTCTCCGTCGCAGCCGGCTCGACCGCGCAGGCGTCGGCGCCAGGCAACACCGCGACCGCGCAAACAGCCGTCGCGGCGGGCACCTCGGGCGTTTCCCCAGGGGCAGCGGCTCCCGGCCGGGGGCATGCGGCTGCGCCGTCGGGCGGGCGCGCGGGCGTGGATGGTGGTGCGGCGGGTCATGCCGCGGGCGGACGGCGATGAGCGGGCGACGTGTGCGCGCTGACCGCGCAGCTGGGCAAGGAGCGTGAAGCCGTGCCGGTGGGAGCGACAGCCATGAGGATCGCCGCCCTGTTGGCACTGCTGAGCGCCGGCACGACCGCAGCCGACAGGCTGCCCGCGAGGCAACGCGTCGCCGCCGCCGGCCAGGCGGGCGCCTCGGCCGCGGCAACGGCGACGGCGAGCATGACGGCGGGCGGCGCCGGCGTTTGCGTGGCGCATGCGACGTCGCAGGTGGTGCGTCGTGTGGGCGGGCGGACGATCGTACGCCGGGCTACGAAGACGGTCCGTGGCGAAGCCGGCTCCTGCCGCGCCGATGCCTCTGCGAGCGCGAGCCAGCCCGCATCGTCCAAGGTCCTTCCCGCGAAGCCCCGCTGAGCGGCTCCTCGCGCCGACCCCCGTCATCACGATGCTGTGATGACGGGGAAGAGGCGGAGGGATGTCTATGCGGCCGGCGTGACGCGAACCTGAGTCGCACCCGTCGCCGCGTTGGTCACGACGATGCGGAAGCGATAGCTCCGGCCGGGCATCATTGCGGGCATGTTGACATTGACATCGTGCAACGACTGCAAGACCTGATGACGCGCGCCCAGCAGCGAGACGTTGAAGGGTGGCACGCTCACCTCGGATGTCGACGTGTTGACGATGTCGCCGACGATCACGACCCGAGGCGGTCCGTTTCCGTCCATCCGCGACGAGGTCAGGTGACGGATGGACAGGTTCCCTGTGTTGGCGGCGATCGTCACGGGACCCTGGCAGGGAACGAACCCCTGCGGCAGTTTGTCCACGCAATATCGTGACTTATATTGCGAGATGGCAACGTGTGTCCAACCGACGCCAAAGCGCGACGACCAGCTCTCCGGGGCGCGGAAGCTGAGCGAATAGAGGCCTGGCTGCAGTCTCGCGGTGGGGGCTGCGATCAACATATCCGTATGACCCGGGACCGGTGCGAAGCGGAGGGGAATGCGATACTGAGCCAGATTGGGGGCTGCCCATTGTTGCGGACGGACGACGACCCTCCCATCGTTCATTCTGCTCGAGCGTACATGGGCGACGCGTTGCAGGACGATGGCCTTGTCCTCGGCGGTCGCGTCCATGCTGAGCCACCGGCTGTAGACGAGAAAGCGCGTGTTGCCGGCGAGATCGTTGCGATCGGACCAGGTTTTCCGCTCCCATGAGCTGTCGCCATTCAGGCGGACCAGTCCATCGCCGGTCATGGCGTAGAGACCGTAATAGGTGGGTGCTGCGACGGAACCTCCGTCTGGGAGCGTCGAGAGCTGCCGGTGCGTCGGTCCGGGTCCGCCACAGGATGCCACCAGAAGAGCCGCAGGCAGCACGACGAGCCTGCCGATTGAATTCCACATTGCCATTTGCGCCTCGCAAGATGTTATGGGGACGTATCGTCATGCCGTGCGCGATCTTCCACTGCGAATTATGGCGAAATGCCGCATGAGCATCACATGGTCGTGGACGCCACAAAAAAGTCACATGCGTGGTCATGGTGATCTGCGAACGAGCCAGGATGCGAACGCACCACCGGCTATTTTTTGGCGTGCGCCCGCGACGACGCTGCGATGCCTTAGACGGCGTTTGCCGGAGTGTATCGGGAGCTTGGAAATGCTCGCCTGTCACGAACGGTACGAAAACAAAATGATATCCTCAGACTGCCGTCTGAAGCAAGATGGCTCGCGTAGCACCGGAAGAGCCGTCGTGGCGGCGGCGCCATGATCGAGCCGGCTGCCGACTCTCCCGCAGGCGGCGACGATGCTGGGGCCGTGGTGGCGTCGCGCGAACGCACCTTCAGGGTGCTGACCACAGGCGAGGTCCGGGATCGTCATGCCGCACTGCTGCGTCGCCTGTCGGCGCGCGTCGCGGTCGAGGAGGTGGCGGATATCCCGGCGGTCCTGCGGCGTCTGGGTGAGGCGCCGCCGCCGCATCTCCTGGTGCTCGGCTGGAACGGTGACGCGGTTGGCGATCTTGAGACCGTGCGAAGCCTGCACGCGCATCCCAGCCGGGTGCCGCTGTTTATCGTGCAGCACCAGCCGGAAGTGCTGGCCGGGCAGGCTTGGGGCACGGCCGATGACAGCGAGGAGGTGGATGTCGTCCGCGACGCCGTGTTGCGGCTCGTGGCGTCGATCGGCAGCCTGGTGAGCGGCACGCCCGATCCGGACAGGCGGTCCGCCTCCGTCGCCGACGTGCCGTCGGAGAGCCCGCTCGAGCTACGCCGCGACGAGTGCCGCGCCCTGTGGCGCGGCCGGGTCGTCAATCTGAGCCTCACGGAGTTCCGCATCGTCGCGCGGCTGGTTGCCGAGGCGGGCGCGGAGATCAGTCATCGCGATCTCTACGACACGATCAAAGGCGAGGGTTTTGTCGCCGGCGCCGGCGAGGCCGGCTACCGCAGCAACGTGCGTGCAACGATCAAACGAATCCGCCAGAAGTTTCGCCAGGCGGATCCCGGATTTGAGGCGATCCGCAACTATCCGGGCTTTGGCTATCGTTGGGTTGTCGACGTTGCGGCGCCGGCCGGCCCGGTGACCGGCGCCCGCAGCGCCGGCCTCTAATAGTCGAGCTGGTAGCTCAGGCCGATGGAACCGCCGGTGCTGTCCTGCGGTGCCGCCCCGCTCACGCTGCCGCCGGTGCTTGCCTGGGTGTTCAGCTTGAGCCGTTTCGTGAGGTTGATCTGCACCTGCGCGTGCGTTGAGCCGCTCATGCTTCGCGACGCTCCGACATAGACGCCTGGGGCCACATATTTGCCGGCCTGCAGGGTCGCGGCACCGATGTGTCCGCTGCTGCTGCCGACGGCAAGGCGGTCGAGCCCGAGCGCGCTCTGAATCCCGCTCAGCGGGCCGCCGCCGCCGCCATGCGTCAGCGAGTAGAGCGCCTGCGCGATCGCCGCGAGCTGCAGCGGGGATAGCTGGGAGAGGCTGACGCCATAGAGCAGATGCGCCAGCACTTCGTCCTGCGGCAGCGTGGGTGTGCTGGAGAGCGCGATGGTCGGGTGGGAGGCGGTGCCGGCGACGGTAAGCCGCGCGGTGATGCCGCTGGCTTGGCTCTGGGCGACGAAATGCAGCACCGGGTTGAGCCGACCGGTGATGCTTTGTCCGGTGAACGTGACGTTGCCCTCGGTCAGGGTGAGATTGGCACCGGCGAGGGCGAAGCTGCCATTCGCGAGCTGGAACCCATCGGAAACCTGTGGCGCAGCGCTGGTGCCGCGCAACCGCAGATCGCCGCCGAGCCGCGCAAAGAGACCGCGCCCGCGCACGAAGATCGCCGGCGGCGCATGCACGTTCAGGTCCAGGCCCAGCAGGGGAGCGGGCGAGGGAGGTGCCGGCGCTCGCTGCCCCGGGCGCACGACGTCGAGCGTCGCAACGGAAGGCGGAAAGCGGTCGGGGATGTTGATCGTCGCGTGCCGCACCGAGATCGTTCCGGAGAGGTCGAGACGACGCTGCGCCCTTCCGCGGAGGGTCAGGTTGGCGTCGAGATCGGCGGTCAGCAGGTCGGATGCGAGCGGCTGGGCGTTGTTCATGCGCAGCGCGAGATCGAGCGGAATGCCCGGTTGCAGGGCACCGATGCTGCCGGTCAGGCCAATCGTTCCGGGGCCGGCATGGGCCAGTCCGTTCTCGATCCGCAGACTTCGCCCCTGGCCGATGATCCGCCCGCTGATGTCGGTGAGATGCACGCCCCGCGCAACGTCCTGCAGTTCGCCGCCGGAAAGATCGAGGGTGCCGGAGAGTGCGGGCTGCTGCACGCTGCCGCGCAACGCCGTGTCGATGGCCAGACGGCCGGCGACGTGCTGGCCATTCGCCTCGAGGATCGGGTTGGCAAGGGCGAGGTCGATGTCGCCGCGGGCGGCGAGCGCGAGCGGCCCGGCGGCGCCCAGCGGAGCCGTCCCGGTGAGCGTGAGGGCGAGGCCCTTGCCCGCGCGCAGACGAGCGTCGACCGTGGTGCGGCCCCGGGCGAGGCCGAGGGTCGCGGTCAATGCTGCCGGCGGCAGGGCGCGCGCGTGGCCCGCGAGCAGGCGCATGTCGCGCGCGGCGATCCGCACCGTGCCGCCTGGCGCCGCGAGGGAGCCGGTGAGGTGCGCGCCGATATCGGCCATGCCGCTGGCCTGCAGGGCCGGAAAGAACGGCCGGGCCAGTGCCGGCGTCGCATGGGCGAGAGCGGCGGTGAGGTCGAGGGTCGGCAGCACCTGCCCGGCGATCTCCAGCGTCGCGGTGCCGAGGGCGAGGCGCAGCTGGCCGATCGTAAGCCGCGGCCCATAGGCGATGCGGGCCGGGGCGAGCAGGTGCAGATCCTCGCCCTTCCAGGCCGCGGTCAGCGTGCCCAGCACGACCTGCCGGGCGGGAAGATCGGCCTTCGCGCGCGCGGACAGCCGCAGCGGGGCGCTCTCCAGACCGGTGAGGCTGGCATCGGCGCCGATCGCGAGGTCCGACAGCGTTCCGCTCGCCGTTGCGGTCGCGTCTGCGGCAAGCTGGCCGGCCCGGATGCCGTGCGCCACGAGGCGCATCGCGATCGCGGCGCGGCCGGCGGGGTTCGTGATCGTTGCGTTCAGCGTGGCCGCGCTGATCCTGGCAGCGGCGGTGCCGGCATCCTTCGCCTGCACGGTGAGGGTGACGCGCGGCGTGGCGCCGGCCACCGCGGTCGCGACCTGCGCGCTGGCGCTGCCGGATAGCGGCAGCCCCAGCAGCGGCGTGAGATCGGCCAGGCGTTGCATGCTGATGTCGAGCGTGCCGAGCGGGAAGGCGGCGCCTGGCGGCAGGCTGAGATCGGCGGTCCCGTGCAGTGTCTTCCAGTCGAGCGTTCGCAGGTGGATCTGGCTCGTCTGCCGGTTGCGCCGGGCGTCCGCGGCGAGGGCGAGCGGGGCGCCGTCGAGCGTGGCGTGCAGGACGATTTCGGCGCGGGGGCGCCGCGGCAGGCCGGTGAGGTCGGCGCTGAAGGCGAGCGGGCCCGGAGGTATCTGGCGGGTCCCCAGCGAGCCCGTGGCGAGCAGATGGGCGGCCAGATTGTCCATGGTCCCGCTGGCCGTGCCGCGCAGCCTCAACTGGCCGCGCAGGGCGGGGCTCGCGGCCGCGAGGTCGGGGAGGTCGATCGTGCAGGCGGCCTCGAGCGCGCTTCCCGCAGCGCTGCCATGAGCCGCGAGCCGCAGCGCGGCGCCTGTCAGCGTGGCGGACCGCACGGCGAGATGCAGGCCGGAAGGCGCCGCGTGCAGTGCGGCGTGGAGTGCCAGATGCCCGGTGCCGCCGATGAGGGCGACCACCGGGCGCAGCCCCCCCGTGATCGCGAGCGGACCCGAGAGCGAAATGGCGGTGTTGGCACCGTGCTGCGCGAAGGTGGCCGCAAGTGTGGTGCTGCCGGTGAGGGGGACGCCGGCCATGGCGGCGAAGGGCGTGAGGTCGGGCAGCACGAGGCGCAGCGTGCCGTGCGGTGATGCGCCGAGCGCCACGGTGCCCCGGGCGGTGGCGAGCGGGTGGCGCAGCCGGAAGCGGACCTGCGGAGGCGCCGTGCCGAGCCGCGCGGTTGCGGTGAGTTGGAAGGGAGCGGCAGAAAACAGGGTTGGTTGCGGTCCAGGAATGAGAACGCCATCGGCCGTGGCTGCCAGCGTGACGGTTCCCTGCCGCCCCTGAAGCGTCGCATCGAGCGAACCGATGGTAGCACCTGCGGCGCTGAGGCCGGCGATGCGGATCCGGCCCGTCGCGTGAGGCCGGCTCAATGTCCCGGAGAGGTGCGTCTCGATCGCGACGGACCGCCAGGCGAGGCCGGCGGCGGGGGCCATCGCGGGGGCACTGGCCTGTACATCCAGCGTCGCGGCCCTTGCGGGCAGGTCGATCGTGCCGGCGGCGCTTGCCGTGAGAGGCCCGGCGGCCAGGGCCAGGTGCAGCGCCGCGGCATCGCGCGGCCCGGCGAGGGACAGTCGCAGATGCAGCTTGCCCCCGAGGTGCGGCAGGCGCGCGATGCCGGCGAGCAGGCCACGATCGGGTTCCTTGGCATCGATGCGCAGGGCGATCGTCTGCGCCATCAGCCGTGCCGAGGCGACATAGGAGCCGGGAGCATCGAGGCGGTGCACGACCAGCTTCGCGGTGCCGCGGCCGGGGCTCGCGAGGTCGGCGCGCCCGCTGACCGCCAGCGTTGCCGGCGTGCCGGCGATGGGCGCCCCGAGGGTGAGCCGTCGGACCGCGAGCTGGTCGATGGCGAGGTGCGCGACCGGGAGGCCAGATGGCGCGCCCAGCGAGGCCGGCGCGGCTTTGTTTGCGCCACCTTGTGCCTGCGGCAGCCGCGTGAGCTCGATCACATTCGCTGTGAGCGAGCGGATGTGCATGCTGCTCGAGAGCAAGGCGAGCGGAGACCAGCGCAGCTCGACGCCTTCGAGGATCGCGTAGACCCCGTTGCGATCACGCACCGAGATACGTGCGATGCGCAGGTTCCAGGGTGGCGTGCCGCCGAGGCCCGCGATCTGCACCGCCCCGCCACTGAGCGCGGTGACTTCGGCCGCGGCCAGGCGCTGGCCGAAGCCGGTTTCCAGCAGGGCGAGCACGCTCCCGGCGGCGAGCAGCGGCACGACGACGACGAGGCAGGTGAACCAGACGAAAAATCGTCCGGCGCGTCGTTTCCGGCGCGGTCCTGGTGTTGCTGTCGTGGTGTCGCCCATCAGAACGCCTGTCCGATGCCGACGTAGAACTCGTAGGCATCGCCGCCCGGCTCGCGGGTGAGGGGGAAGGCGACGTCGAACCGGATCGGGCCGACGGAGGTGTCGTAGAGGAGGCCCACGCCCGCGCCGATATGCAACCCGCCCTCGAAGGGCGCGGCGCGAGGTGCGACCTGCCCCATGTCGGTGAACACGCTGGCGGCGAAGTTGCCCCAGAGCTTCTGCCGGAACTCGATTTGGGCGAGATCGACCGCGAGCCCGCCGATGGCGGTCCCGTCCGCAAATTGGGGGCCGATCGACTGGTATTTGAAGCCGCGCACGCTGCCCCCGCCGCCGGCGTAGAAGCGCTGGTCCGGCGGCAGGGCGAAGGCGGACCCCGCGCCCTGGATGGAGCCGATCAGGGCGTGCAGCGCGAGCACCGAGCGGCCATGCCGGCCAAGCCCGAAATCCGCCAAGTCGACATAGGTGGAGGCCGATGCCAGCAACACCAGGAAGCTCGATGTCCGGCCGCCGAAGGATTGGGTCGGGGTGGCCGAAAGGTTGAGGCGAACCCCCCGCGTCGGGTCGAGCAGGGAGTTCGTGCTGTCGTAGCTTGCCTGGAGGGGCAGGCCCAGCAGCGTGTAGTCGCGGGTGACGCCCTGCTGGTTGATCGACTCCTCGGCGGCGTTCAGGCCCGTGCTCACGGTCCAGTGCGTCGCGAGGTGCCGGAGCAGACTGGCGCGGCCGAGCAGGGCGGTCTGGTCGTAGGTGTCGAGCGAGCGGCGCAGCGCCGCGACATCGAGGCTCAGGGTCTGGCCGCGGGCGCGCCAATCCGGTTTCACAAACCGCGCCGAGATGTCATAGCCCGGGTTGCGGGTGGCGCGGCCGGCGAAGCCGTCGATCTGGGCGCCGAGATGCAGCTGTTCGGCATGGCCGAAGACGTTGCGGTCCGACCAGCCGATACCCAAGCTGGTGCCGAGATCGGTCGCGTAGTCGGCGTTCAGCGAGACGGTGTGAGCCGGGCGCTCCTGCATCACGAAGGTCAGCGGCAGCCGACCCTGCGCATCCAGTTGCCTCGCCGGGTGCACCGCGACCGAGGAGAAGACGCCGAGCGATTGCAGGTCGGCCTGCGCGCGGTCGATCGCCTGCGGTGAGAAGCGCTGGCCCGGATGCACCAGGAGGCGATGGCGGATGAACCCTTGGGCGACCGCGTGAAGCCCTTCGAGGCGGATGGCCCCGAGATCCACGCGCGGGCCCGCCGTGACGTCGAAGACGATGTCGAGCGTGTGGCGTCCTGGGTTTTCGTAGGCACGCGGTGTGGGGACGCTCGCCAGCGCATAGCCCTCGGCGAGCAGCGCCGTCTGCAGTCGCGCCTGCGCCGCCAGCACGTCGGCGGCGACCGCCGGCTGGCCGGCGTGCAGGCCGATTGCCGCGCGTGCCTGCGGCGGCAGCGTGCCGTGCACGCTGATCCGGCCGAGGGTGAAGAGCGGCCCGGGCGTTGGCGTGACGGTGACGGCGACCGCGTGGCCCTGCGCCACCTGGGCCAGCCGGTCGGGCAGCGCCGGGTCGCCGGCGGCAAGCCGGTCCACCGTGACGGCCACGGTGCCGTCGTAGTAGCCGAAGCTCTGCAGGGCCGTTTGCAGACGGCCGATGTCCTGTTGCGCGCGCAACGCCAGGGCAAACGGGGCGGCGGGCGCGGTGCGGCGCAGTTGCACCAGCTGGGAACTGGCCTCGATCGCGGCATCGAGCGCGGTGTTGCCGGTCCGGGTGATCGCGACGGTGTAGGGCTGCGGATTCGCCGCGCCGGCTGGCCGCAGGTGCAGCGCACCGAGGCCGAGGCAGGCCGCGAGAAAGCCGGGGTGGCCGACGAACCGGCCGAGCATGGCGCGGGCGCGTCGAAGCCTGCGTGAGGTGCGGCGCATCACGTTGGGTCTAACGCAAGATGGCGTCGGATGAAACCACCGGGCTTGCGGCATGTCTTAGAAAAAGATTTATATTGAGCATGTTATATCTATTTTTGCGACGCCGCGCTTAGCTGGGGACCGCGCTCGGGCTGATGCCGCCGTGGCCCCGGAGCCGCACTGCAGGCGGTGCCAGGCGGTGTCATCGCCGGGCCGACGCGGTAAGTGACCGCATGCAGAAGCCGCCCACCCCCAAGGACGTTCCTCCCGGGCCCGCGCCGCCGGGGCTGCGACGGGTCCTGACGTTCTGGCCCCTGGTGCTCTACGGGCTCGGGGTCATCGTCGGCGCCGGCATCTACGTGGCGACCGGCGCGGTGATCGCGCGGGCCGGCGACCTGGCGCCGCTCTCGTTCCTGCTCGCTGGCCTGGCCGCCGGGCTCACCGGGCTTTGCTACGCCGAACTCGCCAGCCGCCTGCCCGAGGCATCCGGCAGCGTCGGCTTCGTGCGCGAAGCGTTCCAGTCGCGTCGGCTGGCGCAGCTCAGCGGCGCGGTGCTGGCGGTGACGGTGGCGATCTCCGCGGGCTCGATCGTGCATGGCAGTGTGCTGTACATGCAGCAGATCGTGGCGTTGCCGGCGGGGTTTCTCGCGGCGGGACTCGTCGTCCTGTTCACGGCGGTCGCCCTGCTCGGCGTGCGCGAGAGCGTCGGGCTGGCGGCGCTGATGAGCGTGGTAGAGATCGCCGGCCTGCTGGCGGCGATCGCGGCGGGCATGGCGCGCCTGCGCCTCGATCAGGTGGCGCGGCTGGTGGCTGTGACCCCAGGTGGCATGTCGGCGGCCCTCAGCGGGGCCTTCATCGCGTTTTTCGCCTTTCTTGGCTTCGAGACGCTGGCGAACCTCGCCGAGGAGGTGCGGCAGCCGCAGCGCACGCTGCCGCGCGGCATCCTCGGCGCGATCGGCGCGAGCCTCGTGCTGTATGTGGCGGTGGCGAGCGCCGCGGTGCTGGGTGGAGGCGAGGGGCGCCATCCTTTGATCGGCCTGTTCGCGGGCCGCAACGCCATCGCCTTCGCCTTGCTCGGCACCGTCGCCGTGGCCAATGGCGTGCTGGTGCAGATCGTGATGCTGTCGCGCCTGTTCTATGGCATGGCGCGCCAGGGCCAGCTGCCGGCGCTGCTCGGGCGGGTCAGCCGGCGCACCGATACGCCTGGTCCGGCAACCCTGCTGGCGGGTGCGATCGTGCTGGCGGTGGTGCTCGCCGTCCCGTTCGAGCCCTTGCTTGTGTGGACCAATCTTTTGACCCTCGGGCTCTTCGTGCTGGTGGATCTCGCGCTGTGGCGGCTGCACCGGCGCGGCCCGACGCCGGCCGGCGCGTTTGCCGCCCCGCGCTGGGTGCCGCCGCTCGCGGCCGCTGCGGCGCTGCTGCTGATCGGCGCGCAGATCCTCGCCTGAGTGCTGGAGCAACCGACGGCCTGGTTGAGCCGGGCAGGCTCAGCCAAGCCGGAGATAAGTTGCTCTAGACTATAGCTTTTCAGAGCAGCCAGCGGACGCCGAAGACGCCCGGGGCGAGCATCAGCGTGGCCCAGGCCAGGGCGGAGGCCAGGTTGGCCAGCTGGAAGGGGAGCTGCGGCATCCCGCAGAGCCCCGCGACCAGCGGGACCGCTGAGCGCAGCGGACCGAAGAAGCGGCCGAGGAAGACGCTGCCGACGCCCCACCGGCGGAAGAAGACATGCCCGCGCGCCAGCAGATCAGGATGGCGCGAGAGCGGCCATGCCCGGCCCACCGCGTCCTGGAAATACACCGCCAGCCAATAGGACACGGCGTCGCCGAGCACGGCGCCGGCGACGGCCGCCACCCAGACCGGCCAGAACGCCAGCCCGGCGGCGCCGATCAGGCCGCTCGCGCCGAGCAGGATGAAGGTCGCGGGAAGCAGCAGGGAGATGAGGGCCAGGGACTCGCCGAAAGCGAGGGCGAACACGACCGCCGGCGCCCAGGCTTCGTGCTGCTGCAGCCAGGCGAGCACGACGCGGCTGGCCTCGGCCATCATCGGCGGCCGTCGCGCGGGAGGCGGGCGCGTGCCGGGTGGGTGGGGCGCGGCGGTGCTGCGCTCACAGGCCGCGCACGCGCGTGCCATCGGCGATGGCATCCCCGGGGAACAGGATCACGCGTTCGCCCGGTTTCAGGCCGGCACCGATCGCCGCCAGGTCGGCGCCGCGCAGGGTCACCTGCACGCTGCGCTTGCGCGCAACCCCTTGGGCGTCGACGAAGACGGCCCAGCCTTCGCCGTCGCGGAACAGCGCGCTCGTCGGCACAGCCACCGCATCGGCCGCGCTGCGCAGCAGGATGCGCGCATCGACCCTGAAACCGTCACCCAGGCCGGCCCGTTCGGCCGCGGGCGCGGTGATGTCGATGACCACGTTGACCCGCTGTTCCTCGACGCCGAGCGCCGAGATCTTGGTGAACGCCGCCGGCTCGACGCGCCGCACCCGTGCCGCGAGCGCGCCGGCGCCGCCCCAGTGCTCGATCTGCACCGGTGTGCCGGGATGGATGCCGACCGCGTCCGATGACAACACGTCCACCACGACTTCCAGGTCGGCGAGATCGCCGATCTCCAGCAGCGGGGCACCGATCGCAACCGGCGCCTCGCTCTTCTGCAGGATGCGCAGCACCACGCCGGCGACCGGGGCCCGGACGTCGAACAACTCGCTTCGTGAAGGCTCGGTGACCGCCCGGCTGGCCGCGAGCGCGGCGCGCGCCTGCTGCACCTCGTAGGCTGCGGCGCGCTGCTCGAAGCGGGCCACCTCCAGCAGCCGCGCATTCACGGTCACCGCCAGCTGCTCGTGCTCGAGCTGGCTGCGCGAGACGATATTGCCGGCCGCGAGCTTCTGCGAGCGTTCCAGGTCGGCCTGCGCCTGCTGCGCCTGCGCCTCGGCACGCGCGACCATGGCGGTCATGCGCAACTGCGTCGCCTGTGCCGCGGCCAGGCGCTGTTCCAGTTCGCTGCGCGTGCGGGGATCGAGCAGCATTGCCGGATTGGCGGCGAGCACGGTCAGCACCTGGCCCGCCGCGACGCGGTCGCCCTCCTGCAGCGCCACGCGCTGCAGCGTCCCGGCCAGCGGTGCTGCGACGACATAGCGCTCGCGCACCCGTGTGCGACCGTCCTCGTCGACGGTCTGCTGCACCGTGGCCCGCCCAATGGTGGCCAGTTCCACGGGAATCGGCGCCCGGCGCAGCGACAGCAGCACCAGCGCCGCAACCGCGCCCAGGGCCAGCGCCCACAGCAGCCATCGGAACGAGCGCGTCCTCATTCCCGAGTCTTCAGCACGCCGATCAGGTCGAGCCCGTCGATGCGCCGGCGTACCAGCAGCGCGCTGGCCAGCCCGGCCACGAACACGATCGCCGCGGCCAGCACATAGGAGCGGGTTTCGATGATCGCAGGAATGCTAAACATCTCCGTCTCGTTGAGCACCACCATTCCACGCACCAGCCAGACGCCAAGCCACAGCCCGAGCGGAATGCCGGCGACGATCTCGAGGGCGATCTCCGCCAGCAGCACCCCCGCCACCTCGGCCCGCGTGAAGCCGAGCACGCGCAGCGTGGCCAGCTCCCAGCCGCGTTCCTGCAGGGCGATGCGGGCGTTGTTGTAGACGACGCCGATGGCGATCACGGTTGAGAACAGGGTGAAGATGCCCGCCATCACCAGCACCAGGAACACGGTCGTGGCGCGAAACAGCTGCAGGGCGAGAGCCTTGACGGTCACGCTCTCGACCTTGGGCATGCCCTTCAGCGCCCGGTAGAGCGCATCCGCCGGGCGGCCATCGGTGCGCAGGTCGACGGCGCTGATGGTATCGCCCTCGCGCATCAGGCGGTTCAGCGCGTCGAGGCGCATGTACGCGTTCAGGCCGATCATGTCGTCGGCCAGCCCGGCGACGGTCACGCTGCGTTGCGGCCGCTCGCCCTCCAGCAGCTCGAGGCGGATCAGCGCGCCTGGGCGGACATGCAGCCGCTCCGCCAGGCGTTGCGAGAGCAGCACGCCCGCCGCCGGCAGCGCGATCGGGCGCAGGTGGCGGTCCAGCGGCCGGCGCAGGGCCGCGTCGGCGGGCAGGCCGAGGATGGCGGTACGGTACGAACGGTGCGCGACGACCAGCCGCACCGGAACGGCACGGAACCCCTCCGTGAGCAGCACGCCCGGCAGGCGAGCAATCTCCCGGCCCGCCGAGGCGGCAACCGGTCCGGTGAAGGTGACGGTGACGTCGCCGCGGTCCATCGCGGCGAACTGCACGTCCATCATGTAGTCGAGCGCATCGTTCCAGAAGCGGCTGACCATGATGACGGGAACCGCCAGCGCCACGCCGAGCACCGTGAGCACGGCGCGCAGCTTGCGCCCGGTGATGCCGCGCAGGGTGATGCGCCACCGCGCGGAGAGCAGGCGCCGCCCCAGCGCGCGGTCGAGCCAGCCGGCGCGGTATTGCTGAGGCGCCGGCGGGCGCATCGCCTCGGCCGGGGCCAGCCGGACCACCGCGCGCACCGCCGACAGCACACCCGTCATGCCGGCCAGCAGCGCCACGCCGACCGCGAGCGGCGGCGCCCAGAGCTGGACGTGGAAGGCAAGCAGCGGAAAGCGGAAGAAGCTCGTGTAGCTGCGCGTGAGCAGCCAGCCGAGGCCGAGACCCAGCGCGATCCCGGGCAGCGCCCCGGCGAGGATCACCGCGCCCGCCAGCTTCAGGTAGTGCCAGGCGATCGGGACGGTGGCGTAGCCGATCGCCTTGAGGCTCGCGATCTGCTCGCGCTGGCTGGCCACGAGGCGACCGAGCACGACATGCAGCAGGAAGGCCGACACCGCCAGGAACACCACCGGGATCGTCGTCGCCATCGTCCGCTGCTGGGCGATCTCGTCGGAGAGGAAGCGGTTGGATGGCTGGTCGCGGCGGGCATAGGCGACGAGGCCGCCATAGGGCGTCAGCAGCCGGTCCAGCCCACGCATCACCTCGGCGGCGCGCGCCCCGGGCGCGAGCGAGACCACCAGATCGTTGAACGCACCGGTCATGTCGAAGGCGGCCGCGGCGGCGTCGTGGTCCATCCACAGCACGCCGAAGCGCTTGTCGTCGGGGATGGCGTCGCCGGCGCGGGTGGCGAAGACATATTCCGGCGAGAGCGCGACGCCGACGATGCGCATCGCCTGCAGCTTGCCGTTCAGGATGGCGGCCAGCTGATCGCCGGGGCGCAGGTGGTTGGCGGCGGCGAAGGCTTCGTTCACGAGCACCTCGCCGGCCGCGCGCGGCGCGGGCAGCCGGCCGCGGCGCAGGTAGAGCCGGTCCAGGCGCGGCGCCGCCGCGTCGGCGGGCAGCGAAATCAGCCGGCCGGCCAGCGGCAGCGCCTGGCCCGGCAGGTCGATGGTGATGTCGCGCACGATGCGCGGCTCGATCTGGCCGATGCCCGGCAACGCGCGCAGCCGCTCGAGCAGGGCGTCGGGGGCGCGCTTGAGCGAGACGAACACGTCGGCAAACCGGGCTGCGCGGTAATAGGCGGCCTGGTTCTGCTGCAGCGAGGCAAAGGTCGCCAGCGACGAGACGAAGATGGCGATGCCGCAGGCAATCACCGCGGCGATGGTGACCACCTGCCCGCGCAGGCGCAGCAGATCGCGCGCGAGCTTGCGGTCGAGCGCGCTCACCAGGCGATCTCCTCCGGCTCGCGCCGCTGCGCGTTGCGTTCGATCCGCGCGACCAGGCCATCGGCCAGATAGAGCACCCGATCCGCCATGGCCGCGATCGCCGCGTTGTGGGTGATGATGATCGCGGTGGCGCCGAGCTGGCGGTTGCTGTCGAGGATCGCGCGCAGCACGGTGATGCCGGTCTTGCAGTCCAGCGCCCCGGTCGGCTCGTCGCACAACAGCACGTCGGGCCGCTTGGCGATGGCGCGCGCGATGGCGACGCGCTGCTGCTCGCCACCCGAGAGCTGAGCGGGGAAATGGTCCATCCGGTCGGCCAGCCCGACCCGGGCCAGCGCCTCCTCGGGGCGCATCGGATCAGCGGCGATCTCGGTCACGAGGGCGACGTTCTCGCGCGCGGTCAGGCTCGGGATCAGGTTGTAGGCCTGGAACACGAAGCCGACATGCTCGCGCCGGTAGCGGGTGAGCTCGGCCTCGGTCGCGCCCGACAGCACATGGTCGCGGAACAGGGCCTCGCCGCTGCTCGGGGTATCCAGGCCGCCCAGGATGTTGAGCAGGGTGGACTTGCCGCTGCCGGATGGCCCGAGGATGACGATGAACTCGCCGGCGCCGATCTCGAGGTCCACCTGCCGCAGGGCGGGTACCTCCAGCTCGCCGACGCGATAGGTCTTCGTGAGCCCGCGGGCGACGAAAACCGCTCCCGCCGCTCCGGCGCCCGCCTCGCGCGGCACCTCCGGCGGTATCGGTTCGGCCGCCGTTGCCGACGCATCCATGGTCAGCGCGGGTGGTTTGACGATGGCGTGTGGTCCCCCGAAGGATCGTCTGTGGCCTTGTCCGCCGCCCCAGGGCGTGCGGCCATGATTTGCATCAACCGCGCGTCCGGGCCCGCCGGCGTGGCGGGTCAGATGACGTCGGCCGGCGCCAGCGAGCAGGTCCGCGCCAGCTCCGGCGTCTCGACCTGGAAGGTGGCGTGGCCGATGCGAAAGCGGGTGCGGACCTCGTGCTCCGCCGCGCGGATCAGCGCCGTGCCGTCGCCGCTGGCCTGCACGAGATGCACGGTCAGTGCGGTCGTCGTGGTGGAGAGGCCCCAGACATGCAGGTCGTGCACCGCGGCGACGCCGGGCAGGGCGCGCAACGCTGCTTCGACCTCCGCCAGGTCGATGCCGAGGGGTACCGCGTCCATCGCCAGGTTGGCCGCATCGCGCAGCAGCCCCCAGGTGCCGATCACGATCACCGCGACAATGGCGAGGCTCGAGGCGGGGTCGAGCCAGTTCCAGCGGGTGAGCGTGATGAGCAGGCCGGTGATCACGACGCCGGCGGAGACGGCGGTATCGGCGACCATGTGGAGGAAGGCGCCCCTGACATTCAGGTCGTCATGCCGGCCGCGCATGAACATCAGCGCCGTCGCCCCGTTGATCGCGATGCCGAGCGCGGCAACCCACATCACCGTCGCGCCGGCGACCCGCTCCGGCGCGCCGACGCGGCGGATCGCCTCGAGTGCGATCGCACCGCAACTGACGAGCATGAGGACGGCGTTGGCGAGCGCGGCGAGGATCGTCGTCCGCCCCCAGCCATAGGTCCGCGCGGTGGTGGGGCCGCGCATCGCGAGCGTCGCCGCGCCCCAGGCGGCGAGCAGGCCGAGCACATCACCGGCGTTGTGGACGGCGTCGGCGAGGAGGGCCATCGAGTGCGCGACGACGCCAAAGAAGATCTGCGCTGCGACGAAGGCGGCGTTGAGGGTGGTGCCGACCGCGAAGGCGGCGCCGAAGGAGGCGGGCGCGTGATGGTGCCCATGGTCATGATCGTGGCCATGGCCGTGATGATCGTGTGCCATCATTCCCTCGCTGTTGCCCGAGGCTGTTGCCCGGGGCGACTCCGCAGGCGGTTCGCCGGGCGCCTCGTCCACGCTGCGGGCACGTGCCCGCGAGACCACCCGTGACCGGCGCGAACCCCGCGCCACGACGATGCTCGCGATCGAGGCCGCGGACGAGCAAAAGCGCCGGTACGATGAATAAGCATCTTCGCACAGAGGGCGCCGAAGCTGAAGGGCCGGGGAGGGATGGGTGCGGATCTCCCGGCTGCGGACGCCAAGCTGGCGCGAAATTCCGCACGGTGGTTCGATCCCGGCGGGTCTTGGTCTAGGGTCGGGCCATGGATTCTTCCGCCCCTCCCGACCGGACCGGGCTGCACCGCGTGGTGCGCCTCGTGGCGCTGCTGAACCTCGCGTATTTCGGCATCGAGTTCGCGGTGGCCCTGGCGATCGGCTCGGTCGCGTTGTTCGCCGACAGCGTCGATTTCCTGGAGGATGCCTCGGTCAACCTGCTGATCGCCGTCGCGCTGGGGTGGAGCGCGCGGGGGCGGGCGCGACTGGGGATGGCGCTCGCGCTGATCCTGCTGGTGCCCGGGGCGGCGACGCTGTGGACGGCCTGGCAAAAGCTCCACCTGCCGCTCGCGCCCTCGCCGCTGCCGCTCTCGCTGACCGGGCTGGGGGCGCTGGTCATCAACCTCTCCTGCGCCGTCATGCTGGCGCGCTACCGCCACCACGCCGGCAGCCTGACGCGTGCGGCCTTCCTGTCCGCCCGCAACGACGTGTTCGCCAACATCGCCATCATCGCCGCCGCCGCCGTGACCGGCTTGTGGTGGCACACGGCCTGGCCCGATCTCATCGTCGGGCTGGGGATCGGCGCGCTCAATGCCGACGCGGCGCGCGAGATATGGCAGGCGGCGCGCGCCGAGCACCGCGACGCGGGCTGACCGCAGGCACCGAGGGCCGTTGCGCCAGATCAAGGCGGCCGGGTGGCAAAGCGCCGACAAGGCATCGTCTGGCGCATGGCCCCTTGCCGGACCCGCGAACGGGGGCCGACGGAGGTGAGCATGACGACGGCGCGTGTTCTCGGACCGACGGCGATCGGCCTCGGTGTTCTGCTGGGGCTGGCCGGGTGCACCAACCCGTACGACCCGGGACAGCGAGCGATCGGCGGCGGGCTGATCGGCGCCGGCGCCGGAGCGGCGATCGGTAGCGTCGCCGGCGGCGGCCGCGGCGCGGTCACGGGCGCCCTGGTGGGCGGTGCCGTGGGCGCCGTCGCCGGTGCGGCGACGACGCCGCCTCCGCCGACCTATGCGCCGGCCCCGACCTATGCGCCGGCCCCGACCTATGCGCCGACCCCGACCTATGCGCCGACCCCGGGCTACGCGCCGCCACCGGTCTATGCGCCGCCCGCCGCGCCGGCGGGCTGGTATCCGGAGATGGTCTGGCTGCCGCAGCCTGGCGCCTACATCGCGCTCGACTACACCTACCCGCTGTTCTTCATCTCGGGGACCTACTACTCGCTCTACGGCGGCCACTGGTACGCCGGGACCAGCTACCGCGGTCCGTGGCGTCCCTATCCGGCGCCGCCTCCGGCACTCGCCGGCTTCCACCCCGGGGTCTGGAACAGCTATCAGGAGCGGGCGCGGGCGCATTACCGCGCCGATCCGAACTGGCAGCATTTCCGCCCGCGCTGAGAATCCCGCCCCGGAAAGGATCGCCTGCCGAGACGCCGGGGTGGCCTCGACGGCGCAGTGACGGACGGGCAGACTGGCGTGATGCAACGACGAGTCCGGACGCGCCGCGCCATGGCGCCAAGCCCATGGTCTGTTCCCGCGGCGGCCTCGGGCCCATGCCGCGGCTGACGAGGCCGCTGCGCTGCGCTGCGGCGGGCGCGCTGCTGGGTCTTCTCGCCGGTTGCGCCGGTGCGCCCGCGCCGTCCGCGCCGCTGGCGCAGCCCAGGCTCGCCTCGCCCGGACCGCCGGCGCCCGGCAGCGGCACGGTGGTGCTGCTGACCCATGGCTGGCACACGGACATCGCCGTGCCCGTGACCAAGATCTCGGAGCCGCTGCGCGGTTTCGTTGCGCGCTTCGGCCACGCCCGGACGATCGTGTTCGGCTATGGCAAGCGCAGCTTCATGACCTCGCGCGAGCACACCGTCGGCGACTGGCTGACCAGCATCCTTCCCGGCGCCGGGGCGCTCGAGATCAGTGCCCTGCGCACCGACGCCACGACCGCCTACGGTGCCTCCCACAGCATGACACTGGCGCTGCCCCCGGGCGGCGAGGCGCGGCTCTCCGCGTTCATCTGGCAGACGTTGCGCAAGGACGCGGCGGGCCAGCCGGTGGCCGTCGGCCATGGTGACTTCCCGGGCAGCCTCGTCTTCGCGACGGCGAGCGGCTACGATGTCTCGCACACCTGCAATACGTGGAGCGCACAGGCGCTCGCCGCGACCGGGCTGCCGATCCGTGCCGACGGCATCACTTTCTCGAGCCAGATCGACGCGGCCGCCGCGCCGTTTGCTGCTCGCGCTTCCGCCGCCCGCTAATCCGGCAGGGAGGCGCACCCGGCGGGCGGTAGCGGGCGATGGACGCAGGCTGGGTGGCCGCCTATCCTCGGCCCGATCCGCGCGCCACGGCGCGGCCCTTTCCTGCCAGACGCCGAGGCCTGCCGCATGGACCGTTCGTCGCTTGTCGCCGCCTATCGCGAGTTGATCGCGCGCGGGTTGTCGCAGGGCACCGCGGGTAACATCAGCGTGCGCCTCGGCAGGACAATGCTCATCACACCGTCGGCGCTGCCGGCGGCGAGGATGCGCGCGGCGGACATTGCCGCCATGGACATCGCGGGCGAGGGGGCTTGGCGCGGGCGCGCCAAGCCTTCCAGCGAATGGCGGATCCATCGCGACATCTACCGTGCCCGCCCGGAGATCGGCGCCGTGGTCCATGCGCACCCGCCGTATGCGACCGCGCTGGCGATGGCGCGCCGTCCGATCCCGCCGGCGCACTACATGGTGGCGTTGTTCGGCGGCGACGACGTGCGCTGCGCACCCTATGCGACCTTCGGTACCGCCGCGCTCTCCGCGGTCGCGGTGGCGGCCCTGGCCGAGCGCAAGGCGTGTCTGCTTGCCAACCATGGCTGTCTCGCGCTCGGGCAGGACCTCGCCGAGGCGATGGCGAATGCCCTCGAACTCGAGACGCTGTCGCAACAATATCTGCTGAGCCTGGCGGCGGGGCCGGTGCTGCTGTCCAAGCGCGAGCTGGCAGACGCGCTGGCGGCATTCGGGGCCTATCGCGGCGGCGGCGAGCCGGCGGCCAGCCCCGTGGCGCGCGGCCGTAAGCGGCGCGCCTAGAGCAATATCCGATCAGATGGGATGATCTGATCGGATTTCTTGCTCTAGAAAACGTATAATCAACATCAACTTATCGCCGGCTTGGCTGAGCCGGGCAGGCTCAACCAAGCTGGAGGTTGCTCTAGCGCCGCTGCGGCGCCGGCTGGCCTGCTCAGCCCTGCTTGGGGGGAAGGCGGGTCGGCGTGCGCAAATGCGCCTCGACGAGGGTGCGCAGTTCCTCCGCCATGGCCTGGGTGCCAGGGTCGATCGCTTCGGCCGCGTCGAGCACCACGTCGACCACGCCCAGCAGGGTCGCGAGCACAGCGTTCTCGGCGCCGCGTTCGAGACTGTGCAGGGCGGCGACGAGGCGGCCGGCGTGCTCGGCCTTGCCTTCGGTGCGCAGCCGGTCGGCGAGTGCCTCGGCGCGCTTTTTCATGTCCTGGTTCACGGTGCGATCCTGCCTTTCGCTCGATTGCGCGCCTTGATCCCGGTCAAGGCGGGCGAGGTGTTGCGGGTGCAGCGTCGCGCGGTCAAGGGCGGCGTGGGCCGCGCCTTGTGGATGACCGACCAGTCAGTCATTATCAGATGATGCAAGCAACCTCCCGCGCGCGGCGCAAGGCGGCACGACCGGGCGAGATCTCCGCCGCGGCGCTGGCGTTGTTTACCGAGCAGGGCTTCGCCGCGACGCGCATGCAGGATGTGGCGGCGCGGGCCGGCATCGCCAAGGGTACGCTGTACCTCTACTACCCGACCAAGGAGGAGCTGTTCTTCGCGGTGGTTCGTGAAGCGCTCCTGCCGCGGCTGGCCGCCATCGAGGTCTGGGTCGGCGCCCAGACCGCGCCGGCGCCCGAGGTGCTGCGCGGGCTCCTGGCGCAGGCGCGCGGCATGGGGCGCGGCGGCGTGGCGGCGATCCCGCGCCTGGTGCTGTCCGAAGCCGGGCGCAACCGCGCGATCGCGCGCTTCTACGCCGAGGAGGTCGTGGCGCGGGGGATGCGCATCGTCGCCTCCATCCTCGAGCGCGGTGTCGCGCGCGGCGAATTCCGTGCCGTCGAGCCGATGGCCATGGCGCCGGTTGTCTTCGCGCCGGTGCTGCTCGGCATGCTCTGGCGCGACACGATCGGGCGCCACGCCCGCGGGCCGCTCGATCCGGCGGCGATACTGGCTGCGCATGCCGAGAACCTGCTGCGGGGATTGACGCCATGAGCAAGCTGCGGCGCTGGCTGCCACTGCTGGCCGCGATCGCGCTCGCCGGCGCGCTCTATGCCTGGCAGGCGCGACAGGCGGGCGGCAGGTTCTGGCAAGGCTATGCCGAGGGCGACGACGTGTTCGTCGGCCCGACGCTTCCGGGCGAGCTCGTGCATGTCGATGTCGTGCGAGGGCAGCAGGTCGCGCAGGGCGCGCGCCTGTTCGAGCAGGACCCCACCGGCGCGCGCGCCGCGCTGCGTCAGGCGCAGGCCAACCTTGCCGCCGCACGAGCGACGCTGAGCAACCTCGAGCGGCCGGGCGGGCGCAGCGAACAGATTGCCCAGGCCGCCGCCGACCTGGCCGACAAGACCGCGGTGCGCGAACGCATCGCCCGCGATCTCGCCCGCGACGAGCGTCTGCTCGAGACGCATGCGGTGCCGCAGCAGACGGTCGATACGGAACGCCAGCAGCTCGCCTCCGCGACCGCGCAGCAAGAGGCGGCCGCCGCCGGCCTCGCGCTGCTGCGTGCGCCCTCGGGGCGGGCGGACCAGATCCTCGCCCAGCGCGCCGAGGTGGTGGCGGCGGCGGCGGCGCTGCAACAGGCACGCTGGCAGCTGGCTCAGACACGTGTCGTCGCCCCGGCGGCGGGGGTGGTGGTCGATGTCGTGGCGCGTGCGGGCGAGGCGCTGACGGCCGGGGCGACGGTGGTCGACCTGCTGCCGGCGGCCAATCTGAGGGTGCTGTTCTATGTTCCGGAAGCGGACCTTTCCTCGCTGCGCTATGGCGAGGCGCTCCTGGTTTCCTGCGACGGCTGCGGACCGGGGCTTGCCGCGCGCATCTCCTATATCGCGCCGAAGCCGGAATACACGCCGCCGGTGATCTACAGCCAAAGCTCGCGCGGCAACCTCGTCTATCGCATCGAGGCCTCGGTCGTGCCCGCGGACCGGCAGCGCCTGCATCCCGGCCAGCCGCTCGAGGTGCGCCCCGCTGACGGCGCAGCGACCCGGCCATGACCGCCTACGCCATCGATGTCGAGCATCTGAGCAAGAGCTTTCGCGGCAAGCGCGTGATTGCCGATCTGTCGCTGCGCGTTGCCGAAGGCGAGGTCTGCGGCTTTCTCGGCGGCAATGGCAGCGGCAAGACGACGACGATGCGCCTGCTGTGCGGACTGCTGCTGCCCGATGGAGGGCGGGGAACCTGCCTCGGCATCGATCTGCTGACCGGCGCCGACGAGATCCGCCGCCAGGTCGGTTACATGACGCAACGTTTCAGCCTCTATGGCGATCTCACGGTGGCGGAGAACCTGGATTTCGTCGCCCGCCTGCACGGCGTGCGCGACCGGTCCGCGATGATCCGCGAGGCCGTGGAGCGCGCGGGGCTTGGCGGCTATCTGCACCAGCTCGCCGAGGAACTGTCCGGCGGCTGGAAGCAGCGCCTGGCGCTGGCGGCCGCGGTGCTGCACAAGCCGCGCCTGCTGCTGCTCGACGAGCCCACCGCCGGCGTCGATGCCAAGGCGCGACGCGAGTTCTGGGATCTCATCCACGAGTTCGCGTCCGAGGGCATGACGGTCCTGGTCTCGACCCATTACATGGACGAGGCCGAACGCTGCGCCCGCGTGATCTACCTCGCCGGGGGCCACCTCGTCGTGCAGGGCACCGCTGCGGAGGTGGTGGCCCAGGCGCATATCACCGTCATCGAGGCGGTGGGCGGCGCCGTCGAGACGGCAGCGCCCCGCCTGCGCCACCAGCCGGGCATCGAGACGGCGACGGTGTTCGGGCGCGCGCTCAGGGTCACCGGCAGCGACGGTGCGACGTTGCGCGCGGCGATCGCGGCGGCGGGGGTCGGCGCTTTCGACTGGCGCGAGGTCGAGCCACGGCTCGACGACGTTTTCATCCACATGCTGAACAACCCGCCGGCCGGGATCTCCTATGGAGAGGAGGGATGAGGCTGTTCGCCTGGCAGCGGTTCCGCGCCATGATCGGCAAGGAGGCGAGGCAGTTGCGGCGCGACCGCGGCATGGTGGCGCTGACGCTGGTGCTGCCGATGATTCAGCTGTTCCTGTTCGGCTACGCCATCAACATGAACCCGCGCCACCTGCCCACCGCGCTCGTCTCGGCCGACCACTCGCGCTACGAGCGCGACATCGTCACCGCGCTCGAGAACACCAAGTATTTCGACATCCATCTCTACCCCACCGAGCAGGCGGCCGAAGAGGCGCTGCGGCGCTGGGACGTGATGTTCATCATCGACATCCCGCCCAATTTCGAGCGCGACGTGCTGCACGGCGCATCACCCTCGATCCTGATCGATGCCGATGGCTCCGATCCCACCGCGATCGGCAACGCGACCGCCGCCGTCACCGCGCTCGGCGCCAACGTGCTGGCGCGCGACCTGCCGCCCGATCCGCGCCTGCGCCCGGCGCAGGCCGCCTATCAGACCATTCTGCACGCTCGCTACAACCCCGAGCAGATCACCGCGCTCAACATCGTGCCGGCGCTCATCGCCGTGGTGCTGACGTTCTCGACCCTCGTTTCGACGGCGATGGCGATCACCCGCGAACGCGAGATGGGGACGATGGAGAACCTGCTGGTCCTGCCGATCCAGCCAGCGGAAGTGTTGCTGGGCAAAATCCTGCCCTATGTCGCACTCGGCTATCTCCAGGTCTCGCTCGTGCTCTCGATCGCGGTGCTCGTGTTCGGCGTGCCTGTGGCCGGCTCGCTCACGCTG
The DNA here is from genome assembly GCA_028869995.1 of Rhodospirillales bacterium. Classification (GTDB taxonomy): domain Bacteria; phylum Pseudomonadota; class Alphaproteobacteria; order Acetobacterales; family Acetobacteraceae; genus JAJXXT01. The sequence continues at coordinate 69,069 of JAGWQN010000004.1, forward strand.
CTGTTGGGAGCGATCGGGCTGTTCATCGCCTGCAACCTGGCGCTGGGTTTCGTGATCTCCTCGCTCGCGCGCACCCAGCGCCAGGCGATGCAGATGGCGCAGTTCGTCTTCCTGCCCTCGATGCTGCTGTCGGGCTTCCTGTTCCCGTTCCGCGGCATGCCGGTCTGGGCGCAGGTGATCGGCGACGTGCTGCCGATCACGCATATGCTGCGCATCGCCCGCGGCGTGCTGCTGAAGGGCAATGGCTGGCCCGAGATCGCGCCCGATGTCTGGCCGATGGCCGCCTTCGGGCTGGCGATCGGCGCGCTCGCGGTGCTGACCTACCGGCGCACGCTGGACTGAGGCGCTATACCTGAAGCGGCGCTTGGGTTATGCCGCTCGCCCTGGGGCGGGCTGGCGGCGCGGAGCGAGACATGGGTGACATCCGGCGGGTTGCGCATTGCAGCCATTGGGGCGCGTACACGATCCTGGTCGAGGACGGGCGGATTCGCGGCGTCGAGCCGTTCGCGCAGGATCCGTCGCCCTCGCCGATCATCCACTCCGTCGCCGAGTGGGCCGACCCCGCGCGACGCGTGCTGCGCCCGATGGTGCGCGCCGGCTGGCTCGAGCGGCGCGAACGCAGCGACCGGCGCGGGCGCGGGCGCGAGCCCTTCGTTCCCGTCTCCTGGGACGAGGTGACCGACCTCGTCGCCGGCGAGGTGCGGCGCGTGGCAGACAGCTTCGGTAATGCCTCGATCTTTGCCGGCTCCTATGGCTGGACCAACAGCGGGCGGGTCCACCATGCGCAATCGCTGCTGCGGCGCATGCTCAACCTGGCCGGCGGCTATACCGGGCACGTCGATACCTACTCGACGGCTGCCGGGCCGGTGATCCTGCGCCACGTGCTGGGCAGCGACGTCGCCTGCAATGGCCGTTCATCGACGCTCGATACGATCGGCGAACATACCGAGACCCTGGTGGTGTTCGGCTCGATCGCGCCGCGCACGGCGCAGATCGAGTCCGGCGGCATCGCCCGCCACACGCTCGAGGGCGAGCTGCGGCGCATCGCCGATCGCGGGATTCGCGTCGTCCTCGTCTCGCCCCTGCGCGACGACCTGCCGGCCTGGCTCGAGGCCGAATGGTGGCCGATCCGGCCCAACACGGACACGGCGCTGATGCTGGGCCTCGCCGGGGAGATCGTGGCGGAGGGGCGGCAGGACCGCGATTTTCTCGCGCGCTGCACCAGTGGTGCTGATGTCTTCCTGCGCTATCTCGACGGCAGCGCCGATGGGGTGCGCAAGGATGCGGCCTGGGCCGCCGCGATCACCGGGCTCGACGCGGCGGCGATCGCCGCCCTCGCGCGCCGCCTTGCCGAGACACGCAGCATGATGACGGTGAGCTGGAGCCTGCAGCGCGCGCATCACGGCGAGCAGCCGTTCTGGGCCGCCCTCGGGCTCGCCGCGGTGACCGGACAGATCGGGCTGCCCGGCGGCGGTGTCGGCTACGGCTATGCCTCGCTCGGCGGTGTCGGCGCGGCGATCAACCTCGGCCTGCCGCCGGCGATGTCGCCGCTGCGCCGGCCGATCGACAGTTTCATTCCGGTGGCGCGCATCGCCGACATGCTGCTGCATCCGGGCACGCCCTTCACCTACGAGGGGAAGACCCGCCTCTATCCCGACATCCGCCTCCTCTACTGGGCCGGCGGCAACCCCTATCACCACCACCAGGACCTGAACCGGCTGCAGTCGGCGTGGACACGTCCTGAAACGATCATCGTGCAGGACCCGATGTTCACGGCGACGGCGCAGCGGGCCGATATCCTGCTGCCCGCCGCAACGTCGATCGAACGCAACGATCTGGCCGGCAACAAGCGGGCGGATATGGTGCTCGCGATGGCGAAGGCGATCGAGCCGCTCGGCGAATCCCGTTCCGACTTCGATATTTTCAGCGCGATCGCGGCGAAGCTTGGCGTGGCTGAGGCGTTCACCGAGGGCCGCGACGAGATGGGCTGGATCCGCCATCTCTACGAGACCGGACGGCGTGACGCGGCCGCCCGGCTCGGCTTCGAGATGCCGGATTTCGAAACCTTCTGGGTCCAGGGTTACGCGCGCTGCCCGGTCAAGACGCAACACACCTATCTCGCCGAGTTCCGTGCCCAGCCCCAGGCCCACCCGCTCAACACCGAGAGCGGCAGGATCGTGCTCGGCAGCACGCTGCTGGCAAACCTCGGCTATGCCGATTGCCGCGCGCACCCCGCCTGGATCGAGCCCGCGGAGTGGCTCGGAGCGGCGCGGGCATCGGGGCAGCTCCACCTGATCTCCCACCAGCCCGAGGGCCGGCTGCACTCTCAGCTCGAGACCGGCCCGGCGAGCCGGGCGGCGAAGCGGGGTGGGCGCGAGCAGGCACGGATCAACCCCGAGGATGCTGCCGCAGCCGGCATCAGCGACGGCCAGACGATACGGATTTGGAACGAGCGCGGTGCCTGCCTCGCCACCGCGACGCTGACCGGGGCGGTGCGCCAGGGCGTGGTCGTGCTGCCGACCGGTGCCTGGTTCACGCCGGTCGGCAACAGCGGCCTCGAGGCTGCGGGAAACCCGAACGTGCTGACGCTGGATGTCGGCACCTCCGCCTTCGGGCAGGGCTGTTCCGCACACACCTGCCTGGTTCGCATCGAGCCCTATGCCGACAATCCGGGGGACGCCTTCGCGCTCTACCAGGAAACGCTGGCGCAGCTGGCAGGCTAGAGCGACTTATCTTCGGCATGGCTGAGCCGGGCAGGCTCAAGCATGCCGGAGGTTGCTCCAGGCGCGCGGGCTCAGACGTCGAGTTCAGAGACGGCGGCCGCGTGTTCCTGGATGAAGCGGAAGCGCAGCTCCGGCCGGCGCCCCATCAGGTTCTCGACGGTCTCGTTGGTGTGGGCGCGCGCCCCGGGCGGAGAGACGATCTGCAGCAGCGTGCGCCGTTTCGGATCCATCGTGGTTTCGCGCAACTGTCCGGGCGGCATCTCGCCGAGCCCCTTGAAGCGGCTCACCTCGACCTTGCCGCGGAACCCCTTGATCTTGGCGTCCTTGTCGCTGTCGTCCATGGCGTAGATGCTCTTCGCTCCCTGGGTCAGGCGGTAGAGCGGCGGGCGGGCGAGGAAGACATGGCCGTGGCGCACGAGTTCCGGCAGCTCCCGCCAAAAAAAGGTCATCAGCAGCGTGGCGATGTGCGCGCCGTCGACATCGGCATCCGTCATGATGATAACGCGACCGTAACGAAGCCGGGCGCGGTCGAACCGATCGCCGACGCCACAGCCGAGCGCCTCGACGAGATCCTTCAGCTCCTGGTTCTGTCGCAGCTTGTCCACGCTCGCCGAGGCGACGTTGAGGATCTTCCCCCGTAGCGGCAGCACCGCCTGGGTGGCGCGGTTACGCGCCTGCTTGGCCGAGCCACCCGCGCTGTCGCCCTCGACGAGGAAGAGCTCGGTCCGTCCCGCATCCTCGAGGGTGCAGTCGGCGAGCTTGCCCGGCAGGCGCAGGCGGCGGGTCGCTGATTTACGCGGTGTCTCCTTCGCCTCCTTGCGCCGCGCGCGTTCCTCGGCGCGCTCGATGGCGAAGGCGAGCAGGTTGTCGGCCGCCTGCGGGTCGCCGGCGAGCACGTGGTCGAAGCGGTCGCGGATCGCCGCCTCGACCAAACGCGTGGCTTCCGGCGAGGTGAGCTTTTCCTTGGTCTGGCCCTGAAACTGCGGCTGGCGGAAAAACAGCGAGATCTTGGCCGCCATGCCGGCGCTGACATCATCGCCGGTGATGGCGGCGGCGCGGCGGTTGGCACGCTGCTCGCCCCAGGCGCGCAGCCCCTTGAGGAGCGCGGTGCGGAATCCGGCCTCGTGCGTGCCGCCGAGCGGCGTCGGCACGGTGTTGCAGTAGGAGGCGGTGTCGGCCTCGCCACCCTCGGTCCAGGCCACCGCCCATTCGATGCGTCCGGCCTTTTCTCCATCCGCGGCATGGCCCAGGTCCGCCTCGCCGGCCCAGAGCGGGACCACGAGTGCGCTGCCCTCGATCTCGGCCTCCAGGCTGTCGCGCAGGCCGCCGGGAAAGTGCAGCACGGCCTGCGCCGGCGTCTCGTCCCGCACCAGCGCGGCATCGCAGGACCAGCGGATCTCGACGCCTCGGAACAGGTAGGCCTTGGAGCGGCACAGCCGGTACAGCCGGGCCGGCTGGAAGCGGGCGTTGCCGAAGATCTCGGCGTCGGGCTGGAAGCGGATCGATGTGCCCCGCCGGTTGGGTGCGCTGCCCGCGTTGACGAGCTTGGTCTTGGGCTTGCCGCGCTCGTAGCGCTGGCGCCAGAGGGTGCGGTCGCGGGCGACCTCGACCTCCATGAAGCTCGCGAGCGCGTTGACCACCGAGGAGCCGACGCCGTGCAGACCACCCGACGTGGAATACGCGCCGTCGTCGAACTTGCCGCCGGAGTGCAGGGTCGTGAGGATGACCTCGAGCGCCGAGCGGTCCGGAAATTTGGGATGAGGATCGACGGGAATGCCGCGCCCATTATCCCGTACAGTCAGGATATTGTCGGCCGATAATGAGACTTCGATGAAGCTTGCATGCCCGGCCACCGCCTCATCCATCGCGTTGTCGAGCAGTTCGGCGGCGAGGTGGTGCATCGCCCCCTCGTCGGTGCCGCCGATATACATGCCCGGCCGGCGCCGGACCGGCTCCAGCCCTTCGAGGACCACGATGGAGTTGGCATCGTAGGTCTCGTTGCGGGGCTTTTTCGCATTGCCGAAGAGGTCGTTCATTGTCTGTTCCCGGTCTGAGCCTGACATTAGGCAGGGTGGTGGAATCGCCTCAAGGCTGAAGCCGGCGGCGGAACGTCAGGTCGGGTAGGGCGGGCGGGTGCCGATGCCGCGCATGAAGCGGTCGCGGATCTGGGCGGGGTCGCGCTCGGTCTGCCCGGCCGGGGGTTGGTGGTCGAGGCGCACGCCGATCAGCGAGGGGCCGCCCTCGTGGCGCGCGGCCTGCACCAGGCGCTCGAAATCCGCCTCGTCCGCGGCCCAGTGGCTGCGCGTGAGGCCCAGGCCACGCGCAGCCTCGACGAGGTCCGCGGCGAAAGCGGTCGCGGTCGGCTGGGCTCCGGTGATCTGGTAGGCGCGGTTGTCCATCACCACGATGGTGAGGTTGCGCGGCGCCCGGGCGGCGATGGTGGCGAGCGCGCCCAGTTGCATCAGCAGCGAGCCGTCGCCCTCCAGCGCCACGACGTGGCGGTGCGGCTGGGCAATGGCGACCCCGAGCGCAATCGGGCAGGCCAGGCCCATGCTGCCGAGCATGTAGAAATTCTGCCGCCGCTGCCCGGCCGCCCAGAGATCGAAATTGGTGTTGCCGATGCCGCCGATCACCGCCTCCTCGCGGTCGAGCAGGGCGACCAGGCGGCGGGTGATGTCGGCGCGGTACATCGTCTTGGTGTTGGCGAGGGTGGGCGCGGTGGGCTCGGTCATGGCTTGAACACCTTGCCGCCGGTGAGCAGCGGCGAGAGGATGAGGGTGGCGCTCGCCTGCGTCGCCACCGCCTGGCGCAGGGTGCGGTCGACGATGAAGTCGAGCTCGTCGAGGCGCGTGCAGGTGTGATGCTCGATCGCCAGCGCGTCCAGCACCGGGCGCATGGTGCGCGCGACCAGCGCCTGGCCGAGGTTGAACTCGCCGAGGGTCCCGCGCTCGGAGACGAGCATGACGATCGGTATCTGGAAGGGCACGGCGAGCGAGGCGAGCACGTTGGGCAGCGTGGCGAAGCCGCTGGTCTGCATCAGCACCGCCCCGCGCAGGCCGCCCATCCAGGCCCCGGCGGTGATGCCGACCGCCTCCTCCTCGCGCGTGGTGGCGAAGACGGTGAAGAACGGATCGGCGGCGAGGCCGTCGATCAGCGGGCGCAGGACGTTGTCAGGGACGTAGGTCACGAGGCGGAAATCGTTGCGCGCCAGGGCAGCGCGGACGATTTCGTGCCAGGGCGGCGCTGCGGCCGGCGGTGCTTGTTCCATCCTGCTCTCCCTGCGGCCGTTGGTTGCACCGGGCATGGCGCCGGGGATGGGCGTTGTCAACGCGCGGCGGGGTGTCAGCCCCGTCACCGCGGGGCGCCATCGCGCGGCTCGGATGCGGGTCGCGGGCGCGGTGTCGGCTGGACCGCGATCAGCCGACGCAACGGGCGTGCGTCGTGGCTCAGCGCGAGCGCGCGGGCCAGCACGGCGCGGTCGGCCTCCGAGAGGCGGGCCACCTCGCGCAGATGGTCCGACCAGGTTTCCGCCTGCCACACCTCCAGCCAGGCCTCTGGATAGGAAACATCCTCGTAGAGCCGCCAGGTGACCGCACCCAGCCGGCCGCGCACGTGGCGCACCTCGGCCATCAGCTCGAGGAAGGCGGCGCGATCGGAGGGGGCGATGTGGTAGGCCTGGGTTTCCAGCACGCGATCTCGCGAGGCGCCGAGGACCGGGGCGAGCGCGGGATCGACGGCGTCCGGCGTCGGCACGCTGGTCAGGCCCTGCGGGCGGGCGCCTTCGTCGTCGATGCCGATCCGGCGCGAGGCGACGCCGAGGATGGCGCAGGTCCCGGCGGCGGCGAGCAGCGAGTTGGGCAGGCCGATGACGTTGCCGAGCCAACCCCAGAAGAACGTGCCGGCCACCAGCGCGCCGTTCAGCGCCAGCTGGTAGATGGCGAGTGCCCGCGCCCGCACCCATGGCGGCGCGGCGAGCTGGGCCACGCTCTGGACGATTGACGAGGCAGCGACCCAGCCCACGCCGAAGACGAGCATCGCGACGGCTGCGGGCGCCCAGCTGCGGGTCAGGCCCAGCCCCGCCGTAGCGGCGGCGGTCAGCAGGCTGCAGTAGAAGACGGTGTCGCCGCGCGTGAGGTGGTGGCGCACGCGCGGCAGCATCATGCCGGCGGCGACGCCGCCCGTGCCCATGAGGCCGAGCAGGATGCCATAGGTGCCCGCGCCGAGGCCGAGCTGCTGCTTGACCACCAGGGGCAGCAGCGCCCAGGGCGCGGCGGCCGGAAAGAAGAGTGCGGCGCAGCGCAGCATCGAGGCGCGCATCGCCGGCGCGTAGCGGGCGAAGCGGACGCCGGCGCGGATGGCGCCGCCGAGGCGCTCGCGCGGCAGCGCCCCGGCCCGCTTGCGCCGCTGCCAGACCAGCACCGCCGCGATCACCGCGAGGTAGGAGAGGGCGTTGAGTCCAAAGACGAGGCCGGGTCCGCCCCACAGGACCAGGAAGCCGGCGAGGGCGGGACCAATGGCGCGCGCGATGTTGAAGCCGACGCCGTTGAGCGCCACGGCCTGGGCGACGTCGCGGCGCGGCACCACTTCGATCAGCATCGAGCCCCAGGCCGGGGCGTTGGTCGCGGCACCGATGCCGATCGCGAAGGTGAAGGCGAGCAGCAGGCTCGCGGTGACCCCGCCGCCGGCGGTGATGGCGGCGAGGGTGGCGGCGGCGAGCGCCATCCAGACCTGGGTGGCCAGGATGAAGGTGCGCTTGTCGAGGATATCGGCGATGGCGCCGGCCGGCAGCGCGAGCAGGAACACGGGCAGGATCGTCGCCGCCTGCACCAGGCTCACGGTCAGGGGCGTCGGCGAAAGGGTCGCCATGAGCCACCCCGCTCCCGTGTTCTGCAGCAGCGTGCCGAGCGAGACGACGGTGTTGGCGGTCCACAGCAGGCGGAACAGTCGCAGGCGCAGCGGTGCGAGGGCGGCGGGCAGGCGCATCGCCGCAGCGTGCCGGGTTGTGTGCGCTTGGGGAAGAGCGCGCGAGCGCCGGCGCCGGCCGATCCTCCGCGCCGGCCCGGCTCAGCCAGACCGGCGATGGCCGCGCCGGATTCGCGGTCCTGGGTTAGGCGGTTTCCTCGGCGTGATGGACGTCGTGCACACGGATCCCTTCGTCCTCGCCGGGCATCGCGAGCCATTCGCGCCGGCGCAGCGTGCGGGCCGTGTCGCGATAGCCGGCGGCCCAGTGCTCGCGCATCGATGTGGCGGAGAACTCGTAGTCCCGGGCGTCGCTTTCGTAGGGCTGATGCTGGTAGATGAGGTGCAGGATGGTGATCTCGGGCAGGTCGTCGAGCTCGCGCTTGAGGGCCCGGTCCGATTCCGAGAGCCGGTCCTCCGGGATCATCGCCAGCAGGCGGCGGGCCAGCACCTTCTGCTTGTGCAGTTGCATCCAGCCGTCGGTGATGGTGCGGGTGCGGCTCGAATACTGGATCTCCTTCTGTCGGGCGAGGACGTCGTGCATGTCGCGCGGCAGGGCTCCGCGGGCGCTGAACAGATCGACCTGAAACACCATCACGTTGTCGCTGCCGATGTCGCTGAGCAGCGCCGAGAGCGGCGTGTTGGAGACGATGCCGCCATCCCAGTAGCAGTCGGTGCCGATGCGCACCATCGGCAGCGCCGGGGGCAGGGCGCCGGAGGCCATGACGTGTTCGGCGACGATCTCGTCATCGGCGTTGTCGAAATAGATGAAGTTGCCGGAACGGATGTTCACCGCACCGACGGCGAAGCGCGTGGCGCCGCTGTTGATGAGGTCGAAATCCACCAGCTTCAGCAGCGTGTCGCGCAGCGGGCTGTTGTCATAAAAGGCGGTGGCGGCCTTGGCCCCGCGCGGCGAGAGCCAGGGGCCGGGCAGGTGCGGGGTGAAGAAGCCGGGCTGGCCCAGCGTCATCGTCGAAAAGGCCGAGAAAGTGTTGCGCAGGCGGCGCGGATCGTCGCCGTCGGGCGTCCACATCCAGACGCGGCGCGCGGTGACGGTTTCCCAGAATTCCCGCAGCCGCTCGAGCCGCCGTTCCGGCGGGTTCCCGGCGATGATCGCGGCGTTGATGCTGCCGATCGAGACGCCGGTGACCCAGTCCGGCTCCAGCCCCGCCTCGTGCAGCGCCTCATAGACCCCGGCCTGGTAGGCCCCGAGCGCGCCTCCACCCTGCAGCACCAGCGCGATGCGGTCGCAGTTCGCGGGCTTCCAGGGACCGCGCGGCGGCCGGTTCGGCGTCTGGGATGCGTCCATGAGCATAGCCTCCGTGGGGGGAACCCCCCCTGTTATCGTGAGCGGGTCTGGCCGCGACAACCCTCGTTTGATGACGCTTCGTTCAGACGCCGCCGGGCCGCCCGCCCGCCCGGCCTTGCGGCGCCTGCGGCGGAAGGTTAGAGGCGCCGGGTGAGCATTCTGGTGACCGGGGCCGCGGGCTTCATCGGGTTCCACGTCGTGCGCGCGCTCCTCGAGCGCGGCGAGGACGTGATCGGCATCGACAACATCAACACCTATTACGATCCGGCCCTCAAGCAGGCGCGGCTGGACCGGCTCGTGCACCCGCGCTTCCGGTTCCGGCGTGTCGACATCGCCGAGCGCGAAGCGGTCGCGGCGCTGGCCGAGCCGGGGCTCGAGGGCATCGTTCACCTCGCCGCCCAGGCCGGGGTCCGGTATTCGATGGTGGCGCCGTTCGACTATGCCGCCTCGAACCTCGTGGGACACCTGGCCATCCTGGAACTCGCGCGGGCGCTGCCGCGGTTGCGTCACCTCGTCTACGCCTCCTCGTCCTCGGTCTATGGCGGCAATGCGCCGCCGTTTGCCGAGGCGGACCGGGTGGACACGCCGCTCTCGCTCTACGCCGCGACCAAGCGGGCGGACGAGATGATGAGCCATGCCTATGCCCACCTTTACGGGATTGCTCAGACCGGCTTGCGCTTCTTCACCGTCTACGGGCCGTGGGGCCGGCCGGACATGGCCTATTTCAGCTTCGCCGAGGCGATCCTGGCCGGCCGGCCGATCACCGTCTACGACGGCGGCAGGCTGAAGCGCGATTTCACCTATATCGACGATATCGTGGCCGGCGTGCTCGGCTGCCTCGACCGGCCGCCCGGCGGCACGCCGCCGATACGCGTGCTCAACATCGGCAACAACCGCAGCGAGGCCGTCGGCGATCTCGTTGCGCTCCTGGAACAGGGCCTGGGCCGGCGCGCGATGGTGGTCGATGCGCCGCGGCCGGCCGCGGACGTGATGGAGACGCGCGCGGACGTGCAGGCCATCGCGGCCCTCACCGGGTTCGTCCCGGCGACGCCGCTTGCCGAGGGCATCGCGCGCTTCGTCGCGTGGTTCAACGACTGGAAGCAGGGCCGGTTCGCCGCTGCGGACGCCGTTCCCGGCTTGTCGCTCGACGCCGGCCCGCGAGGCTGAGGAGAGGCTCGTGCCGGGCCGCGCCGCCGCGGGCCGGTGGAGCGCGACCCGTTCTGGCCGGCGATCGTTTCGCCGCGCGCGCAGGATGGCTCTGTCAACGATCGAGGTCCGGGCAGGAAGCGCGCCCGGATGATCGCGTCAGATCGCCGATCGCTCTAGCTGTGAGCTCTCAATAGGTTGTCCATCCGGTCCTGGCCGGGGAAGCTGGAGTTGCAGACTTCAGAGGTTCCCAGGAGGACCGGATGAACGTGCATAAGAATGCCCGGCTGACGGTGCACAGTCGAGCCGAACTGGTGCAACGGGTGTTATCCG
>JAGWQN010000053.1 GCA_028869995.1 Rhodospirillales bacterium
CCCGCCCCAGCGCCTCCCACAGCGCCCCCAGCCGCTCGCGCTCCGGCTCCGGCACGCCCAGCGCCAGGCCGAACGCCTCGCCCAGCGCCCGCCACAGCCGCGCCGCCGTCGCCGCCTCGATCGCCTCGTCCGCCGCATCGCACAGCGCCAGCACCGCACCCGCCGACAGACGCCCGGCCGCCAGCGCCTCGCCCAGCGGCGTCGCCAGCTCGTGGCGCCGGCGCGACCCCTCCGCCACCTCGCGCCACCACTGCACGCGCATCGCGCCCACCAGCGGCTGCGAGACCGCCAGCGCGCGCAGCAGTTCCGCATGCACCCCGTGCAGCAGCCACATCGCCTCGCGCGCCGCGGGCGGCGCGAACAGGCTCGCGAAGAACAGCGCCGGATCGCGCGAGCGCACGCGCGCCCCCGCCAGGCTCAACCCGGACGCGCCGTCCAATCCGGACCGGTGCGGTCTTGACCCATCCTCCATGGCGCCATAGCTACCCTGCAACCCATCGCAGGAGAACGCCCATGGCCTTCGAGCTTCCCGCCCTGCCCTATTCCGTGAGCGCGCTGGCGGCGCGCGGCATGTGCCAGGAAACCCTGGAGTTGCACCACGGCAAGCACCACCAGGCCTATGTCACGGCGCTGAACGGCTTCGTCGAGAAGGACGCCTCACTGCAGGGCGAAACCCTGGAGGCGATCATCAAGCTCGCCCACAACAATGCGCCGATGGCCGGCGTCTTCAACAATGCCGGCCAGCACTGGAACCACATCATCTTCTGGCAGGCGATGTCACCCAGCGGCGGCGGCATCCCCGGCAAGCTGGAACAGAAGCTGATCGCCGATTTCGGCTCCGTGCAGGCGTTCAAGGACGCCTTCAAGGCCGCCGCCACCACCCAGTTCGGCAGCGGCTGGGCCTGGCTCGTCCTCACGCCGTCCGGCAAGCTCGCCTGCACCAAGACCGCCAACGGATCGAACCCGCTCGCCACCGGCGAGGGCCGCGTCCTGCTGGGCTGCGATGTCTGGGAGCACAGCTACTACCTCGACTTCCGCAACCGCCGGCCGGACTACGTCACCAACTGGCTCGACAAGCTCGCCAACTACGAGTTCGCCGCCGCCCAGCTCTGAGCCACCCGGCGCTGGTCCACCCAGCGCCGATCCAGGGAGCCGCCGCCCCGCGCCGATCCGCGCGGCGGCGGCCTCACTTCTCCTTCGCCGCCCCGTCCTTGTCCTTGCCCTTGCCGCTGGCAACGACGCTGGTGATGCTCTCGCGCTGAACCTCGATCTTCACGCCCGGCGCGATCTCGATCTCGGCCGTCGCCTCGCCGACCTTCGCCACCTGGCCCAGGATGCCCGACACCACAACCCGGTCGCCGCGCTTCATCGCCGCGATCGCCTGGCGCAGCTTCTTCTGCTGCGCCTGCTGCGGGCGGATCACCAGGAAGTAGAACACCGCAAAAATCAGCACCAGCGGCGCGAACTGCAGCACGTTGGGTCCGAACAGCCCGCCGGCCGGGCTGGCGGCCGTCTGGGCGTAGGCAGGCGAAATCAGCATGTCTTGGTGTCCGCGAAAGTGGGGGTCGGGTTGCCTCGGTGGCGGCCGGACCATAGTTTCCGGCCCCTTCGCGTCAAGCCGCCTGCATTACGACGAGGTTCGAACGGCCCCATGGATACCGCGCTGCTCACCCGAATCGCCGAGGCGCTGGAGCGCCTGGCGCCCCCGCCCCCGCCCACCCCCGACCTCGGCCAGGCCGACGGCTTCATCTGGCACCCCGCCTCCGGCCGGCTGCAGCCGGTGGCGCAGATCGCGCGCGTGCCGCTCTCCCTGCTCAAAGGGATCGAGCGGCAGAAGGAGATCCTGTTCGCCAACACGCGCCAGTTCGCCGCCGGCCGGCCGGCCAACAACGCCATGCTCTGGGGCGCGCGCGGCACCGGCAAGTCGAGCCTGGTGAAGGCCATCCACGAGACCATCAACGCCGAGCAGCCTCGCGCGCTGGCCCTGATCGAGATCCACCGCGAGGACATCGCCACCCTGCCCCGCCTGCTCGAGGCGATCCGCGCCCAGCCCCGCCGCTGCCTCGTGTTCTGCGACGACCTCTCCTTCGAGCGCGAGGACGCCGACTACAAGGCGCTCAAATCCGTCCTCGACGGCGGCATCGAGGGCCGCCCCGCGAACGTCCTGTTCTACGCCACCTCCAACCGCCGCCACCTGATGCCGCGCGACATGATCGAGAACGAGCGCGCCACCGCCATCAACCCCTCCGAGGCGACGGAGGAAAAAGTCTCGCTCTCCGACCGCTTCGGCATCTGGCTCGGCTTTCACAACACCGACCAGGATAATTTCTTTGCCATGATCGATGCCTATGCGGATCATTTCGGTCTCGCCGTCGGCCGCGAGCAGCTGCACGCCGAGGCCATCGCCTGGTCCGTCACCCGCGGCTCGCGCAGCGGGCGCGTCGCCTGGCAGTTCATCCAGGACCTCGCCGGCCGCCTCGGCTGACCGAGGCCTCACGCATCACGGCGCAAGACGGCTACAACCCAAGGTTGTTTTCGAAATAACTTGCTTCCTGTCAGCAAAGTATCTAAATTAACAAACTGTAAACAGCCGGCAAGGCGCTGTGGCGCCCCGTCACCGGCCGCCGCAACTCGTTGCGATTTCGCAATGGCTACGCGGTAACGACCACGTCACGGCCGGACCGCCGACGACGACGGGTCCGTAAAGCGAGGTACGACAGCAAAAGAAAACGACAGCGAGAGGACACCCAAGCCATGCGCAGACAATGGCTCATCACCGCGGCGGCGGCGCTCGCGGTCCAGTTCGGGGCGACCGGGGCCGCCTCCGCGAACCCCGCCTTCGCCGTCTGGCTCGACGGCAACACGGATGCGAGTTGCGGCGGCAACGGCATCTGCACCAGCCTGACCCAGGCCTTCGGCGCCGGCTCCTACCAGCTGGTGACCAGCGCCCAGCTCGACACGCCGGGCTTCCTGTCGTCGAACGGGTTCAAGACCGTCATCGTCAGCCGCTATGACTCCGGTTACGGTAACAGCCTCGACAGTGTCGCGGCGGCGAACGTCGCGAGCTTTGTCGGCAGCGGCGCGAGCCAGGGCGGTGTCGCGGTGTTCACCAACGATGCCGCCGATAATTTCTACGGCGCCACCAGCGGCGACCCGTACGACGCCAATCTCAACCAGCTCTTCGTCAACGCCGCGACATACGCCGAGCAGAGCGGCCACGGCTATCTCGGCGAGTTCAACGGCGCCGTCATGGCGATGAACAGCAACACGGCGGGCTTTGCCGCGCTCGGCCTGCTGCAGGGCTCGGCCTCTGCGGTCGGCAGCAACGGCAGCGAGCAGTTCCAGTACGGCGTGGGCCCGGTCGGCAGCGGCAACCCGATCGACAGCGGCGTCACCTTCCCGTTCACCGATTCGGATACCACGACCTTCCTCACCCGGATCACCGGCGCCAATCCGAACAACATCGTCGATATCTATACGGACCCGCTCGCCGCCAATCTGCCGGCGGTGCTGGCGAACAGCTACGTCATCTCGGGCGGCGGCCAGAACAACGCGGTGCCGGAACCGGCGACGTTCGCCCTGCTCGGCGCCGGCCTTCTGGGGCTCGGCCTCGTGCGACGGCTGCGTCCGCGCGCGCGGGCCTGACCCCTCGCCGCGGACCGGGCCCCCGCGCCCGGCCCGCCGGCGCCAGACCACGGGAACAGACGGCCGCCGCGCCGTCTGTTTTCGTTGGAGGAGCTGCGCGAGCGGCACGGCGTCAGATGCTGCGGACCATCGCCACCCGCCACGCTGGAGGCTTGGCGCCGGCCCCGTCCCATGCGAAAAACGCCGCATAAACGGCTTCATGCCGGTATCCGGGGAGGAAACATGCGTTCGGTGCTGTCTGGGATTCTGTTCGCCGCTGCGGCGGCCTGGGTGCTGCCAAGCGCAGCGCACGCCGCCACCCGCGACATCCGCGTGATGTGCTACTCCGACGGCAACGAATGCCCCGTCACCCGCGACCTCGCCGCCACCTTCATGAAGGCGAACCCCGACATCAAGGTGACGGTGGACGAAGTCCCGTACTCGGCGATCCTGCAGAGCCTCCCCGTCCAGCTCGCCGCCGGCAAGGGCCCCGACATCGCCCGCGTCACCCTGTTCGGCAATTACTCCCAGTATTTCCTGGACCTGCGCCCCTACCTCAAGGACGCCAAATTCTGGGAGACCGCTTTCGGACCTACGCTCGACTGGATGCGCAAGGGCCCCGCCGACCACGGCATCTACGGGATGATGACGCAGCTCACGGTCACCGCCCCGCTCGTGGACAAAACCCTGTTCGAGCAGGCCAAGGTGCCGCTGCCCGGCCCGAAGGCCACGTGGGACGACTGGGCCAAGGCCGTCGCCAAGGTCGCGAAGGCGACCGGCACCGAGGCCGGCATGGCCTGGGACCGCAGCGGCCACCGCTTCGCCGGCCCCGCCATCTCCTATGGCGCCAAGTATTTCGACGCCAAGGGCAACCCTGCCGTCGTCGATGCCGGGTTCAAGGCCATGGCCAAGCGCTTCTATGACTGGAACCTCAACGGCACCGTCCTGAAGTCGACCTGGGCCGGCCAGGCCACCGGCTACAAGGACGCGTTCAATGAGTTCGCGAACGGCAAGATCGTCATGTACTACTCCGGCTCGTGGCAGCTGAACCGGCTGCTCAAGCTCGGCAACGCCTTCGACTGGGCCATCGCCGCCAATCCCTGCGGTCCCGCCGCCTGCTCGGGCATGCCGGGCGGGGCCGCCTTCGTCGCCTTCAAGGAGACGAAGCACCCCCACGCCGTCGCCGCCTTCCTCGACTATCTCGCCCAGCCCGCCAACTACCGGACGTTCGCCGAGCGTACCAACAACATCCCCGCCGAGCTGGCGCTGCAGAAGCAGGCGCTGAACTACAACATGTCCGCTGAGGGCAAGGCCGCGCTCGCCGCGCTGCTGCACGACGCCGCCACGCTCTCCCCGATCGCCTACCACCTGCAGGGCTACCGCTTCGCCGGCGCCATCTTCGGCGCCACCGCGGACCGCATCGGCCAGGCCATCGCGGGCTCGATGACGCTGGATCAGGCCTACAAGCGCATCACCCAGGATATCGCCACCGCGCTCGCCACCGCCAAGAAGTGACCGCCCCCGCCCCCGGCCAAGCGCTGCGCCGCGCCCTCGGCGCCGCGTTCGGGGGCGCGATGAACCTGCTCGAGGCGCCGATGCGCCTCGCGCAGGCGAAGCTGCGCGGCGGGCGCATCGGCTGGGTGTTCGTCGTCCCCAACCTCAGCGTCTTCGGCCTGTTCACCTTCCTGCCGATCCTGATCGACCTGGTCTACGCGGCAACCGGCGGCAACCAGCTCTTCCCGGCGCAGCGCCCCTATGTCGGCACCGCCAATTTCCGGGCTCTCCTCGCCTGCCGGAATTATCTCGATCCCAACACGTGCACCCGCGACCTGTTCTGGCACGGCGTCTACAACACCGCCGAATTCGTCGTGCTGCAGGTCGGCTTCATGGTCGGCCTCAGCCTCGTCACCGCGCTGGCGCTCAACCGCCCCGGCCGCGGCCGCGGCTTCTTCCGCGCCGTCTTCTTCTATCCCGTGCTCCTCTCGCCCGTCGTCGTCGCGCTGATCTGGAAATGGGTGCTGCAGCGCTACGGCGTGCTCAACGCCCTGCTCAGCGCGCTCGGCCTCGCGCCGCATGACTGGCTGCTCAACGCAACGACCGCGTTCTTCTGGTCGGTCTTCGTCAGCATCTGGGCGCATATGGGGTTCTACACGCTGATCCTGCTCGCCGGCCTGCAGGCGATCCCGCGCGACGTCTACGAGGCCGCGGCCATGGACGCGACGCCGCCCTGGCGTCGCTTCCGGCGCATCACCCTGCCGCTGCTGATGCCGAGCCTGCTCGTCGTCCTGGTGCTCGCCCTGATCCGCGCGGTGCAGATCTTCGACGAGGTCTATGTGCTCACCGGCGGCGGCCCCGGGACCTCGACCACCTTCCTGGTCCAGTTCATCTACCAGACCGGCTTCGCCCAACAGGTGCGCGAGTATGGCATGGCCGCGGCCGCCTCGCTGCTGCTCGCCGGCGTGCTGATGGCGCTCACCGTCCTGCAACTCCGCCTCGCGAGGCCCAAATCATGAGCGGACTGGTCGGCATGCTCACCGCGCGGCGCGGCCGCCTCGCGCGCGACTGGACCGACTGGGCCTCGCTCGCCTACCTGCTGCTCGGCGTGCTGGTGATGTTCCTGCCGGTGCTGTGGCTGTTCGCCAGCTCGCTCAAGAGCGACCAGGCGCTGAACGCCTTCCCGCCGACCTTCCTGCCCTGGGAGCCGGCGCAGGTCGCCGTGCCCGGCCAGCCCGGCCACCTGCCGCTGATGCAGGTCACCGCCGGCCCCCTCGCCGGCCGCCGCCTGGCGGAGCTGCGCCATATCGGGCTGATGGCACAGATGCTGGACCCCGCCCGGCCGGGGCGGGTGCTGCCCATCCCCGTGCGCGACCTCAGGCCGGTGCTGCGGCTGCATGCGTCCTGGTCGAACTTCACCGACCTGGTGCGCCGCTTCAACTTCTTCGGCTATTTCTGGAACTCGGTGCTGATCACCACGCTGGCCACGCTGATCACCCTGCTGATCAACTCGATGGCCGCCTTCGCGCTCTCCAAATACCGCTTCGCCGGACGTGATGCGGTCTTCGCCCTGATGCTGGCGACGCTGATGGTCCCGCCGACGATCGTGCTGGTGCCCAACTTCCTCATCGCCGCCCGCCTCGATCTCGTGAACTCGATCTGGGGCGTGATCTGGCCCGGCGTCGCGACCCCGACCGGGGTGTTCCTGCTGCGCCAGTACATGCTGACGATCCCCGACGACCTGATCGAGGCCGCGCGGATGGACAATGCCTCGGAGTGGCGCATCTACTGGCGCATCGTGCTGCCGCTCTCCGCACCGGCCCTCGCGGTGCTCGCCATCTTCTCGGTGATGTGGCGCTGGAACGACTTCCTCTGGCCCATGGTCGTGCTCAACCGCTCCAGCGTCTTCACCCTGCCCCTCGCCCTCTTCTCCTTCCAGGGCGATCTGCAGACACAGTGGCACTACCTGCTGGCCATGACCGTGCTCACGCTGCTGCCGGTCACCGTCATCTTTCTGTTCCTGCAACGATCCATCACCCAGGGCATCGCCTCGGCCGGTGTGAAATGAGCGCTCCTCCCATGCTGCGCCTGCTCGACGTCGGCAAAACCTATGGCACCGTCAGCGTCATGCGCGACGTCTCGTTCGACGTCGCCGCCGGCGAGTTCATCGTCTTCGTCGGTCCCTCGGGATGCGGCAAATCGACGCTGCTGCGCATGATCTGCGGCCTCGAGACGGTCACCGCCGGCCGCATCGAAATCGACGGCAAGCTCGCCAACGACATCCCGGCGGCCAGCCGCGGCCTCGCCCTCGTCTTCCAATCCTACGCGCTCTACCCGCACATGACGGTGCGCCAGAACATGGCGTTCGGGCTCGAGAACCTGCGCACGCCGAAGCCCGAGATCGAGCGGCGCGTCGCCGAGGCCGCGCGCATGCTGCGCCTCGAAAATCTCCTCGCCCGCCGCCCCACCCAGCTCTCCGGCGGCCAGCGCCAGCGTGTCGCCATCGGGCGGGCCATCGTGCGCGAGCCGCGCATCTTCCTCTTCGACGAGCCGCTCTCCAACCTCGACGCCGAATTGCGCGTCGAGATGCGCGCCGAACTCGCCCAGCTGCACCGACGCCTCGCAACCACGATGATCTACGTGACCCACGACCAGGTCGAGGCGATGACCATGGCCGATCGCATCGTCGTGCTCCGAGCGGGCGCGGTGGAGCAGGTCGGCGCGCCGCTCGAGCTCTACAACAGGCCCGCCAATCGTTTCGTCGCCGGCTTCATCGGCTCCCCCAGGATGAACTTCCTCGACGGTCACGTCACGGCCAGCGAGGCCGGCTGGACCACCGTCGAGATCGCGGGCGTCGGGCCCATCCGTGCGCGCGGGACGCTGCGCACCGGAACGCAGGCCAGCCTCGGCATCCGCCCCGAGCATGTCGCGACCGTGCCGGCCGGCGCCGAGGGCACGGTCAACCTTGTCCGCGGCCAGGTCGCCAGCATCGAGCAGCTTGGTTCCGCGAGTTTCGTGCGCCTCGCCGATCCGGCCCTCAACCTGCAGATCCCTGGCCAAACCGATGTTCGTTTCGGCGACGAGATCGTCGTCTCCCTGCCGCCCGAGCATGTGCATCTCTTCGACGACCAAGGTGCGGCTCAACCGCGTCCGTAGCCGACCAGCAGGCGGCCGCATCCCGGCCCGCGGTTTGACCGCCGGCCACAAGCGGCCGATCCTGCCGATCCATCCACCAGGAATGCGGAGTCGTCGTGGCAAAGGCCGGGCCCGAAACCTCGCTCTATGCGCCGGTGAAGCGCTTCCTCGAATCCCTCGGCTTCGAGGCCAAGGGCGAGATCAACGGCTGCGATGTCGTCGGCCTGCGCGCACAGCCGGATGCCGAGGGTGATGGCCCCCGCGGGCCCGAGGTGGTCGTTGCCGAACTCAAGCGCGGCTTCACGCTCGAACTCCTGCTGCAGGCGGTCGACCGCACCCAGCTCGCCGACGAGGTGTGGATGGCCGTTCCCGCCACCCGTCGGGCTGCGGACAAGCGTGCGCTGCGCCTCTGCCGGCTGCTCGGCCTCGGGCTGCTTTCAGTGGGCGCGCACGGCGGCGTCGCCA
Source organism: Rhodospirillales bacterium (assembly GCA_028869995.1). Classification (GTDB taxonomy): domain Bacteria; phylum Pseudomonadota; class Alphaproteobacteria; order Acetobacterales; family Acetobacteraceae; genus JAJXXT01. The sequence goes on from JAGWQN010000053.1 coordinate 8,719, forward strand.
TTCTGGTCGAGCCGGCCCCCTACCAGCCGCGCCGCAACGCGCGGCGCCGCAGCGCGCTTGTCACCGAGTTCCGGCGCCGCCAGGGAGATCCGAACCCGGGCGGCTCGACCCGCAAGCCAATCATGACCGCCTATCGCCAGGCCGCCCTCGCCTGCGCCGCGGCGCTGCGCGAAGGGCCGCTGCGCCCGCGCGACCTGCGCGGCGTCGCCGACAACGCGCCGGCGATCCTCGCACGCAACGTCTATGGCTGGTTCCGCCGCGAGCGGCCCGGCCTCTACGCGCTGGCCCCCGCCGGGCATGCAGCGCTCGCCGCCTTCCCCGACAAGGAGACCGCCCCATGGGCTACCGCATCCTGACTGGCCAGATCGCGCACGAGACCAACACCTTCAGCAAGGTCGCGACGACGCTCGACCATTTCCGCGCCGGCACGTTGCTTCTCGGCAACGAGATTCCCACCGCCCGCCGCGGCACCCGCACCGCCCTGGGCGCGACCTTCGAAGCCGCCGATAAATTCGGCTGGACGCTGGCGCACCCGCTCGCGGCCGCGGCCAACCCTTCCGGCATCGTCACGCGCGAGACCTTCGAGCAGCTCGCCGCCTGGCTGCTTGACGGCGCCGAGGGCTGCGACGGCGCGCTGATCGACCTGCACGGCGCCATGGTCGCCGAGGGTTGCGAGGACGCGGAAGGCGAGATCCTCGCACGCCTGCGCGCCATCCTCGGCCCCGACGCGCCGATCGTCGTCACGCTCGATCTGCACGGCAACATCACGCAACGCATGGCCGACCATGCAAGCGCCCTGATCGCCGTGCGCACCTACCCCCATATCGACTACTACGAGCGAACCTGGCAGGGCGCGATCCTGCTCGACCGGGCGCTGCGCGGCGAGATCCATCCGCGCACCGTGATCGCCCGACGCCCGATGCTGCGCGGCCTCGACGGTGGCCGCACGCAGACCGGCCCGATGCGCGATCTGATCGACCGCGGCGAGGCGCTCGAGGCGGCGGGCCGGGCGATCGTCGTCAGTGTCTGCGCGGGCTTCACCGCCGCGGACATCCACGACATCGGCCCCTCGGTCACCGTCACCGCCGATGGCGACACCGCCGCGGCACAGCGCATCGCCGAGGAGTTCATGGACTTCGCCTGGCAGACCCGCGATTTCGTCTCGGTCCACCACGCAACGATAGCCGACGCGGTGGCCAAAGCCCGGGCCGGCCAGTCCGGGGCGGACAAGCCGCTGGTGCTCGCCGACGTCACCGACAACCCGGGCAGCGGCCATTACGGCGATACGACGAACCTGCTGCGCGCGATGATCGAAGCCGACCTCGAGAACGCCGCGTTCTATGCCATCTTCGATCCGCAGGCCGTCATCGCCGCGGCCAGGATCGGCGTCGGCAACAAGGGCCGCATCCGGCTCGGCGGCCGCCACGATCCCGGGGCGGGCGGCGGCCCGCTCGACCTCGACGCCCACGTTGTCTCGCTCACCGACGGCAGCTTCCGCTGCTTCGGCCCGATGGGCGGTGGCGTCTGGCGCAGCTATGGCCCGAGCGCGGTGCTGCGCGTGGGCGATGTCTCGATCGCCGTCATCTCCCGCAACGGCCAGGCCAACGACCTGGCGCAGCTGATCTCGCTCGGGATCGATCCGCTGCGCTGCGCCACGATCGCGGTCAAGTCGAACCACCATTTCCGGGCCGCCTTCGAACCGATCGCGCGCGAGGTGGTGACCGTCAACGGTGGCGGGCTCGGCGCGGCGATCCTCTCGCGCATGGACTATCGCCATGTCCGCCGCCCGATCTGGCCGCTCGACGACATCCCTTCCTGATCGCCGTCCGCCGGAGGGCGCCCTTCCTGCCGGGATCCTGGCCATCGCCTGGCTGACGGTCGGTCCGGTGTCGTTCCGATCGACCGTCAGCGCCTCGCAGACCGCGGCCCGGCGCAGGATCGGGCGCAACCGCCCGCGCCCGTGCCAAGCCAGGCCCTGGCGCTAGCGCCGGGCCTTGCGCCGCGGCGCGGCAACCCGTCGCGCCTTCGCCTTCGGCGGCTCTGCCGCGGCCCGCAGATCGGCGATGCGCGCGCGCGAGGTGATCTGATCCGCATCCAGTACGAGCTCGATCACCGCGGGCTTCCCGCTTGCCACCGCGCGGCGGAAGGCGGGAGCGAACTGCTCGGTGCGTTCGACCCGCTCGCCGAAGCCGCCGAACGCCTCGATAAAGCGCGCGAAATCGGGGTTGGTGAGCGCGGTGCCGGAAACGCGCCCGGGATAGGTCCGCTCCTGGTACATGCGGATCGTGCCGTACATCGCGTTGTTGAAGACCAGGATGATCGGTGCGACACCGTGATGAAACGCCGTCGCGATCTCCTGCCCCGTCATCAGGAAGCCGCCATCGCCGACGAAGGCCACCGCCTGCCGGCCAGGCTCGGCGAGCTTCGCGCCGATCGCCGCGGGCACGCCATAACCCATCGCGCCATTGGTCGGCCCGAGAAAACGCTGCCCGTCCGAGAGGTGCAGGAACCGCGCGACCCAGGTTGCGAAATTTCCCGCATCGGTCGTCAGCACCGCGTCCGGGTCGAGCAATTCCTCGAGCGTGTGCATCACGCGCGCGAGGTTCAGCGCGCCCGGATAGTCCGGCGCCTTCGCCGTGGCGAGGCGCAACGCGCGCAGCGATCGCGTCCATTCCCCCCACGCGATCCTGCCCGGGGTGAACCGTGCCGCCGCCCGCGCAAACGCGTTGAGGTCCGTCGCGATCCCCAGTGCGGGGCGAAACACGCGCCCGATCTCCGCCGCCTCCGGGAAGACATGGACAATCGGCGTGCCCGCCGGCTCGAACAGCGTGTATCCCTGCGTCACCGCCTCGGAGAGACGGGTGCCGATCGCCAGCACCAGGTCGGCCTCTTTCGCGCGCGCCACCAGCGCGGGGTCGGAGCCGACGCCGAGGTCTCCCACGAAATTATCGGCCGTCCCCGGATAATGTCCCTGGCGGCGGAAACTCACCGCGACGGGCAGGTTGTGCGCGGCGAGGAAACGGCCGATCTCCGCCCGCCCCTCCTCGGTCCAGCCGCCACCACCCAGGATCGCCAGCGGCCGACGGGCCTTGCCCAGCATCGCCTGCAGCTTCGCCAGCGCCGCCGGGTCCGGGTGCGGCACGGCGACGTCCGCGCGCTTGAGATCCGGCACGTCGGCCAGGCGCTTCTGCATCTCCTCCGACAGCGCGATGACCACCGGGCCCGGCCGCCCGCTCGTCGCGACATCGACGGCATGGGCGACCAACTCGGGGATGCGCTCGGGCGCGTCGATCTGCGTCACCCATTTCGCCAGCGGCGCGAACATCTTGCGGTAGTCGACTTCCTGGAAGCTCTCGCGGTCGGTCTCGGCAAACGGAATCTGGCCGACGAACAGCAGCAGCGGCGTCGAGTCCTGCATCGCGATATGCACGCCGATCGCCGCATGGCACGCGCCCGGCCCGCGGGTGACGAAGGCCGCAGCCGGCCGGCCGGTGAGCTTGCCGAAGGCCTCTGCCATGTTCACGGCCCCGGCCTCGAAGCGGCAGGTGGTCAGCTGCACACGCTGGCGCACGGCGTAGAGCCCGTCCAGCACGTCGAGATAGCTCTCGCCGGGCACCGCGAAGGCGTGGGTGATGCCCTGGGCCACCAGGGCGTCGGCCAGGATGCGCCCGCCTGGCCGCGCGATGCGCTTGGCGGCGGTCGGAGCGGCGGATGTCTTCTTGGTGGCGCTCATGGTCTCTCCCGGGGTTCGTCGCACGATAGAGCCGATGCACCCTGCCTGGAAGCGGGGCGGCTTGCATGCGAAGATGTGCCGAGCAGGAGGTAAGGGCGATGCGAGCGATCTACGTCATGATCAAGTGCGAGATGGGGGCGGCCTACCGGGTCGCCCAGATCGCCGCCGACACGATCGAGGAGCTCTCGGAGCTGCACTCGACCTCCGGGCAATACGATCTGCTGGGCAAGTTCTACCTCGACCCCAGCCAGGACACCGGCCTCTTCGTCACCGAGAAGCTGCAGACCATCCCCGGCGTGAAGGACACCTATACCCTGATCACCTTCAACGCCTTCGTCGGCGGCAACCCCTAGAGCAAGAAATCCGAGCCGATGATTCCATCGGATCGGCTATGGCTCTAGCCGGCGGCTTCAGGCCGGATTCAGAACATGCACGGCGCGGCCCGCGATCAGTCCCGCCGTCTTCTCGCGATAGGCCAGCATGTGCGACGAGCGCGCATGCGCCGCCAGCGCTGCGGTACTCGCCCATTTCTCGATCACGACGAACGTGTCGTCACCGAAACGGGCGACGTCCCCGCCGGGCGGCGCATCGACGGCCGCGCCGTACTCGATGCAGCCCTCCTCCGCCCGCACCGCGGGCACGTTGGCCCGGAACGCCGCCAGGACCTCCTCGCGCTTGCCCGGTTTCGCCGTGATGAACGCCAGAACGTGGATCATCGCCCCTCCGCTACCCTGCCCCTCTAGCCGGCCGGCGCCATCGCCCGCCCGCGCCGTGCCGCGTACAGCTCGAGCCGCCGCGCCGCCGCCGCGCTCATCACCGAGGCACCCGCCGCCGCCGGTGCCGCCGGCAGCGTCTCGGCGTGATGACAGGCCACCTGGTGCGAACCCGCGAGCGCGCGCAGCACCGGCGCCTCCTCCTTGCAACGTGCGTCGGCAAACGGGCAGCGCGTGTGGAAATGGCAGCCGGGCGGCGGGTTCATCGGGCTCGGCACGTCACCACCCGGGATCTGGCGCGCCGCGTCGCGGTGCGGATCGGGACGGGGAATGGCCGAGAGCAGGGTGCGCGTGTAGGGATGGCGCGGGTTGGCGAACAGCGCCTCCTTCTGCGCCACCTCCACGATCCGCCCGAGATACATCACCGCGACCCGGTCGGCCATGTGCTTCACCACCGCGAGATCGTGGGCGATGAACAG
>JAGWQN010000054.1 GCA_028869995.1 Rhodospirillales bacterium
ATGCTGGCGGACAACGGACCGGGCTTGTGCGCGGAAATACGCTTTGATGCCGAGCAGGAACCGGCTCCCGAGCCGGACCCGCCCTGGCTCGCGCATTCCGTGGCGCTGTCGCATCGGTGGCTGCCAAGACCGCACGCCGCCTATGCTGAACATGCCCTGCGCGCCGTCCGCGCACGCCTCCTGCCGCTCGCCGATCGCCTGCTCCGAGGCTAATGCACGGTCTCACGAATTTGTGTGATTAACAGCGTTGGTGATCAGCACGCCAGTACAAGAACAAGACATTACCGAGCATGGTCCAAATGCTATCGGCAGCTATTGATCTCCTTCAAGGGGCGAGCGCGGGCCGTCGCAGGCGTAGCGTGTTGAATCGAAAGGATTGGCGCAAGCGGCAGCCGGCACCTTTACCGACGTTCGCGGTGCTGCCAGAAGTGTAAAGTCAGCGGGATATCGCTATACCCCGTAGCGCCCCATCCACAAGCAAGCCGGACGGCGCTCGATATCCTCAATGAGCGCTTCGCTCGCGCCGAGATCGACCAAGCCGAATACGAGGTAAAGCGGCCCCTGATTTCTCATGACTGACGATTGCAGATACGTTCGTCAGCTTCTGCGCGCGAGCTGATGTTAGCGAGTGGCGCGCGTGCGCTCATCAGTGAGCCGATCGACCTGCTGCTTTTGTCTGTCGAGCTGACCACGTCTGGCTGTAGTGAGTAGCGACTGGTAGCGTATCGGGTACGTCGTCCGCCTCTGCTTCAGAATGAACGCCTTCTGCGCGTCCGAAAACATCGATGCATTCATCGCTATCCACTTCTCCCAACCAAGTGAACAAAAGCAGAAAACGCTACCTCAAAACGATTCAGTTTTCCGGGGGCAGACCACAGCGATGAGTAACGGAGCAGCGACTCCCGCCACACGGTTTGGTGGCCAGCAAACGCCCGTCAGCTGCGAGGAGGCGCAACCACCCGCGGAAATAAGATCTCTACCCGCAGCCCTGGACGAGCGTTATGCGCTGCCAGCGCTGCATGGTGCAGTTCGGTGATCGCGGCGACCAGACTCAGGCCGAGGCCGCTGCCTGGAGCAGCGAGGGGCTTCCCCCCTCGATAGTAAGGCTCAAAAATCCGACTTCTTTCGTCATCGGGAACGCCTGGCCCATCGTCCTCGATGACGAGTAGAGCTCCTTGGTCCTGCCGCCTGAGACTGATGGTTATTTCGCAACCGGGGGGCGTATGGCGCATCGCATTCTCGAGAAGGTTGGCGAGCAACTGCGTGAGCAATTCCCTGTCGCCCTCGATCTCGATGCCCGGCTCGATGTCCAGGTGGAGCCCGTGGTGTTCTTCCTCGATCGAGGGCGCAAATGCGTCGGCGACCTCGATCGCCATCGCGCTCATATCGAGTCGGCGAAAGCGAGATCGACGCGTTCCTGCCTCGATCTCGGCGATGCGTAGCAATGCCGAGAAGGTCTCGAGAGCAGCAATAAGACCGCTCTTTGCGTTCTCCATGGCGGCGCGGAACTCATCGGGTGTGCCCGCATGGGTCTGCGCCGCGTCGAGGTCGTGATAGACACGCGCGATCGGTGTACGAAGATCGTGCGCGACGGCGCCTGAAACGTTGCGAATACGGCCCATCAATGCGGATATGCGATCGAGCATCTTGTTCAGGATAGCTGCCAGCTGGTCGAAGTCATCATCGGTACCGCGAAGCGGAATCCGTTGTTGCATATCGCCGTCGATGATCGCCTGAGCCGTCGAGGTGATCGTGTCCACGCGCCGGAGAAAAGCCCTGCTCAGCACGCCTCCTCCGAGAATACCGGCCAACACCACGAGCCCTACCGCGAGGGAGGACGCGGCAATGACGGCATCCTTCATGGCCGCGATTCGCGAGAGATCGTCTCCCACCGCCAGCAGCAGGCCGCCGGCAAGTGGCGTGACAAGCACACGTATACGCTCGGGTCGTTCGCCGTGTTGCTCGGTCTGTCTTCCGGTTTCGCCGTCCACTGTCAACTCGATCCAACCAGTTCGCGCGATGGTGGGAAGGTTTCCGGCAAGCCTAGTGCCGTCGGGGCTTTGGACGAGATAGTCAAACGCGCCCGGGCTGAGTTCGCGCGTCCGTACCGATGCCACCAGTGCTGCCACGCCGCCGGCGTCATATTCCGCTTGCAGGGCCGCTGACTCGGCCATAATTCGGGTACGAATCTGCTGGTCGAGCGTGCCGCGAACAATCCAGAAGATGACGACGCTCAGCAACAGAGCGGAGACGGTAAAGAGAACGGTGTACAGCGCCGCGAGCCGAAAGCTCGCTGTACGAAACATTCTAGGAAGGTGCACGGATCACATAACCAATGCCGCGAAGCGTCTCGATCAGGCGCTCGCCGTGGCCACGCTCAATCTTGGCACGCAACCGCGTGACGTGAGTCTCCACGATATTCGTTCTTGGATCGAAGTGGAAATCCCATACATGTTCAAGCAGCATCGTCCGTGTGACCACACGCCCCACATTGCGCAATAGATACTCCAGGAGCTGGAATTCCTTCGGCTGCAGCGCAATCGTCTCACCGCGTCGGGTCACGGACCGCGCCTTAAGATCCATCACCAGGTCGCCTACGCACAGCACCGGCGCTGCCTCGCCGAGCGGCGGCCGGCGCGTAAGCGCCGCTAGCCGTGCCAGCAACTCGCTGAACGCAAATGGCTTGACCAGGTAGTCATCGCCACCCGCTTCTAATCCTTCGACGCGGTCGTCGATCCGCCCGAGCGTGGTCAGGAACAGAACGGGTGTTTTGATACCGGTTGTTCGCAGGGTTCTTACGAGGCCGATGCCATCGCATCCAGGGAGCACGCGATCAACGACGATTACGTCGTAATGCTCCCCGCCGGCCAGGAAAAGTCCGTCGCGGCCGGTCGCAGCATGATCCACGACGTGACCCTGCTCCTTGAGGCCGCGGCCGATGTAGGCCGCGGTGGATGAGTCGTCTTCGATCACCAGGATTTTCACCCTAACCGACCTCTCGTCTAGCCTGCGCTGTCGATGTTTGCACCCGGCACATGGTCAACATTGCCGCAGTGCCATCGGATCGGGCTTCAGAGCCAAGCCTCGCATAACCAGCACTGCAGCACCCGTGCAGAGGACCGCAGCAAGCCCGACGCTGCCCAGGTAGAGCCAGGGAATCGACAACACCTCCGGCGGCGGATCAAAGACTCCGCTCAGCAGCTTAACCAGCATTTCGGCGACCGTGAACCCAATTGCAGTGCCAGAGATCGCTCCCGCGCCGACCATCAGCACTGCTTCGCTCCAGAGGAATGCACCAAGCTGCCACGGCTTCGCGCCAAGTGCCGCGAGGATCGTAAAACTGCGACGGCGCTCGGCCAATCCCAAAAGGAACACGACGCCGGTCACACCGGCAATCATCAGCACCGCGAAGCCGAGTTCGAGTGCGGTCAGACCGTGCAGGTCGACGGATGTCAGGCTGGATCCGATCAGGCGGCGCGTTTCGCCGAGCGTCGTTACCTGGATACCAGGCTGACCGGAAACGACTTTGCGAGCGGCCGCGGCGACCGCCTCGGGATTGCCCCGGGCGCGAAGCAGAACCACTTCGGATGCGCCCGTGCCGGTCATCTGCGCAACGTAGCTTGCGTTGGCAACCAGGAACGAATCCTTCGGTGCGGTCGGAAACTCCCGCGCGATGCCGATGTAGTGGAACGGGACAACATGATATTTGTGGTCGGTGGCACTCTGCAGCCGTAGATTAAGCAGATCGCCAGGTTGCAGCTGATAAGTCAGCACCGTTTCCTCGGAGACGAGCACGCCGTCCGGGCGCGCGGCAAGACGCGCCAGCGCCTGCCGGGCGGAGAGCCCTGCGAAATAGGCGTCGGAGATGGTCGTGGCGTCGCCGATGCGACCTGGATCGATGCCGTAGAGATCCTGCAGATCGGTGCCGACATAAGCATAGCGATGCATCATGGGAAACGCCGCGGCAACGCCAGGCAACGCCTTCAGCTGTTCGGCGAACGCACCTGCGGGTTGTTGCACACTGCCGGTCGCGGTGACGTCCGCACCGTTGGTCAGCTGTGCGTCCACCAACGCCTGAGCATTATAGGTGGTGTCAAAAATTGCAGTGGAGACGGCAAACGCGAAGGCAAGGGCCACGAGTGCTGCGCCACGTGCCATGAGCTGGCTCTGGCGACCCAGCGCCGCAGCGACCACGGGGGAAAGCCGGCCTGCGATCGGGCGAAGGAACCGCGCGAGGCCTGGGCGGCAGCGTCTCAATACCAGCCGTGCAAGGCGGATGACGAGCAGCCCCCCACCGATCCAGAGCGCGAGCGGGGCGAGGAACGCATCGTAGTGTACCGATGTCTGGGGTACGCCTTCGGGCGCAAGCACGATCTGGTATCCGGTTCGCGCAATGAGCCAGAACACGGCGGCCGAGAGGGCAAGAAAGACAATATCGACGAACAGCTTTTCCCAGACCGGCGGGCCGGCGCGCAGTACTCCGGCGCGTGACGCAGCGACGGTTTGCATGCGCGCCGCCCGGCAACTGGGAACGAGGATGCCGGCGGCCGCGAGAAGGAGGCCGCCGGCGACCGCGGTGAGGACCCAGACCAATGATGCTGCAAGCACCGCGACGCGCCACCAGGCCAGGGCCGCGAGAACGGCGAGTGGGATACCCGCGAGCATGCCGCCAATCCCGATTACGAGGGCTTCCAGTCCGGCGAGCCCGAGCAGTTGCCTCAGGCTCGCGCCGCGCGTGCGCAGCAAGGCTTCTTCCCGAAGGCGCCGCTGCGCGCCGGAGTTGGCGATGGCGAGTGTGACCAGAACGGCCAGCATGACACCAGGAACGCCGAGAAAGAGGAACAGCACGCGCGCATAGAGACTGTCAGCGATGACGCTGGCGAGGCGCGCCGCCAGGTTGTCGCCAACGAGCGCGCTGCCGGAGACTTTGGCCTCGAAGTTATTCGCCAGATGCGTAACCTGAACGAAGGCTCGGCGAGGATCGCCGGCGAGGCCTGCATGCGGCAGGCGCACATGCAGCTGCAGCCGCACCAGGTCCGGGCGCGTGCTTGCCTGCAGGTCGAACATCGCGTGCCATTGTGCGAGTGGCAGCAGCGCCACGTTGTCCGGTGGCGCTTGCGGAGCCGCGCCTGGAGGCACACCGATCACCTGGAACATCGAATCCGCGTTGGGGAGCGAAACAATGCCGGCAACCACGACCTGCACTGGCGCCAGGCCGGTGCGTTCGATGGTGATCTCGTCGCCGATCCCGACGTGCAGGTTGGCCGCCGTCTGCTGCGCCAGCAGGAGGCCGTTCCAGCTGCCGAGCAGCAGACGGATCTGGTGCGGGAAGTCAGTGCGATAGCGCGGCGGCAATCCCAGGACATTACCTGCGCCGGTGGTCTGCTCGGTCTGTCCGGTCGTCGCCTTGAAGCCCGGAACCGTCGCGTACCCGACCGGTGCATAAGCGCTCTGGCTGGACGCGCGTTGCAGGGCGGCGGCGACCCGTGCCTGGTCGGCACCTGGCAGCAACTCGACCTGCCAGTCCACGGGCACGCCGGCGATGGCACGACCCGTCATGCCGCGGGAAGCGCTCGCGATGAACGTTCCGATCGCAATGATGAGCCCTACGGTGATACCGACGCCGAGCATCGCGCCGAAGAGGCGGCCCTGGCGCGAGCCGAGGAGCCCCTTGATCCAGATCCAGATCATACGGCTACCTCCGCTATCTGTTCGACGACACCGTGTTCGATGCGCCAGGTCGCGCGCATGCGCTGGGCGATGCGCGGGTCGTGTGTCGCCACGACCAGGGCGACGTCCGTTCCCTCTAGCGCGGCCAGCAGTGTGTCGAACACGTGGTTCGCGGTCACGTGGTCCAGTTGCCCGGTTGGCTCATCGGCCAGGATGAGCTTCGGCCGGCCGACAAGCGCCCGCGCCAGGCCCACGCGTTGTGCCTGCCCGCCGGAGAGTTCCTCCGGCAGCTTGTCGGCAAGATCCTCGATGCCGATGGCAGCCAGGGCGCCTCGCGCCTCCTCCTCTGAAGCGCGCCCGGTATCGGCGATCAGCAGTGGCAGGGCGACGTTTTCCACGACGTTCAGCATCGGCAGCAGGCTTGGTGCCTGGAAGACCATGCCAATGCGGGTCGGCCTGAGCGCCCCATGCTCGCCGAGCGCTGGCCAGGCAAGCCGACCGCCGGTCGGTGCATCGAGATCGGCAAGCAGCAGAAGCAGGGTCGATTTGCCGCTGCCGGACGACCCCATAAGGGCGATCCTGTCGCCCGGCCAGATGCGGAACGAAACCGGTTTCAGCGCCTCGATGAGCTGCCCGCCCAAGCAAAAGCTGCGACTTATTGCCTCGGCTTCAACGATTGGCTTAACCATCGCTTATGCGCCCATCGTCGATCGATATGACGCGGTTGGCCCACGCCGCGAGGGCGGGGCTGTGGGTCGCGATCAATGCCGCCATTCCGGTTTGACGTTGCTCGTCGAAGAGATCGAGCAGCTTGGCCTCCGTGGCGGCATCCACTTCGCCCGTCGGTTCGTCGGCCAGCAGGACAGCTGGCGCCGCGGCGAGGGCGACTGCCAGGCCGGCGCGTGCAAGTTCGCCACCCGAAAGCTGTCCAGGCCGCGCGTGGCGGCGCTCGGTGAGGCCGACGCTTTCGAGCAAGCGCTGCAGACGCTCGGGATCGTGCTTATGAGCGAGCCCCATCTGCAGGAGAATGTTGTCGGTTACTGACAACGTCTCCAGCAGATTGCCCGCCTGAAGAAGAATTCCGATGTCGGCGGCGCGGCGACGGGCGCGCTCGGCTTCGGGCCGCCGCGTGAGTCTTTCACCCTGCAACATCACGTAGCCGCCATCCGGCTCGTCGAGGCCCGCGAGGCAGTTCAGCAGCGTGGACTTGCCGCTACCTGACGGCCCGACGAGGGCGACGATCTCACCCGCATCAATGCGCAGGCTGACGCCGCGCAGCGCTCGCGTCTCGCTGTCGCCAACATGGAAAAAGCGATAGAGATCGACCGCTTCAAGTGCCGGCACCGTCACCATTGGAAGCTCCGGGACATCAATCGCCACTGGTCGACGTTGTCGGCGCCAAATGGCGCGGAGAGCGTCAACGTGGCAAGACGACCGCTCTTCCAGATCAGATACCGGTCGTTCTCGAGCCGGATCGCCTTGCCGGTGACGGGATTCGGTTCCGAGCTCGAACTGAACGAGATCAGCACGGCGTGCCCGGATGGCAGATCAACCGACGCAACCTTCCCAATGCGCACGGCAGCTGGTGAAGCTTCTAACGCCGCAACCTCGTCCGTTCGGGCCGACGCAACACTGGGCGCCGCCGGTGCCACGAAAACCTGGACTGTGACGCTGTCGTAGACGCTAGAAAACGTCGCGCCATCTGGCATTGCTCGCCGAGCCCAGCCTTCGGGCACTTTCAGCGAAAAACCAAGCGGCGAGCGATACTGCACGAATATCTGGGTATCGGGAATGTCCCCTGGAGGATGCCGCAACGGTGGCAAGGGTACCGGCTTCGCGGCAAGCGGCGCCACGCTCGGTTGTTGCGCCAAGGATGGTTCTGCCATCACGCAACCAAAGATTGTCAGAACGAGGATCAGGAAGGGAGGGATAATCCTGCTCACGCCGATGCTCCTTTTCGGCAAGCGCCGGGCAACAGAACTCCGCTCAGAATCCAGCGCATTGATCTGTATCATTTAGTCCCGGACGGCCTTCCGGTCCGCGAGGTATCGCGTATCGAAAGGCCGCCGCATGACTCTCGGTCAACGTCGGGTCTTCAATCGCGAGTGCCGCGATCGGGGTCTTAGTCTTCGTGTTGGTTGCGGTGTTCGCTGTCCGCCGTGTCGGCTCGTCCGAGGCTAGCCTGGCCGGTCTGTGGATCGACCAATACGGTCTGCACACCCGGTCCCGTCGCGACGTCGACGGAGATGTGAATGACACCATTTTGGTCATCAACACCCGCACTGACGGCTTTGCCCTGAACCTGCTTTTCGGCAATCGCAATCGCCTGCGAGAGCGAAACCTTCGCGTTGACGAGAGCTGCGACGTCGCTCTGGTTCCTATACTGGTCCGCATGCGCGGTGCCGTAAGCGAACGTGGCGGCCATCGCAGCCGCCACAACGATGGGAATGATACGTTCTCGGCTCATCGATCTTCTCCGTGTCTCGGGAGCGGCACAATGCCGCGTCTGGCAGCACGATGGGGATGCTGCGGTGGGAACAGCGAGGATAAGCGATTACGCGTTGTTAATCCGAATATCCGAACGGCCTTGTTGGCGTGGTCTGCCCCCTTGAAGTGATCCACTGGTGACGTCGCCCCGGAATCGGTCCAGGGGCTCCCGCGGGCTGGGCACGACTTCTACACGCTCCCTGGCGCGGAGAGCTTGCCAGACGCACGGCCCGCGTTGCAGCAGGGGCGGATTGTCAACCTAGTCAGCTCGATGCCGTTCAAGTGCCCGGCGGCACCCTACGAGGCAGCGACGCTGCTCGAGTTCGACTGTCCCCCGTCAGCGCCTATGGCTCAGATTTGAGGTTGTGACGTAAGGAGGATTGGGATCTCGTCGCAGTGACGAAGGAACGAAGATGAGACCCCAATCTTCCGCGAAAGACTTGCCGGCCAAGGCTCCTGCCGAGCAGGTGGTGAAGGACATCCGTCGGGCGACCCGACGGCACTTTTCGGCCGAAGACAAACTCCGGATCGTGCTGGAAGGGCTGCGTGGTGACGACAGCAACGCCGAGCTATGCCGCGAGGCAGGTATCGCCCAGAGCCTGTATTACGTCTAGTCAAAGGAGTTCATGGAAGCTGGCGAGCGCCGCTTGGCGGGCGGCACCGCCCGGTCTGCAACCACCGGCGAGGTGCGGGAGCTGCGTCGCGAGGCCAACGCGCTGAAGGAAGTCGTGGCGGACCTGGTGCTGGAAAATCGCCTCCTCAAAAACAGCATGATCACGGATGGGGGCGACGACGCAGGAGACACCCCGCCGCCGAGAAGCTCGAAATCATCGGGATCGTCGAGCAATCGCACCTCCCCGCCAAACGTACCTTCGATTGGGCTGCTGCCGGTTTGGTGGACAGGCAGTTTAGCTCGTGGCGGCCACTCGCCGAAGTCCATAGGGCTGAAGTAGCCGATGGTCGAGTGGCGCCGCTGCGGATTGTAGAAACGCTCGATGTAGTCGAACACGTCAGCGCGGGCATGGTCGCGGGTGCGGTAGACCTTACGGGCGGTACGCTCGGTTTTCAGCGACGAGAAGAAGCTTTCCATCGCGGCATTATCCCAGACGTTGCCCGATCGGCTCAGGCTGCACGAAACCCCGTTGTCCGCCATCAGCTTCTGGAACGGCTCGCTGGTATATTGGGTGGATTCAAGTGGTCGTCGCAACATTTGCTTGGACTGCGCGCAGCACCTCGTCAAGCGCCTCCGCAGGTGTTCGCCACGCAAGCGCCCGGCGTGGCCTCGCGTTCAGTGCCGCAGCGACGGCATCGAGATCCTCGGCGGTATGCGCGCTCAGGTCGGTACCCTCCGGGAAGTACTGGTGCAGCAGACCGTTAGTGTTCTCGTTCGTGCCTCGAGGGACTATCCGGAGTTTTGTGCGCGGGGCGATAGGTTGAAGGAGGGAGGACCATCGCCATGGCAATTGACAAGGACGTTCTGGATCAGCTGCTGGCTGGGCGTGATCCGGGGGATCTGTTCGCCAAGGACGGGCTGATTGACGAGCTGAAGAAGGCGCTTGCGGAGCGCATGCTGTCTGCGGAGCTGGACGATCATCTGGAGGGTGAAGGCGCTGCAGGCGCCATCAATCGGCGGAACGGCAGCTCGAGGAAGACGATGCTGACCGGCACGTCGAAGGTGACGCTGGAGGTTCCGCGCGATCGGGCTGGGACGTTTGATCCGAAGCTGATCGCGAAGTACCAGCGCCGCCTTCCGGACTTCGATGACAAGATCATCTCGATGTACGCGCGTGGCATGACGGTGCGCGAGATCCGCGGGCATCTTGAGGAGCTGTACGGCATTGATGTCTCGCCCGACCTGATTTCGACCATCACCGACGCGGTGCTGGAGGCGGTGGCGGAGTGGCAGGGCCGGCCGCTGGACGCCTGCTATCCGCTGGTCTTTTTCGACGCGATCCGGGTGAAGATCCGCGATGAAGGGTTCGTGCGCAACAAGGCGGTGTACATCGCGCTGGGCATCCTGCCCGACGGCACCAAGGAGATCCTCGGCCTCTGGATCGAGCAGACCGAGGGCGCCAAGTTCTGGTTGCGGGTGATGAACGAGCTCAGGAACCGCGGCGTCGGCGATATCCTGATCGCCGTCGTCGATGGCCTGAAGGGCTTCCCCGAGGCGATCAACGTCGCCTTCCCCGCAACCGTTGTGCAGACCTGCATTGTCCACCAGCTCAGAACCAGCATGGGGTTTGCGTCCTGGAAGGATCGCAAGCCGATCGCGCAGGCGTTGCGCGCCGTCTATCGCGCCGAGACCCAAGAGGCCGGCCTGGCCGCGCTGGAGGCGTTCGAGCAGGGCCCATGGGGCAGGCGCTATCCGGCGATTGCCCAAAGCTGGCGGCGACACTGGGACCAGGTGATCCCGTTCTTCGCGTTCCCCGAGCTGGGCGGGTCCATAGTCGTTATCGCCGACGTTTGGCTGATCTGCCGATCGCAGGTCGCCCAGTTCGCTTGATGATCCTTGCACGTCGCTTCTATTGCCAGGCTGTCCTGTGCGGTCGGCGCGTATTCACCGAGCGCTTCGATACCGACGTGCTTGCGCCGTGGGCGCGGCGAAAAGCGCGGCTCGATCATATTGTGCATCACCTCGGCTTGGCGCTCGGCGGGCGACCTGCCGCCAGCTTTGCGCGCAGACTCATGGTGCCGGTCAGCAAGGATACGCTGCTACGAGTGGTGCGGCGGCGTGGCAGCCCGCATTTCGTCCCTCCCACGGTGATCGGGATTGACGACTGGGCGTGGAGACGCAACCAGCGCTATGGCACGCTGATCTGCGATCTGGAGCGACGCAGGACAATTGCGCTGCTTCCCGATCGTGAGCCTGCGACGGCAGAGGCTTGGCTGTCGGGCCAACCACAGATCTCGTTGATCGCACGCGACCGTGGTGGCGGGTATGCCCTGGCCGCCACCAAAGCGCTGCCCGGCGCGACGCAGGTTGCGGATCGGTGGCACCTGATGGAGAACGCGAGCCGCGCCTTTCTCGACGCCGTGCGCCAATCGATGCGTCAGATCCGGACAGCGATCGGCGCGGCCACGATCAATCCAAGCCTGCTCACATCTGCGGAACGGATCCAGTATGAAGGGTACGTACGGCGTGAGGAGGACAACGCGGCCATTCTTGCCTTGGCCAAGCATGGGCTCTCAATCAAGGAGATCGTCCGCCGCACCGGACACAGCCGGGGGCTGGTCCGTAAGATTTTGCGGGGCCAGCGATCCGATGTCTTCCGGTTACGTGAAAGCTCGCTGGAACTCTACTTGCCCTGGCTCGATGCGCGTTGGGCTGCTGGCGACCGCAACGGAGCCGCTCTCTGGCGGCAGCTCCAGGAGCAAGGGTTCCGTGGCAGCCTTCGCGTTGTGACCGAATGGGCCACGCGACGGCGTCAAGCGGACAAGACCGACAATGTGCTGACGCGAGCCCCGGCAGCACGCACCATTGCCCGGCTGTTGACGATTGGCCGCGACCGGCTGTCCAAGTCCGAGACCATCACAGTCGCCGCGGTCGAGGGCGCCGTGCCGCTTCTGGTCGAGGCGCGCGCAACCATCGCTGCATTCCAAGCAATGATCCGAAAGCGAACCCTGGACACGTTCGATCGATGGCTGGAACAGGCACGATCCGGCCTCATCGCGTCTTTTGCGAGCGGCATTCTTAAGGACAAGGCGGCCGTCGTCGCCGCGATCACGTTACCCTGGTCGAACGGCCAGACAGAGGGACAAATCACCAAGCTTAAGCTCGTCAAACGCCAGATGTATGGCCGCGGCAAAATCGACCTGCTCCAAGCTCGCGTTATCGGCGTTGCATGAACTCCAACCACCAAAAGTGAGTCAGAGCCAAAATTGCACGCCGAAACACAGGGGGCTGGGGCGGGCGGACAGCGCCTGGTATCCGTCGCTGCGGTTCTTCCGCATGGCCCGCCCGCGCGACTGGGACGCGATGGCACTGGCGGCGGCACTCGCTGACTGGGCCGAATCGGGCCCGCCGATTCGGCCACGCGCCGCTGCCGCGCGGGCTCACGGCGGCCGGGCGATCCGTGCGGCCTGAGCCGCGGCAGGCAGGAGCAGCATGTCGTCGTGCCGTCGGCGCGCCCGATTTGTTGTGCGGCCGGGCGTGTGTTACGATTACGTGACAGTGATGCCGGATCTTGGGCACGTGCCCGACTGTTATTCCGGAGGGCAGATGAACCCGCAGCTCTTCGTGACGTTCTGCCTGGCGGCAACGGTGCTAATCCTGATGCCGGGGCCGATCGTCACGCTGGTTGTCGCCAACTCGCTCAGCCACGGCAGCCGCACCGGCCTGACGACGGTCGCCGGGGCCAGCCTCGGCCACGCAATGCTGCTGGCCGCCGGGGCCGCCGGGCTGATGACGTTCTTTGCATTCCTGGGAGAGGTGTTCACGATCGTCCGCTGGGCCGGCGCGGCGTACCTGATCTGGCTTGGCGTGAAGGCATGGCGCGCGCACGCCGCGTCGGCGCCCGGGCCGGTCGCACCGCTGACGTCACCGTCGCCGCGCGCCCTGTTCATCCAGGGGTTCCTGATCGCAATGACCAATCCGAAGGCGATCTTCTTCTACATTGCGTTCCTCCCTCAGTTCATCGATCCGCGCCTGCCGCCCGGACCACAGCTTGCGGCGATGAGTGGCGCGATGATCGCGATCGGGCTGGTCTCGGACAGCAGCTACGCGCTGCTGGCCGGACGGCTGCGCGGCTGGTTCGTCGCGCCGGGACGGCGCCGGCTGCAAGGCCGCATCATTGGAACCCTGTTGATCGGCACGGGCTGCGGCCTGCTGCTGGCGCGGCGCGGCAGCTAACCGGCAGCGATCCGGGCCGGTTCGGGGATAGGCGGATCGGTGCGAGGCAGCGTCCCCCATAGAGCGGGCAGGATAGCACGTTTCTTGGTACGGAACGGAGAGCACTCCGACACGGATTCCAACTCCTCAGTGAACGCAGCTGGACCCCTCGAAGAACCACTGGTGCGCGGTGCGATTTGATGATTCGCTGTGGCGGGTGAAGCGGCGGCGGGCGGGATGGCATCGCAGCCTGGGTTCTTTGATCTCGACGATCGGTATGCGGCGTTGTCGAAAGCGGGTGACCCGCTGGTTCGGCTGAAGGAGATCGTGCCCTTCGAGACGTTCCGATACCGGCTGGAGAAGGTGCTGAACCGCAGCGACCGGGCCCGCGGCGGGCGTCCGCCTTACGATTGCGTGCTGATGTTCAAGGTCCTGGTGCTGCAGGCTCTCTAAAACCTCTGCGACGATCAGGCGGAGTTCCAGATCGGCGACCGGCTGTCGTTCATGCGCTTCCTCGACATGGGGCGTCGGACAAGGCGCCGGGCGCGAAGACGATCTGGTTGTTCCGCGAGTTGCTCAGCGAAGCCGGGGCGATCGCGAGGCTGTTCGCGGTGTTCGACGCGCGGCTGAAGGAAAGCGGTGACCTCGCCATGTCGGGCCAGATCATCGACGCGAGCCTGGTGGCGACGCCGCGGCAGCGCAACACCGAGGAAGAGAAGGCGGCGATCAGGGCCGGCGAGATCCCCGACGGCTGGCAGGACACGCCGGTCAAGCTGCGGCAGAAGGATCGTGATGCGCGCTTGACGGTGAAGTTCACTCCTCGTCGGTCAGGTCAGTGGGGTAACGCTTGGTCTTGCGTGTGATGGCGGCCATCCGGCCACGACTCTCTCGGGTCCACATCCCAAGCTTGAAGCACCGCACCCGATACGGCCGCAACCATTCTCAAACGGTCTCTGAGAAACAGGGCGTCAAGGCCAATGGTGAGGGTGGGGCGCGCCCCGGCACTCGGGTGCTCGGATATGTCCGGGTTTGGGGGGGCCATCATGTGACTGGCGCGCGCGATGCCGATTCTGCGCTGGCGTTTAGGGCGGGCCTGGAGACGGCCATGCGAACTAGGAGAGGCGGTCGGCGAGCCACAGCCGGCCTCGGCAGGCTTCTCCGCCCGCAGCACGAGAAACGCGGCACCGACGTTGGTGATCTGGCCGAGCCAGGGATCGAGCGGCGCCATGGCCCACGCTAGCGCGGCCAGAGGCGGATAGAAGACCGCGCCACGCACCGCCCGCACCTCAAGCCCGGCGCCGGCGGCCAATCGTCGCAGCTCACCCCCTGTGCGGAAATGGGCCGCACGCCAGAGCCGATTTCCGAGCCAACCACGGATGCGCCGGCGAAACGCCCACAGGCTCCAGCGCCCGAGCTCACCGATCACGACCGCCCCGCCCGGCCGCAGGACGCGCGCGATCTCGCGGAAGGCGGTCTCGGCATCCGGCACGAAGCATAGCACGGTCACGGCGACCACGACATCGAATCGTCCGGCCATGAAGGGCAGCGCCTCCGCACGGCCGGTCGCGAACTGCACGCTCACTCCAGCCGCGGCGGCGCGTGAGGCAGCCGCTCGCAGCATAGCCGGATCGGCATCGAGGCCGACCACGTGCGCGCCCGCCGCCGCCAGACGCACGGCCAGCTTGCCGTCTCCGCAGCCGAGATCGAGCACCGCGCGGCCGGCAACGTCGCCGAGCATGTCGCGCAGCAGCGCGTCTTCCAGCCGATCGGTGATCCGTCCCAGCGTTGAAGCACGCCAGTCGGCATAGGCACGGGTCATGCTGGCGGCGTTGGTCATCGCCGCGGCATCGCCAGCGCCACCACGAGGCCTGAGACGAAGGTCAGCCCACCGATCGCGGCGATCGCGGCGGTAAGGCCGAAGGTGTCGCCGATCACTCCGGCCAGCAGCGCGCCGACGGCGTAGCCCATGTCGCGCCAGAAGCGGTACACGCTCAGCGAAAGTGCTCGCGAACTCGGGTGGGCCACATCGGAAATCGCGGCGATCAGGGTCGGATACACCATTGCCGTGCCGAGCCCCAGCAGCAGGCTGGCCAGCAGCCACCAGCCGAACCCGTCCAGAGCCGCGATCATGAACAGGCCCACCGCCTGCACCCACATTCCCCAGGCGATCAGGCCCTTCCGGCCGAGCCGGTCAGACAGCGGGCCGGTCACGATCTGCAGCACGCCCCAGACGACGGGATAAACGCCCTTCAGCGTGCCGATCGCCTCGACGCCCAGCCCGCGCGCTGCGAAGAACAGCGGGAAGATCGCCCAGCTCATGCCGTCGTTCAGGTTGTTTACCAGCCCCGCTTGGCAGATGGCGAACATCTCGCGGTCGCGGAACGAGGTGCGCAGGAACACGTCGATGAACCTAGCGGGCTCCGCCTTGGCGTGGCCCGCTGCCTCCAGGCGCACATGCGCCGACGTATCGCGCGCCAGCAGCACCGACAGCGCAAGCCCGAGGACGGCATAGGCGATGCCGGGATAGAACGGCGCAGGACGCAGAGTCCCGGTCGCGCTCGCGATCCAGCCGGTGGCGAAGGCGGTCAGACCGAGGGCGGCATAGCCGGCGAACTCGTTGAGGCCAACGGCCAGGCCCCGGGACTTCGGGCCGACAAGGTCGATCTTCATGTTCACCGTCATCGACCAGGCGAGGCCCTGGCTGATGCCGAGCAGCAGGTTGGCGGCGACGATCCAGTTCCAACTCGGCGCCCAGATGATCATAAACGGGACCGGCAGCCCGATCGCCCAGCCCAGCACCAACACGTGCTTGCGGCCCCAGCTGTCGGCCAACTGGCCGGAGACGAGGTTGGTGAATGCCTTGGCGATGCCGAAGCTGGCAACGAAGGATGCCACGATCGTCGCGGAGGCGATGTGGAACGTCTCTGCCCCGATCAGCGGGACGACAGTGCGCTCCAGCCCGACCATGCCGCCGACCAGGGCGTTGATGAGCGCAAGAAGCGAGAACTGCCGCCAGTTCTCGCGTAGGCCGAGCTGAACGGCGGGTGCCGCCTCGCTCACTCCGTGCGGCCGGCATTGGCAGCGCGGAGGGCAGCCGCCCGTGGCGGTGGCGGCGGGATGTCGGCCAGCATGGCCTGCACGAACGCGCCCTCGTCGTCGATGCCGAAGGCACGGTTGTGGCGCTTTTCGAAGCCGATCGTCGAGGTCGGCTTGCCGGACAGCCCGCGCCCGCAGACCGAGCCGGAGAAGGCGCCGGGCAAAACCTCCAGATAGTCCGGCAGGGCACGCAGCCGGCTGACGCTGGCGAACAACGCCCGCGCCCCGGCCTCGGCGCTGGTGGCCAGCTCCGTCCGGCCGAGATCGCCCACCATCAGGGTGTGGCCTGTAATGACGAACCACGGCTCCTCGGCGCGGGTGCGGTCGCGCACCAGCAAGCAGACATGCTCCGGCGTGTGGCCGGGTGTGTGGATCACCTCGATCTCGACATTGCCGAGCGACAGAACCTCGCCGTCACGCGCTTCCTTGTGTGGATAGGTCACGTCCGCGCCAGGGCCGAGCACGTAGGGTGCGCCGGCGGCCTCGGCGACGGCGCGGCCGGCGGAGAGGTGGTCGGCGTGCAGGTGCGTGTCGATCACGAAGCGGATCTGCAACCCGAGAGCTTCGGCGGCACGCAGATAGACGCCCGGCTCGCCGACCGGGTCCACCACGGCGCCGGACGCCTTGCCACCGCAGCCGAACAGGTAGGAGGCGGCGACGGGATCGGTGTGCAGGAACTGGCGCAGGATCATGGAAACCTCCTGTTTGGCCGACCGACCGGCCGGATGCGGCGTGGCAGTGCTTGACAGATGCGGGCATTCGCCAGTACATTCCAGAGAATGTTGGAATGATGGGGCGGCAGTGTCAAGCGCCAGTCCGAAGCGCGCCGTGTTCGCGCAATTCGCCATCGTCGCGCAGGCCCTCGCGAACGGGCATCGGGTGGAACTAATCGAGCTCATCGCGCAGGGAGAGCGAAGCGTCGATGAGTTGGCCCGCCTCGCAGGCCTGACGGTCACGAATGCGTCGCAGCACCTGCAACTGCTACGCCGGGCGGGGTTCGTGGTCGCCCGACGCTCGGGCAAGCAGGTGCTGTATCGATTGGCGGACGGCGATGTTGTGGACCTGCTGTCGGCGGTCCGCCGCACTGCCGAGCGTGGTGTCGCGGAGATCGACAAGATTGTGCAGAGCTATTTCCATGCGCGGGATTCGCTCGAGCCCGTGTCGCATGAAGAGCTGGTCAACCGGCTGCGGGACGGCATAGTGACGCTGATCGACGTGCGGCCGGGCGAGGAGTTTGCCGCCGGCCACATCCCTGGCGCCGTGAACATCCCCCTCGACGAGCTGCCGCAACGGCTTGGTGAGTTGCCTGCCGACCGCACTATCGTCGCCTATTGCCGCGGTCCGTACTGTGTCTTTGCCTTCGAGGCTGTCGCGACGCTGCGTGCCCAGGGATACGATGCCCGCCGGCTGGAGGACGGATATCCGCAATGGTGGGCGGCAGGACGGCCGGTCGCAGCGGCGGTTGCGTGACGCGACGACGTCGGTTCCCCCTGAACGAGGAAAGGAACGAAGCTGTGACAGATCTCCAGAACACCCTGACCAACGGCGTCGATGTCGGCAAGCTGCTTGCCACCGTCGACGCCATCAAAGCGAACCCCGATCTGGCGAACTTTCAGTTCCGTGCTGAAACCGAGTGGAAGAGCGGCGGACATAGCCGTACCCGAATCCAGAGCTTCCATGGAGCGGGCGCGGAGGATACGAGCCGGAGCAAGCCATTCGCCATGGAGGCCGACGAGCCTCCGGTGTTACTCGGCAGCAACGCGGGTCCTAACGCGGTCGAAATCGTGCTCGCTGGGCTCGCCTCCTGCCTCGCGGTCGGGTTTGCCTACAACGCCGCCGCGCGGGGGATTGGAATTGATCAGTTGACCCTAAGCGTCGCCGGCAACATCGACCTGCATGGCTTCCTCGGCTTGTCGGAAAAAGTCCGGCCCGGGTACCAGGACATTCGGGTAACGTGTCGCGTGAAGAGCGACGCGACACGCGAGCAACTGATGGAACTGTGCGATTATGTCCAGAAGACCTCACCCGTGCTCGACATCATCCGCAATCCCGTCAGCGCTTCCGTTGTGTTAGAAGCATGAGGCGGAGCAACGCGATCGTTGTCTTTGCGCCGGGGTTCATGGGCACACTGGTCCCCGTCCGCGCCTGGGCGGCAACACCGGTCGGACCCTATGGGTATGGCCCGCCTATGATGTGGGGTTGGGGGTGGTACGGCATGATCTTCGGACCCTTGTTCATGATCATCGTGCTTGCTGCCGTGATCGTGGTCGCGGTGCTAGCCGTCCGGTGGCTCGGCGGCCCTTGGTCGGCCGCCGGGGCACCGCCCCATCCGCCAGCGAGCCGGCCGGCACTCGACATCCTCAATGAGCGCTTCGCTCGAGGCG
>JAGWQN010000055.1 GCA_028869995.1 Rhodospirillales bacterium
GGTGAAGGTGACGCTGCGCTTCCGCGGCCGCGAGATGGCGCACCAGGAAATCGGCATCAAGGTGCTCGAGCGCATCCGCGGCGAGATGGATGCCACGACCAAGGTCGAGCAGATGCCGAAGATGGAAAACCGCCAGATGGTGATGGTGCTGGCGCCGAAATGAGGCTCCGGGCTGCAGCCGCGAACGGCTCGCGATGATCGAGGCGGCGGAACACGCGCGGGAGACGCTCGAGCGACACGAGCACCTCGAGGCGCATCCGCGCGATCTCTTTGCGCGCCGCGCCGGCCTGCTGATCTCGGTGCTGGCCGTGGCGCTGGCACTGGCCCAGGCCGGCAAGGATTCGGCACAGAACGCGGCGATCGCCGCGCATCTGCGGGCCAACGACACCTGGACCTTCTACGCCCAGAAGGTCTCGCGCATCGAGGTGCTCCGCGCCGAGACCGAGCTGCTGGACGCCCTGCCCGCGAGCCCCGCCGCGCTGGCAGGCAAGGCGGCGGCCGCCGATCGGCTGCGGAACCTGACGGAGAATTCGGCCAACACGCCGCCGAAGCTGCAAGCCGCGGCCGAAGCGTCGATGCGCACGCAGGAGCGGATGCTGCACCGCTACCACCGTCTGGAGACGGCCGTGGGGGCGCTGTCGATCGCCATCGTGCTGGTCTCGGCGGCGGTGGTAACGCGGTTGCGCTGGCTGGCCTGGGCGGGCGGCGGGCTTGGTTTGCTGGGCGCCACCGGCGCCGTGGCCGCGGTGCTCGGTCTGATCTGACCGCGCGACGCCGGACGTCAATCCAAGCCGAGCCTGCGCAGGGCCGCGGCGAGCGCCGCCGCCTCGCCGGTGATCAAAACCAGCTTGTCGCGCGCTGCCTGCCCGTGGACGAGGCGGCAGGCGGACGATTTCACCCCCAGCGCCGCGGCGAGCAGACGCAGGATCGCGGCGTTGGCCCGCCCGTCCTCGGGCCGGGCCACGACCGCCACGCGCAGCCGCGCCGGAGGCCATCCCGGGCGCGGCACGGCCTCGGCCACGCCTTGCAGGGCGTCGCCCCGCGCCCCCGGCTGCGCCTTCACGGCGACGACCAGCCCCTCGGGCACGGGCGTCCAGAAGCTTGGCGTGTCGGGCATGCCACCAACCTGGCACATCCCGCCCGCAACCCGAACCGGCCACCGGTGGGACGGCATCGGCGAGCCGGCGCGATTTGACTTCCTGGGGCCTCGCGCCCATAGGGTCCGCGGACAGGTCCGCCGCTCCGCGAGGGTTCGCGCAGCGGCGCGCTTGGTTTTGGGCCGTCATCAAGGGGTTGTCGTGTTCGAGGCTCTCTCCGGCAAGCTGACTGAGGTGTTCGACCGGCTGCGCGGGCGCGGTGCGCTGCGCGAGGCGGATGTGGACGAGGCGATGCGTGAGATCCGCCTGGCCTTGCTCGATGCCGACGTGGCGCTGCCGGTGGTGCGCGACTTCATCGCCAAGGTGCGCGCCGAGGCCGTCGGCCAGCAGGTCATCGCCGCCGTCTCGCCCGGGCAGATGGTCGTCAAGATCGTCCACGACGCGCTGGTCGAGGCGCTGGGCGGCGCCGAGGCGGTCCCGCTCGATCTCAACGCGCCGGCACCGATCCCGATCCTGATGGTCGGCCTGCAAGGCTCCGGCAAGACCACGACGACAGGCAAGCTCGGCCTGCGCCTGCGCACCCGCGCGCGCCGCAAAGTGCTCCTGGCGAGCCTCGACACCCAGCGCCCCGCGGCCCAGCTGCAGCTGCAGCAACTGGCCGAGCGCGCCGAAGTTGCGGCCCTGCCGATCGTCGCCGGCGAGACGCCGCTCCAGATCGCGCGCCGCGCCATGGATACCGCCCGGCGCGAGGTGTTCGACGTGGTGCTGCTCGACACCGCGGGACGGCTGTCGATCGACGAGGCGCTGATGAACGAGGTCGCGGCGATCCGCGCCGAGACCAAGCCGGTCGAGACCCTCCTCGTGGTCGACGCGATGACCGGGCAGGACGCGGTCAACACCGCGCGGACCTTCAACGAGCGCGTCGGCGTCACCGGCATCGTGATGACGCGCATGGACGGCGACGCCCGTGGCGGTGCGGCGCTGTCGATGCGCGCGGTGACGGGCGCGCCCATCAAGCTCATCGGCCTTGGCGAAAAGCTCGATGCCCTCGAGGAGTTCAATCCAGGCCGCGTCGCCGGGCGCATCCTCGACATGGGCGACGTGGTCGGGCTCGTCGAGCGCGCCGCGGAGGTGGTCGAGCAGGAAGAGGCCGAGAAGCTCGCCAAGAAGATCGCGCGCGGCAAGTTCGATCTCGAAGACTACGCCAAGCAGCTGCAGCAGATCACCCGGATGGGGTCGGTGCAGAGCCTGATCTCGATGCTGCCGGGAGCGGGCAAGCTCGCGCAGCAGATCGAGAACGCGAACATCGACAAGACGATGCTCAAGCGCCAGGCGGCGATCATCGGCTCGATGACACCCGCCGAACGGCGCAACCCCGATATGCTGAAGGCGAGCCGCAAGCGGCGCATCGCCGCGGGCTCGGGCACCACGGCCCAGGACGTGAACCGGTTGCTCAAGCAGTTCGACGACATGTCCACGATGATGAAGCGGATGAACAAGCTCGGCCAGAAGGGGCTGGCGCGAGCCGGCCTCGGGGCCCTGCTGGGCGGCCGCCGGTTCTAGACGATCTTACAACGATACTGTAACGGAGAGATAACGAATGAGCCTCAAGATTCGCCTCGCGCGTGCCGGCGCCAAGAAGCGGCCCTACTACCACATCGTGGTCGCCGACAGCCGTTCGCCGCGCGACGGGCGCTTCATCGAGCGGCTGGGCAGCTACAACCCGATGCTGCCGGCCGAGCATGACGACCGCGTCAAGCTGCATGCCGAGCGCATCACGCACTGGCTCGGCCAGGGCGCGCTGCCGACCGAGCGCGTCGCGCGTTTCATGGGCAAGGCCGGCCTCGCACCCGCGCCCGCCACCCGCGAGCAGCCCAAGAAGTCCGCGCCGCGCAAGAAGGCGCAGGAACGCGCGAAGGCAGCGGCCGGCGCCTGACGCGGCGCCGCGCCCTGCCCCGTCATGTCCGGGCTCGTTGCCATGGGCGTGGTCGGGCGGCCACACGGCGTGCGTGGGCTGGTGCATGTGACCAGCTTCGCCGCCGAGCCCGCCGATCTCGCGACCTATCCGTTGCAGGACGAAAGCGGGCGCCGCCTGGTGCTGCAATGGCGCGGCCAGTCGATCGCGGCGATCGGCGAGGTGGTCGACGGCGCGACGCGCTGGGTGCGCGACCGCGATGCCGCCGCGCGGCTCACCAACCTGCGCCTCTATGTGCCCCGCGCGGCGCTGCCACCGGCTGGCGAGGACGAGTTCTACCTTGCCGATCTGCTCGGCATGGCGGCCCATGACGCGACGGGCCAGTTCCTTGGCAACGTGACGGCCGTGCATGACTACGGCGCCGGGGCGAGCCTGGAAATCGGCGCGCTCATCCTCCCGTTCACCCGCGCCTGCGTTCCGGAGATCGACCTCGCGGCCCGCCGCCTGACGGTGCTGCCGCCCCACGAAGTGATCGGGGAGGACACGTGAGCTTCCGCGCCACCGTCGTGACCCTGTTCCCCGAGCTGTTCCCGGGTCCGCTCGGCATCTCGATCCCAGGGCGCGCGCTGGATGCCGGCCTGTGGTCGCTGGATATGCGCGACCTGCGCGGCTTCGGACTCGGCCCGCATCGCAACGTCGACGACACGCCCTTTGGCGGCGGCGCCGGCATGGTGCTGCGCCCGGACGTCGCGGACGCGGCGCTGGCGGGGACCGAGGACGGGCGGCCCGCGCTGTGCCTCACCCCGCGTGGCCGGCGCTTCGACCAGGCCCGCGCCCGCGCGCTCGCGGCCGGGCCCGGCGTGGTGCTGTTGTGCGGGCGCTTCGAGGGCATCGACCAGCGGGTGATCGAGGCGCGGGGCCTGGAGGAGGTCTCGCTCGGGGATTTCGTGCTGGCCGGAGGCGAGGTGGCGGCGATGGCGCTGCTGGAGGCGACGGTCCGGCTGCTGCCCGGCGCGATCACCGCGGCGAGTGCCGCCGAGGAAAGCTTCTCGGAGGGGTTGCTGGAATACCCCCACTACACGCGCCCGGCGCAATGGCGGGACCGGGCGGTGCCGCCGGTCCTGCTGTCGGGCAACCACGCGGCGGTCGCCGCCTGGCGGCGGGAGGAGGCGGGGCGCGCGACGCGCGAGCGGCGGCCCGATCTGTGGGAACGCCTCGGCGCAGGGGCGAAGGACGACGAAATGCGCGACAAACATGCGCGATGACACATTGCAACGACGGGCCCGGAGCCCTAAGGGAACTCGCTCGAGGAGTTGACACGATGAACATGATCCAGACGCTTGAGGCCGAGCAGATCGCCAGGCTGACGGCAGACCGCCCCGTGCCGCGTTTTCGCCCCGGCGACACGCTTCGTGTTTCCGTGCGCGTGGTCGAGGGCGAGCGAACCCGTACCCAGGCCTTCGAGGGCGTCTGCATTGCCCGCTCGAACAAGGGCCTGAGCAGCAATTTCACCGTGCGCAAGATCAGCTACGGCGAGGGCGTGGAGCGCGTGTTCCCGCTCTATGCGCCGACGATCGCGGAGATCGCGGTGGTCCGCCAGGGCGACGTGCGCCGGGCCAAGCTCTATTATCTGCGCGACCGGCGCGGCAAGTCGGCCCGTATTGCCGAGCGCGCGCGCGAGAACGAGGCGGAGTAAAACCAGGGGCCTTGCCCCTGGACCCCACTGGGGTCGTCATGCCCGCGCGCCGCTCGTGGCATGATCCCCCAGGCCCCAGCCATCGGGTTCCAAGGGCCGCCGGCCCTTGGCGGGTCCAGGGCAGAGCCCTGGCCTTCCAGGGGGAAACATGGCCAAGACTCTCTTCGACAAGGTCTGGGACGCACACGTCGTCGAGCAACTGCCCGACGGCACCTGCGTGCTCTATATCGACCGCCACCTCGTCCATGAGGTGACGTCGCCGCAGGCGTTCGAAGGTCTGCGCATGGCCGGGCGCCGGGTACGCCGCCCGGACGCCACCATCGCGGTGGTGGACCACAACGTCCCGACCACGGACCGCCAAGCCGGCATCAAGGAAGCGGATTCGCGGCTGCAGGTCGAGACGCTGGAGCGCAATGTCGCGGCTTTCGGCGTGCCCTACATACCGCTGCTCGACGATCGCCAGGGCATCGTCCACATCATCGGCCCGGAGGAGGGCATCTCGCTGCCGGGCATGACCATCGTCTGCGGCGATTCGCATACCTCGACCCACGGGGCGCTCGGCTCCCTCGCCTTCGGCATCGGCACCTCTGAGGTCGAGCACGTGCTCGCCACGCAGACGCTGCTGCAGAAACCGGCCAAGAACATGAACGTCGCGGTCGAGGGCAGCCTGCCCTTCGGCGTCAGTGCCAAGGACATCGTCCTCGCGATCATCGGCCGCATCGGCACCGCCGGCGGCACCGGCCACGTGGTCGAATACACCGGCTCGGCGATCCGCAGCCTCGACATGGCCGGACGGATGACGGTCTGCAACATGTCGATCGAAGCCGGCGCCCGCGCCGGCATGATCGCGCCGGACGAGACGACCTTCGAGTATGTGCGCGGCCGGCCGATGGGCCCCAAGGGTGAGGCGCTCGAGCGTGCCATAGCCTGGTGGCGGACCCTGCCGTCCGATCCCGGAGCCTCCTACGACAAGCAGGTCCGGCTCGATGCCGCAACGATCGCGCCGATGGTGACCTGGGGCACCAGCCCCGAGGCGGTGGCGCCGATCACCGGCACCGTGCCCGACCCGAAGGAGGTCGCCGACGAGGCCAAGCGCGCGCAGATGGAGCGCATGCTGGAATACATGGCGCTGAGGCCGGGCCAGCGGCTCACCGAGGTGCCTGTGGATGTGGTCTTCATCGGCAGTTGCACCAACGGGCGGATCGAGGACATCCGCGCCGCCGCCGCCGTCGCGCGCGGGCGCAAGGTGGCCGCCGGCGTGCGTGCGCTGGTGGTGCCGGGCTCGGGCCTGGTGAAGCGACAGGCCGAGGCTGAGGGGCTCGACCGCGTCCTGACGGAAGCCGGCTTCGAATGGCGGGAGGCCGGCTGCTCGATGTGCCTCGGCATGAACCCCGACAAGCTGACAGCCGGCCAGCGCTGCGCCAGCACCTCCAACCGCAACTTCGAAGGCCGCCAGGGACCGGGCGGGCGCACCCACCTGCTCTCGCCGGCGATGGCGGCGGCCGCGGCGGTGACCGGCCGGCTGGCCGATGTCCGGGAGCTCGCACGATGAAACCCTTCACGAAGCTCACCGCGGTCGCAGCGCCGCTGCCGATGGCCAACGTCGATACCGACAAGATCATTCCCGCCCGCTTCCTCAAGACAATCGAGCGCAGCGGGCTCGGCGTGCATCTGTTCGACACCCTGCGCTACGACGCCGAGGGCAGGGAACGGCCCGACTTCGTGCTCAACCAGCCGCCCTATCGCCACGCGCAGATCCTGATCGCACACGAGAATTTCGGCTGCGGCTCGTCGCGCGAGCACGCGCCATGGGCGTTGCTCGATTTCGGCATCCGTTGCGTGATCGCGCCGGATTTTGCCGACATCTTCCACAACAACTGCTTCAAGAACGGCATCCTGCCGGTGCGCCTGCCGCGTTCCGTCATCGACCAGCTGATGGCCGATGCGAAACTGGGCGCCAATTCGCGGATCACCATCGACCTCGAGGCACAGGAGGTGGTGCGCCCAAGCGGCGAGCGAATACATTTCGATATCGATCCATTCCGCAAGAAGCTGCTGCTCGAGGGGCTCGACGATATCGGCCAGACCCTGCAGCACGTTGCCGCGATCGACGCCTACGAGGCGAAGACGCAGAGCGAGCGTAGCTTCATCCCAGGCATCGAGGTGCACCCGTGATCCCCAATCGAAAGCTGCTGGTGCTGCCAGGCGACGGTGTCGGTCCGGAGGTGATGCACGAGGTCGGGCGCGTGGTCGGCTGGATGCAGAAGCGCGAACGCGCGCGCTTCACCATCGTCGAGGACCTGGTGGGCGGGGCTGCAATCGACGCGCGCGGCGTGCCCATCACCGACGAGACGATCCGTCTGGCGAAAGAGGCGGACGCGGTGCTGTTCGGCTCCGTCGGCGGGCCGAAATGGGATACGCTCGGCTTCGACAAGCGGCCCGAAATAGCGATCCTGCGCCTGCGCAAGGATCTCGGCCTGTTCGCCAACCTGCGCCCGGCGACGGTGCTCGAACCGCTGGTCGACGCCAGCACGCTGAAGCCGGAGGTGGTGCGCGGACTCGACATCATGATCGTGCGCGAGAGCACCGGCGGCATCTATTTCGGCGAGCCGCGCGGCGTCGAGACGCTGCCCGACGGCAGCAAGAGGGGCATCAACACGGAAGTCTACACCACGCCCGAGATCGAGCGCGTGGCGCGCGTCGCCTTCGAGCTTGCCGGCCGGCGTCAGAAGCGGCTGTGCTCGGTCGAGAAGGCGAACGTGATGGAGAGCGGCCTGCTGTGGCGCCAGACCGTCACGGCGCTGGCGAAGGATTATCCGGATGTTGCGCTCTCACACATGTATGCCGACAATTGCGCCATGCAGCTGGTGCGCAACCCGCGTCAGTTCGACGTGATCGTGACCGGTAACCTGTTCGGCGACCTGCTTTCCGATCTTGCCTCGATGTTGACCGGCAGCCTCGGCATGCTGCCTTCGGCGACGCTGGGCGCGGTCGGGGCCGACGGCAGGCGCCACGCGCTTTACGAGCCGATCCACGGCAGCGCACCCGATATCGCCGGCAAGGGCGTGGCCAACCCGCTGGCGCAGATGCTGAGCTTCGCGATGCTGCTGCGCTATTCGCTCGAGATGGAGGAGGATGCCGCCCTGATCGAGCGCGCCTGCGTCAACGTGCTGGCAAGCGGGCTGCGCACCGCGGACGTGATGGCGCCAGGATGCGCGAAAGTGGGTACGCAGGTGATGGGCGAGGCGGTGGTCCGCGAGCTCGAAAAGCTCACTTCCTGAAGCGGCGCTCACCTGCGCCGCCTCGCTTGCCCACCCGGCGCGGATCGTCTATGCAGCCGCTCCGGCGGCGCCCGTAGCTCAACTGGATAGAGCACTAGACTACGGATCTGGGGGTTAGGGGTTCGAATCCTCTCGGGCGCGCCACTGCCCTCGCCGATCGCGGGGGACGAGCCGTTGCGGATGCCGGCAGCGATGACACGCATCGATATCGATTTCTCGCTGGCGATGCACAATCGCACCGGACGGTTCTTCATCGGCAGGGACCTGATCGAAACCCCCGGTCTGCCGCTCGGCGACGTGTATTACTGGCGGCTCAGATCGCCGCCGCGCGGGCTGGTGCGGCGGGTCGTGGGGCGATTGCAACGCCATCAGGTGGAGGGCCGGACGCTGGGCGGACGGCTTGGCTGGCTGCCGCCGCGACGGCCTTCCCGGTCGCTGCTGCATCTCGACCCCTACACCGTGCCGAGCACGGAGCTGCGGCGCTCGGACATTGTGCTGTGCCACGATGTCGGCCCGGTGACCCACCCGCATCTGTTTGCTCCCGCGGTTGGGGCGATCTACCGCGAAATCTACCGGCTGGTCGCGGCGACCGGCCCGCACATGGTCTTCGTGAGCCAAGCCTCCAGGCGTGGCTTCGAACGGCTGCATCCGGCCGCCTGCCCGACCAGCAGCCGGGTCATCTATCCCGCGATCCGTACCGATCTCTCGGCGCAGATGGCGCGCCGGCCGGAGGGCATCGAAGCGCCGTTTCTGCTGACGGTGGGCAGCATCGGCGAACGCAAGAACCAGGCCCGCAGCATCGCCGCCTTCGCACGTTCGGGCCTGGCGCTACGCGGCCTTCGCTATGTGCTGTGCGGTGCCCGGGAACCGGGCTTCGAACGTGTGGCGGCGGCGGCGGCCCAGGCCGAAGGCGTGGTGCTGCTGCCCTACGTCGCCGATGCCGAGCTGGCCTGGCTCTATGCCAACGCCGCGGGTTTCGTGCTGGCAAGCCAGCTCGAGGGTTTCGCCATGCCGGTCGCGGAGGCCGCCGCGCACGGCCTGGTGCCGCTGGTCAGCACGGGTGGCGTGCTCGAGGAAGTCGCCGGCGATGGCGCGCTGGTCGCCGATCCCGAGGACGAGACGGACATCGCCGCGCGCATGGTGGCGCTGGCGCACATGGCGACGGACGAAAAGGCCGAACGCCAGCGCAGGCTGGCGACGGCCGTGGCCCGGTTCGACCTCGCCCGCGTCCAGGCTGAGTGGCTGCGTGCCTTCACCGAATGGAGCGGCGCGCCGTCGGACGCGCGGTTCAGCTAGAGCAACCTCCAGCTTGGTTGAGCCTGCCCGGCTCAGCCAGGCCGGAGATAAGTTACTCTGAATTATACGTTTTCTAGAGCAAGAAATCCGATCCGATGATTCCATCGGAGCGGATATGGCTCTAGCGGCGCGCTGGATCGCGCTCCATCGCGTCGCGGACCAGTGCCGCGAACCGGTGCGGCCCATGCAGGAACTTGCCGAACGGCATGGTGACGAAGAAGCCCAGGACCAGCGCAAGGTGGAGCACCAGCAGCGGCGGCATCGCAACGGTTCCGCGCAGCGCCAGCAGCACCAACCCGCTGGCGGCGATCGCGGCGAGCAGCCCGAGCAGGACCCGGTCTGCCGCCAGGGTCTCGGCCGCCAGCGGCGCGGGATCGGCCACGCGCTTGAGCAGGATCAACCTGGCCGCGCCGGCCAGCATCAGCACGCCGCCCGCAACGCCAAGCAGGACCGGCAGGCTGAACAGCGGATACGGCGCGTGCCAGCCGAGCAGGTGCTCGTCGATGGTTGCGACCGACGTCGCGGCGAAGGCCAGCAGGAAGCCGCCGGCAAGAGCATGGTGCGCGTGCCGGCGCGCGGCGGAGGGCTGCTCGCCGGGATAGGGGCAGCCGCCGCCACCACCGCCGAGATTCTTCAGCGTCGCGGCGTCGTGCAGGGCTCGCAGGAGGTGGACCGGCCGCGGCGTGCCGCCGAGCCCGCGCCAGGCGGCGAGCGCCGAGGCGGCCAGGGCGAGGAGCGCGAACAGAAAGCTCGCTCCTCCGAGCGCGATCAGGGTTGCGAGCGGGATCACCGCATAGAAGGCACCAGGGCCGGTGTGCGCGCGGGCCATGCCGTGTGCGCTCGCCAGTGCCGCGAGGCCTGCGACGAGCACGGCGCCCGCCGTGGCGGCGAGCGGACGGCGCAACAGGCCGCGCAGCGTGGCCGGGCGGATCGTTTCGCTCCACGATTCGTGGCGCACGCGCGCGAGCGCCGCCGGCACGTTGAGCGCCCATTCGTGCGGCGGCGCATACTGGCAGGCATGATAGCAGCCGTTGCAGCCGTGGCAGAGGTTGGCCAGGAAACCGAGATCCGCGGCGGGAAATTCGCGCCGTCGTTCGATCGCCGGGAACACGGCGCAGAAGCCCTCGCAGTAGCGGCAGGCATTGCAGATCTCGAGCGCGCGCCGCGCATCGGCCATCGCTGCCGTCTCAGTTGCCTGCATGCCGCGCCGCTCCCTCTCCGGCGAGGCGCCCGAACACGCCGCCGATGGTCATGCCGAAGCCGGCGAGATAGCCGCGGCCGAGAATGTTGCCGGCCATGATCTCGCCAGCCGCGAACAGGTTGGGGGCCGGCGTTCCATCCGCGAGCCGCACCCGCGCCGTCGCGTCCACCCGCACCCCGAGATAGGTGAACGTGATGCCCGGGCGCAGCGGATAGCCGACGAAGGGGGGGGTCTCGATGCGCCGTGCCCAGTGTGTCTTCGCCACCGCAAGCCCCTCGGTATGGCAGGAATCGAGCACGGTGGGATCGAAAGCGCCCCCCCGCACCGCCGCGTTGTAGTCGGCGACGGTCGCCGCGAGCGCCAACGGGTCGAGACCCAGCGCGCGGGCAAGGTGCGCGATGGTTGGCGCCGTCACCGCCGGATAGACCGAAGGCATGAAATCGCGGGCCGCCGGCGCGTCGCAGATCGAGAAGGCCACCTGCC
Source organism: Rhodospirillales bacterium (assembly GCA_028869995.1). Taxonomy (GTDB): domain Bacteria; phylum Pseudomonadota; class Alphaproteobacteria; order Acetobacterales; family Acetobacteraceae; genus JAJXXT01. The sequence goes on from JAGWQN010000055.1 coordinate 10,970, forward strand.
CCGGTTGCTGCGCGATGAGCCGGCCCCAGATGGCATAGCGCTTCGGCCACAGATCCTCGCCCTCGTCATAGAAACGCTGGCCGTCACGGTTCACGACGATGCTGAACGGTACGGAATCGAGACGGGTGGCGATGCCGCCGTCGAAGCGCGGCGCCCGGCCGTCGAGGGCGACGGCGTGGAATTGCGTGGGATCGCCCACCGGCGCGCAGCCGCCGTCGAGCAGCAGGCGCAGCACGTCGCCCTGGGCATAGGGCGTGCCGCGAATGACGAAGTTTTCCGCCGCCTCCCCCCAGTACTCGCGCATCCACGCGATGTTGGCCTGGAAGCCGCCGGCTGCGGCGACGACGGCGCGCGGAACCACGCGAAGCTCGCCGCCGGGAGTCCGCAGCACGACCTCGGCGATCGTCCCTTGGCGCATCGTCATCGCGCGCGCAGGCGTCTCGTAACACACGCTGACGCCGAGCCGCTCGGCCTCACGATAGAGCGCGTTGAGCAGCGCCTTGCCGCCCCCGAGAAAGAAGGCGTTGGTTCGCGACAGCGACAGGGTGCCGGCGAGCGACGGCTGAAACCGCACGCCGCAGTCGGACAAGAAGGAAACCAGATCCGCCGAGGCACGGATCGTCATCCGCGCCAATGCCTCGTCGGTCTGGCCGTGCGTCACGCGCAGCAGGTCGTCCCAGTATTCGTCCTCGAGATACGCGCCGGTCAGCGTGCCCCGCGGCGCGTCGTGCACGGCGCGCAGGTTGCGCGTATGGCGCGTGTTGCCGCCGCGCATCGGCCGGGGTGCCGCCTCGGCCACAAGCACCGACGCGCCGAGGCGTCGCGCGGTGATGGCGGCCGCGAGCGCGGCATGGCCGCCGCCGATCACCAGGATGTCGGGCACCAGGATGTCGGGCACCAGGATGTCGGGCGTTTGCTGGACGGACTCCATGTCGCAATGTCGCAGAGGCGCACGGCTTGCGGAAGCGAGCCCCGCAGCGGAACATCGGCCGGCGAAACAGCGCAAGGCCGGTGACGATGGCGGTTCGTGTCTACAGCGCGCGACGGGTGGTGACGATGGACGCCACGACGCCGGAGGCAACGCACGTGGCGGTGCGTGACGGCCGCATCCTCGGCGCCGGCGGCCCCGAGTTGCTCGGCTTCTACCCCGGCGCGGTGGAGGACGCGCGCTTCGCCGGCAAGGTGATCGTGCCCGGCTTCGTCGAGGGGCATGCCCACGCCTCGGAGGGCATGGTCTGGCGCCGCCCCTATCTCGGCTTCTTCGACCGCACCATGCCCGACGGCAGCACGGCACCCGGTGCGCGAACGCGTGCCGACGCCCTCGAGCGCCTGCGCACGCTTGAGGCGGAGCTACCGCCGGGTGAACCGCTGCTGGTCTGGGGCTTCGACCCGATCTACGACGACGGCCCGCGGCTGCACCGGCGCGACCTCGACGCCATCTCCACCAGCCGACCCATCGTCGTCTCCCACGCCTCCGGCCACATCATCAACGTCAACACGCTGGTGCTGGAGCGCTCGGGGTTCAGCGCCGACTCCAACCTCGACGGTCTGCTGCGCGACGCCGACGGTCTGACCGGCGAACTGATGGGCCCGCCGGCGATGCAGCGCGCCACCCGGGTCGCGGGCGGCGGCGGCCTGATGCAGCGCCTCGACGAGCCCGGGCTTCGCGCGTTCGCCCGCCAGGCCGCGCGCGCAGGCATCACCACGGCCACCGACCTGCAACGCAAGCTCGATGACGAGACCCTCGACCTGATGCGCCGCGTGACCGCGGAGCCCGGCTTCCCGATGCGGCTGGTCGCCGCCCTCGGCGCGCGCGAGTACACGCTCGCCGAGGGCGTTGCGCGGATCGGCCAACTGCTCGGCACGGGCAACGAAAAACTCCACCTCGGCATCGTGAAGCTGACGGTCGATGGTTCGATCCAGGGCTTCACCGGCCGGCTTCGGTGGCCTGGCTACCACAACGGCGCGCCGAACGGCATGTGGTACATTGCCCCCGCCGAGCTCGAGGGCATCGTCGCGGCCTATCTGCGCGTGGGCGCCCAGATCCATATCCACACCAACGGCGACGAGGCCAGCGCGGTCGCGATCGACGCGCTCGAGCATGTGCTGGCACGCTGCCCACGCCCCGAGCACCGCACCACGCTGCAGCATTGTCAAATGGCCGACGCGGCGCAGTTCCGGCGCATGGCGGCGCTCGGCATGGCGGCCAATCTGTTCGTCAACCACATCTACTACTGGGGTGAGCAGCACGCGGCGCTGACCGCGGGGCCGGTGCGCGCGCCGAGGATGAACGCCGCCGCGACCGCCCGGCGCGAGGGCGTGCCGGTCGCGATCCATTCCGACGCGCCGGTCACCCCGCTCGGGCCGCTCTTCGCCATGTGGTGCGTGGTCAACCGGCTGACCTCGAAGGGACGGGTCTTCGCCCCCGCCGAGCGGCTCGACGTCGCGCAGGCGCTGCACGCCGTGACGCTTGGGCCAGCCTGGACGCTCAGGCTCGACCACGCCATCGGCAGTATCGCACCGGGCAAGTTCGCCGACTTCGCCGTCCTCGAGGACGACCCGTTCGACGTGGCGCCGGAACGGCTGCGCGAGATCGACGTGCACGCGACGGTGGTGGGCGGCGTGGTCTGCCTGCCGTGATCCGCCTGCTCGTCGTCGGCGGCTTCCTCGGCGCCGGCAAGACGACGCTGATCAACCGCCTGCTGGCCCGGGCGGAGCGCCGCTTCGCGGTGCTGGTCAACGATTTCGGCTCCGTCGCGGTGGACGCCGCGCTGCTGGCCGCCGCCGATGCCTCCAGCATGACGCTGGCCAATGGCTGCGTGTGCTGCTCGATCGGCGACGATTTTGGCCTGGCGCTCGAGCGCGTCGCGGCAGGTGGTCCGGAGCTGGTGGTGGTGGAGGCGAGTGGCGTCAGCGACCCCTGGCGCATCGCCCAGCTGGCGCTGGTCGAGCCAGGCTATGAACTGGGGCCGCTGGTGGTGCTGGCCGATGCGGCCGACCTTCCACGCCTTCTGGCCGACCCGGCGATCGGCGACGTGGTGCGCGGTCAGCTCGCTTATGCCGACATTGTCGTGCTGACCAAGACCGACCTGGCGGGGGAGCGCCTCGTGCAGACCCGCGAGGTGGTCCGCACCATTCGCCCGCAGGCGCATGTGATCGAGGCCCGCCACGGCGAGGTCGGGCTGGCCGAGCTCGACTTTGCCGTACCGCATGAGCGGGCGCGCTTCCTGGCCACCGCCGCGCATCCGTTCCGAACCTGGACCTGGCGTGACCCACGGCCGTTCGACCGCGGCGCGCTGCGCGCCCTGCTCGGTGCCCTGCCCGCCTCGGTGCTCCGCATCAAGGGATTCTGCGGCCTCGATGAGGAGGCCGGCGACTTCCTGCTGCAATACGCCGCCGAGCGCTGGTCCTTCACCCGTTCCGGGGCGGGTGCCGAGCGGGCGCTGGTCGTCATCGGCACGCAGGCGCTGGACCCGGCGTACCTGGCGGCGGATTTCGCCGCCGCCCTACGCTAGAGAACGTATAATTAGCAGCAACCTCGACGGATCGAGGGCATCGACAAGCCCGGCAGGGTGCGCGCGCCAAGCGCGGCACCCCGCTCTCGATCGAGCTTATTTACCGCAAAATCAGGCGGATAGAGCCGCGGGCTCCGTGCGGGCACGCTTCACCAGAAGCTTGTTGAGCGCATGCACGTAGGCCCTCGCGGAGGCGACGATGGTGTCCGTATCGGCCCCCTGCCCGTCCACCATCTTGCCCTGTTCCTCGAGCCGCACCGTCACCCGGGCCTGCGCATCGGTGCCTTCGGTGATGGCGCCGACCGAGTAGAGACGCAGCGTCGCGTCGTGCTGGAAGAGCTTGCGGATGGCGATGAACGTGGCATCGACCGGACCGTCGCCGGTCGCTGTCGCGGCGCGCGTGACACCGTCGATCTCCAGTTCGAGCGCGGCACTGGGCTTCGACTTGCTGCCGGTATGCACATCGAGTGAAACGAAACGGATGCGGTCGTGGTCGCGCATCACCTCGTCGTCGACCAGAGCCATGATGTCTTCGTCGTAGACCACCTTCTTGCGGTCGGCGAGGTCCTTGAAACGGCGGAACGCGTCGTTGAGCTGGTTCTCGCCGATATCGCCGTAGCCCATGGCGCGCAGCTTGTCGCGGAACGCGGCGCGCCCGGAATGCTTGCCCATGACCAGCGACGACTTGGTCCAGCCGACGCTCTCGGGCGTCATGATTTCATAAGTCGCGGCGTTCTTGAGCACGCCGTCCTGATGAATGCCGCTTTCGTGGGCAAACGCGTTGCGACCGACGATCGCCTTGTTGGGCTGCACGTCGAAGCCGGTGATGGTGGAGAGCAGGCGCGACGTACGCAGGATGTTTTCCGTCGTCACCCCGGGCCTCGCCGGCACGCAGTCCGGTCGGGTGCGGATCGCCATCACGATCTCCTCGAGCGCGGCGTTGCCAGCGCGCTCGCCGATGCCGTTGATGGTGCACTCCACCTGACGCGCACCGGCGTTGACCGAGGCGATGGTGTTAGCGACCGCGAGCCCGAGATCGTTGTGGTTGTGCGTGGAGAAAATCACCTTCTCGGCCCCCGGCACGCGCTCGCGCAGCATGGTGAAGATGCGCGCCATGTCCTGCGGCAGGGCATAGCCGACGGTGTCGGGGATGTTGATCGTCGTGGCGCCGGCACGGATGGCCGCCTCGACGCAACGGCAGAGAAACTCCGCGTCGGTACGGCTGCCGTCCTCGGCGGACCATTCCACATCGTCGGTGTGCTGCCGCGCCAGGGCCACGCTTTGGGCGACCGCCTCGAGCACGGCCTCGGGCTCCATGCGCAGCTTGAACTTCATGTGCAGCGGCGAGGTGCTGATGAAGGTGTGGATGCGCCGCCGCTGGGCGGGGGCGACGGCCTCCGCGGCGCGCAGGATGTCGGCGCGGCCGGAACGGGCGAGGCCGCAGATGACCGGCCCCTGGATGGATTGCGCGATGGCGCGCACGCTCTCGTAATCGCCCTCCGAGGCGATCGGGAATCCGGCCTCGATGACATCGACGCCGAGCTCGGCCAGAGCCTCGGCCATGCGCAGCTTTTCCGCGAGGTTCATGGAGAAGCCGGGCGACTGCTCGCCGTCGCGCAGCGTGGTGTCGAAGATGATCAGGCGATCATCGTCGATCTTGCCGAAATTGGGATGGTCGATTGTCATGGAGACGTCCTTCGAGTGTGCACAGGCTTTCCCAGGGAACCCCCTGAGCGATGCCGGTGCAGAACCGCCCGGCGTGACGCTCAGGGGCGGGTAAGTCGAAGGAGAAGCAGCGCGTCGCGGCCCGCCGGACGGCGGGCACAGGAAAAGGCGTGAAGGGCGACGGTGCGGATCACAACACGGGTTCTAGCCGTCCGGCCCGGGGAATGCAAGCATGGCGGCCGATCAGGGAAGGTTCGCCAATGTACAAACTCGTTCTGTGCCGTGCGTTGCACCCCCATGCGATGGCGAGGCTCGCCGAGCGCAAGGACATCGAGCTGAGGGTGCTGACCGATTCCTTCCGCGGCCCGCCGATGGAACGCGAGCTGGCGGCCGCGATCGGCGACGCCGACGGAATCATGGTGGGCCTCGAGCGGGTTCAGGAGGCCTTGCTGGCAACCGCCCCGAAGCTGCGCGTCATCAGCCGCTTCGGCGTCGGCTACGACAGCATCGACATCGCGGCCTGCACGAGGCGCGATATCGTCGTCGGCGTGGTCAACGGGGCCAACGATCTTTCGGTTTCGGAACATGCGCTGATGCTGATGCTGGCCGTCGCGCGCCGGACGGTGGAATACGACCAGTCGGTGCGGGCCGGCACCTGGATGATCCAGCATGGACGGCGGATGCACGAGCTGGCCGGGCGCAGCGTGCTCTTGATCGGCTACGGACGCATCGGCACCCGCGTGGCGCGGCTGTGCCGGGCCTTCGACATGCACGTGATGGTGCGCGATCCCGCCTTCCCGGTGCCGCGTATCGCCGCCGATGGCTACGAACCCGTGACGGACGTGATGGCAGCACTGCCGCGCGCCGACATCGTCAGCCTGCACTGCCCGCTTTCGGCGGCGACGCGCGGCATGGTCAGCCACGATTTCCTTGCGGCGATGAAGCCGACCGCCTGGCTGATCAACACCGCCCGCGGCCCTCTGGTCGACGAGACGGCGCTGGCCGCGGCGCTGCGCGAGGGCCGGATCGAGGCGGCCGGGCTCGATGTGCTGATGCGCGAGCCGCCAGATCTGGAGAACCCGTTGCTCGCGATGCCGAACGTCGTGCTCAGCCCGCACAACGCGGCCGCACCGCTCGAGTGCTACGAGAAAATGTCGCTGCGCGCGGTCGCCAACCTGCTCGAGTTCGTCGATGGCACGCTCGACGCCGGATATGTCGTCAACCCCGAGGCGCTGCGGCGCAACGCCTGACGGCTCAGGCGAGGGCCCGCGCCACCACCTTGCCCGGCGCGACCCCGGCCTCGCGCAGCGCGCGGACCGTGGCCGCGTGGTCGCGCTTGGCAAGCCGCCTGCCATCGGCGCCGAGCTTGAGCGCGACATGGGCGTAGCGCGGCGCGGGCCAGCCCATCAGGTGCTGCAGCAGACGGTGCAGATGGGCCGCCGGGCGCAGATCCTCCCCGCGCACCACGAGGCTCACGCCCTGCAACGCATCGTCGTGCGTGGCAGCCAGATGGTAACTGGCCGGGGTGTCGCGGCGAGCGAGCACGACATCGCCAAACGATAATGGATCGCAACGAATTTGGCCCTGCGCCTCGTCGTCGACGAACAATGGCGTGTCCGGCATGGCTCGTGCGAGGTCGAGTCGCCAGGCGTGTGGCTGGCCGGCGGCGACACGCCGCGCCGCTTCGGCGGGCGGCAGGCAACGACACGTTCCCGGATAGACCTCCTCCGCGCCATGCGGCGCCGCCGCGGCACGCGCAATGTCAGCGCGTGAGCAGAAGCAAGGATAGACCAGGCGGCGCGCGCGCAGGCTGTCGAGCGCGGCACGGTAATCGGAAAAATGCTCCGACTGGACGCGCACGTCGCCATCCCAGAGGAGGCCGAGCCAGCGCAGATCCTCACGAATCGCCGCAGCGAAATGCGGCCGGCAGCGAGCCTGGTCGATGTCCTCCATGCGCAGCAGGAAGCGCCCGCCGGCCGCGCGGGCGCGCGCATGCGCGCTCGCCGCGGTGCGCACGCTGCCCAGATGCAGCAGCCCGGTCGGCGAGGGTGCGAAGCGGGTTATCAGCGTCATCCCCCTCCCATGACGGCTCCGTGAATCCCACTCAAGGCAGCTTGCGACATGCCAGGGGGGATGCAATAACGAAAACGGTTCTCGACGTCGCACAGCATCTGGCGGCTCGGCTACCAGTGGAGCCCCAGCAGTTGTGCGACGCAAGACGCGGAGCACTCATTGCCTGACGGTGGCCAAAGTTTTCCCGCGCTGGTCCTGAACGCGGATTTTCGTCCTCTCTCCTATTTCCCGCTGTCGATCTGGTCGTGGCAGGACGCGGTGAAGGCAGTGTTCCTGGACCGGGTGTCGGTGCTCAACGAATACGAAGTCGAGGTGCGTTCGCCCTCGATGGCCATGCGGCTGCCCTCAGTGATTGCGCTCAAGGACTACATCCCGTCGGCGCGGCGGCCGGCCTTCACGCGGTTCAACGTCTTCCTGCGTGATGCTTTCTGCTGCCAGTATTGCGGCGAACGGCAGGCGGCGCCGGAACTGACCTTCGACCACGTGGTCCCGCGTTCGCGTGGCGGTCGCACGACGTGGGAAAACGTTGTCACCGCCTGCGGCGTCTGCAACCTGGTGAAGGGCAGCCAGCTGCCACGGGAATGCCGGATGTATCCGCGCCAGGCGCCGCGCCAGCCCTCCACCTGGGAGTTGCAGGAGAACGGGCGCGCCTTCCCCCCCAACTACCTGCACCAATCCTGGCGCGACTACCTCTACTGGGACAGCGAGCTGGAAAACTGAGACGCCCCGGCCGGCGCCGCGCGCCCGCCGCAGACGGCTCTTTCGGAGCCGGATCGAGTGGACTAGGCTCGCGCTCCATCGCGCAAGCCAGCGCCACCGGAGAAACGTTCATGATGCACCGCCGCAAGCTGCTCGCAGGCAGCGCCGCAACACTCGGCGCACCCGCCCTCGTCCGCCGCGCCAACGCCGCCTCGTCGTTCGACTGGCAGCGTTACAAGGGCACCCATATCGAGGTGAACCTCACCAAGAACCCGCGCAGCGACGTCCTGCAGAAGCACCAGAAGGAATTCGAGGCGCTCACCGGGATCAGCGTCGGCTCGGAGCAGATCCCCGAGCAGCAGCAGCGGCCGAAGGCAGCCATCGAGATGGCCTCGGGCAGCCCGAGCTTCGACGTGATCATGGTTTCGCTGCATGTCTCCAAGCGTCTGTTTGGCAACGCTCACTGGCTGCAGGACGTTCGCGGGTATATCAAGAACCCGGAGATGACGGCGCCGGACTGGGATTTCGCCGACTTCGGCGCCGGCGCGGTCAAGACCGCGACCCAGGCGGACGGGCGGATGGACAGCGTGCCGCTCAACCCCGATCTCTGGGTCATCTTCTGGAACAAGGCCCTGTTCAAGGCGAAGGGACTCGCCTTCCCCGCCAGCATGGATGAGCTGGTGGCCAGCGCCTACAAGCTGACCGACAAGTCCAAGGGCATTTTCGGCTATGTCGGCCGCGGCCTGAAGAACGCCAACATCCCGTGCTGGACCAGCTGGATGCTCGGCCAGGACGCCTACACGACCAACCCTGAAGGCACCAAGCTGCTCACCGACACGCCGGAGGCGATCTGGGGAGCGGAGATGTATCAGAAGCTGATGCGCGATACCGCGCCTCCCGGCAGCATCGGGTTCAACTGGTACGAGTCGCAGACCAGCTTCAGCCAGGGCAAGGTCGGCATGTGGCTCGATGGTGTCGGCTTCTCGGCGCCGCTGATCGACCCGAAGTCGAGCAAGGTCGTGCACGATGTCGGCTTCGCCGTGGTGCCGAAGGGGCCGAAGGCGCAACACTCGGCAAGCTTCGTCGACAGCATGGCGGTCACCGCCGCGAGCAAGAAGAAGGGCGCGGCCTGGTATTACGTGCAGTGGGCAACGTCCAAGAAGATCATGGGCGAGATCCTGCGCACCGGCTCAGGCACACCGGCGCGGCTATCGGTCTATTCCGACCCTGAGTTGGTCAAGACCAACAGGTTCGGGCCGGAATGGCTCGACACGGTGAAGAAGAGCCAGGCGATCTCCGCTCCCGGCCTGCCCGAGATCGTTCCGGTAACGGAGTTCCGCGACGTGTTCGGCGTCGCTCTCACCAACACCATCACTGGCGCCGATCCGGCCAAGGAACTCAGGAAGGCAACCGCAGCCTTCCAACCCATCCTCGACAAGTCCAACAAGAAGACCTGAGCCTCTTGTCGGCCTCGACGATATCCCCGCCGGCCGGCGCCGGCGGGGGTTATGCACGCCGTTACGGACTTTTCTCTGTCCCCGCTGCGGTGGTGGTCCTGGCGGTCATCGTGCTGCCGTGGACGTTCACGCTGATCATGTCGCTCGCGGACTGGTCCCCCACAGGCGGAACCTCCTGGGTTGGCCTCGCCAACTACCGCCATCTCTTCACCGACCCCGAATTCGGCTGGGCTGTCGTACGGACTTTTTATTTCACCGCCATCGGCGTCATCGCGCCCCTGGCGCTGGGGCTCATCGCGGCCCTTTGCTTCCATCAGCGCTTCCCGCTGCGTGGAGCCGCGCGCACGGTTTTCATCCTGCCGATGATGGCGACGCCGGTCGCGATCGCGCTGGTATGGTCGATGATGTTCCATCCCCAGCTGGGGGTGCTCAACTACCTGCTGACCTCAATCGGCCTGCCACCGGCGACATGGACCTACAGCGAAACGACGGTCATACCGACGCTGGCGATGATCGAGACCTGGCAGTGGACGCCGCTGGTCATGCTGATCCTTCTGGGCGGGCTCGCGGCCCTGCCGGGCGATCCCTACGAGGCGGCGCGCATCGACGGCGCCAACGCCTGGAACTGCTTTCGCCACATCACGCTGCCGCTGCTGTGGCCGCACATCGTCGTCGCCGCCGTCCTGCGCACCATCGATGCGCTGAAATCCTTCGACATCATCTACGTCATCACCCAGGGTGGCCCGGGAACGGCGAGCGAGACCATGAACATCTATCTCTACCAGCAGGCTTTCGCCTACTACCATCTGGGCTTTGCCTCTGCGGTGACGCTGGTGTTCTTCGTCGTCATCGTCGCCGTGACGCTGGTGCTGCTCGGCCTGCGCCAGAGGTCGCTCGCGCTGTGAACCGGCATCGTTGGCGCAAGCTGCTGGGGCAGGCGGGGATCGTCTTCGCCGTGCTGGTCCTGCTCTCGCCCACGCTGTTCTTCTTCTTCTGGATGGCCTCGCTCTCGCTGAAGAACGAGGTCGACAACATGGCCTTCCCACCCGTCTTCATCCCGCACCTGCCGACGCTCGCCAACTACGCCAAGGTGCTGGCCGAGAATGAGTTCGGCCGCGACACGCTGAACTCCATCATCGTCACCTTTTCGGCAACCGCCCTGGCGCTGGCGATCGGCGTGCCGGCCGGCTACGGGGTCGCCAAGGCGAAGGCGACCGGCTCGGCAACCCTGATCCTGCTCGCGCGCGTGACTCCGGCGCTCTCCTTCCTGATCCCGCTTTATCTGATTTTCCAGAAACTGGACCTTCTCGGCACGCTGATCCCGCTCGTCATCACCCATCTCGTGCTGACCGTGCCGATCGTCGTCTGGATCATGATCGGTTTCTTTGAGGGTCTGCCGCCGGATCTCGAGGAGGCAGCACTCGTGGACGGCGCCACGATCTGGCAGGCCTTCCTGCGCGTCGCCATGCCGCTGGCGCGCCCGGGGATCACCGTCGCGACCATCCTCGCCTTCATCGGCAGCTGGAACAACTTCGTCTTTGGCATCGTGCTCGCCGGGCGCACCACTCGCACGCTTCCGGTCGCGGTCTACAACTCGATGACCTTCGAGCAGGTGAGCTGGGGCCCGCTCGCCGCCTCGGCACTCATCGTCACCGCGCCGGTGCTGATCCTGACCCTGGTCATGCAGAAGCAGATCGTGGCGGGACTGACGGCGGGTGGTGTCAAGGGCGGCTGAACCCAGGCCTGAAACGCTCGAGCGTTGCACGCCGGGCGCTTCGGCGCGAAACTCCCGTCTTTCTTGGCCCCCCTCAATGGAGATCCGGATGAACCAGATCCGTCCCAATTCCTCGGCGGCCCGCGACGTCGCCAACGCGCTCCACCCCTACACCGACCTCAAGGCGCATCTCGACGCCGGCCCGATGGTCATCTCGCGCGGCGAGGGTGTTCGGGTCTGGGACGAGGCTGGCAAGGCCTACATCGAGAGTGTCGCCGGGCTTTGGTGCGCCTCGCTCGGCTTCTCGAACGAGCGGCTGGCCCAGGCGGCGACGAAGCAGCTGCGCACCCTGCCCTTCTACCACGCCTTCACCGCCAAGGCGCATCTGCCGATGATCGATCTGGCGGAGATGCTGATCGAGCGCGCGCCCGTGCCGATGAGCAAGGTCTTCTTTGCCAATTCCGGCTCCGAGGCCAACGATTCCGCCATCAAGATGGTCTGGTATTTCAACAATGCCGTCGGCCGGCCGCAGAAGAAGAAAATCATCGGTCGGGTGAAGGGCTATCACGGGATCACCCTGGCCGCTGCGTCGCTGACCGGCCTGCCGGCCAACCACCGCAGCTTCGACGTACCCCTGCAGGGCTTCATCCACACCGAATGCCCTCACCACTATCACGGGGCGAAGCCGGGCGAGAGCGAGGAGGCGTACGCGACCAGGCTCGCCGACGAACTCGAGAAGCTGATCCTCGCCGAGGGTCCCGATACGGTCGCGGCGATGTGGGCGGAGCCGGTGCTGGGGGCGGGGGGCGTGATCGTTCCCCCCGCGACGTATTATGAAAAGATTCAGGCCGTGCTGCGGAAATACGACGTGCTGTTCGTGGCCGACGAGGTGATCTGCGGCTTCTGGCGTACCGGCAACTACTGGGGCAGCCAGACCTTGGGCCTGCAGCCCGACATCCTGACCTGCGCCAAGGCGCTCTCATCCTCCTATCTGCCGATCTCGGCGGTGATGGTGAACGAGAGGGTGTTCCAGGGGCTGGCCGACGAGAGTCACAAGATCGGCACCTTCGGCCACGGCTTCACCTATTCGGGCCATCCGGTGCCGGCGGCGGTCGCGATCGAGACGCTGAAGATCTACGACGAGATGAACATCGGCGAGCATGTCCGCGCCGTCGGTGCGCACTTCCAGAAGGAGCTGAGACGCCGGTTCGCCGACCACCCGCTGGTGGGCGAGGTCCGTGGCATCGGCCTGATCGGCGCGATCGAGCTGGTGGCGGACAAGGAGAAGCGGCAGAACTTCGAGCCTGGTGCGCGTATCGGCGGACGCTTGACCAAGCTGGTGGAGGAGCACGGCGTGATCGGCCGCACCGTTCCCGGCGATATCCTCTGCTTCAGCCCGCCGCTGATCATCACCGTAGCCGAGGTTGACGAGATGCTGGATCGCGTCGGGCGCGCGCTCGAC
>JAGWQN010000056.1 GCA_028869995.1 Rhodospirillales bacterium
CGCGGCGCCTATGGCTATCTCTGGTGGGTCTCGCGCGCCGGCATCCTGTTCCCCAACGCCGTCGTGCCGCCGGGCACCTATGCCGCCAACGGCGCCGGCGGGCACCACGTGGTGGTGATCCCGGCGCTGGACGCCGTCTTCGTCCACCGCGTCGATACCGACACGCCGGGCCAGGCCGTCACCCCCGCGCAGTTCGGGCGCCTGCTGCACCTGGTGCTCGAGGCCGCGCCCAACGGCACGCACGGGTGAGCGCCATGCAGGACGCCGCCCTGCCGTTCCGCGCCATGGCGTACAACAACGCCTGGGCCAACCACCGGCTGCTCACCGCCTGCGCGCGGCTGACGCAGGAGGAATTCGCGGCGACGCGAACCAGCTTCTTCCCGAGCCTGCGCGCGACGCTGAACCACATCCTGACGGTCGATCATTTCTATATCGACGCGATGGAGGGAGGGCGCCTCGGCCCGGCGGCGTGGGCGGACCCGGAGCCGTGCAAGACCGTCGCCGAGCTGCACCCGCGCCAGGCGGGGCTCGACCGCAGGCTCATCGCCGTGACCGAAGCGCTCGGGGGCGACGGGCTTTCCCGCGTCGTCGAGATCCACCGCGCGACGCGCGTCCAGCGCGAGCGGATGGACCGGCTGCTGCTGCACCTGTTCCAGCACCAGGTGCACCATCGCGGCCAGGCGCATGCGATGCTCGCCGGCACGAACGTCGCACCGCCGCAACTGGACGATTTCTTTTCCACGGGCGAGGCGCCGCTGCGCGCGGCTGAGTTCGCCGAGCTCGGCTGGACCGAGGCCACGATCTGGGGCGGGACGTAGGGGGGAAGCATGCGTTCATCGAAGGTGATCCACGTCGTGAGCTGCCACGCCGCCGGCGAGGTCGGTGATGTGATCGTCGGTGGCGTCCTGCCGCCGCCGGGTGCCACCATCGCCGAACAGGCGCGCTTCATCGCCGAGGACGAGACGCTGCGCCGCTTCGTGCTCAACGAGCCGCGCGGCGGCGTGTTCCGCCATGTCAACCTGCTGGTCCCGCCGAAGCATCCTTCGGCGCAACTCGGCTGGATCATCATGGAGCCCGCGGACACGCCGCCGATGTCCGGCTCCAACTCCATCTGTGTCGCGACGGTTGCGCTTGAGACGGGCATCATCCCGATGCAGGAACCCGAAACCCGTTTCATCCTCGAACCCCCCGCCGGCCCCGTCGAGATCGTCGCGACCTGCCGGGCCGGCAAGGCGGAGCGCATCAGGGTGCGCAACGTTCCTGCCTTTGCCACGCGCCTCGACGCGCCGCTCGAGCTTGCCGGCCACGGCACGCTTACCGTGGACATCGCCTATGGCGGCGACAGTTTCGTCATCGCCGACGCACGGGCGCTGGGCTTCGCGATCACGCCCGACGAGGCGCGCGACATCGCCGAGCTCGGTATGCGCATCACCGCGGCGGCGGAGGAGCAGCTCGGATTCCGCCACCCCGAGACAGGGTGGGACCATATCTCGTTCTGCCAGCTCGCCGCCCCGCTCGAAGCGCGCGACGGTGTGCTCACCGGTGCCAACGCCGTTGCCATCCGCCCCGGCAAGATCGACCGCTCGCCCACCGGCACCGGGGTCTCGGCGCGCATGGCCGTGCTGCACGCCAAGGGGCAGATGCGTGTGGGCGAGCGCTACCTCGCGCGCTCCATCATCGGCACCGAGTTCGAGGGTCGTATCGAGGAAGAAACGGCCGTCGCGGGCCGTCCCGCGATCGTCCCCTCCGTCGCCGGCAGTGCCTGGATCACCGGCACCCACCAGCTGATGCTCGATCCGACGGACCCGTTCCCGGGCGGCTACCGGCTGTCGGACACCTGGCCGATGCCGCGCGCGACGTCGTAGCCGCGCGGGCGCGTCGCGCCTACGCCGCCTCGCTCGCCCGTTCGGCGCGCTTCCTCTCGTGCGGGTCGAGGAAGCGCTTCCTCAGGCGGATCGCCCCCGGCGTCACCTCGACCAGCTCGTCGTCCTCCACATAGGCGATCGCCTGCTCCAGGCTCATCTTCCTGGGCGGCGTCAGCAACATCGCGTCGTCCTTGCCGGCGGCGCGGATATTGGTGAGCTTCTTTTCCTTGATCGGGTTCACCTCGAGGTCGTTCTCGCGGCTGTTCTCGCCGAGGATCATGCCCTGGTAGACCTTGTCGCCAGGCGAGACGAACAACGTGCCACGCTCCTGGATGTAGAACAGCGCGTAGTGCACCGCCTCGCCCGCCTCGGTGCTGATCAGGGCGCCGCGGCTGCGGCCCTCGATCGCTCCCTTCCACGGACCATAGCCGGCGAACAGCCGGTTCATGATGCCCGTGCCGCGCGTATCAGTCAGAAACTCGCCATGGTAGCCGATCAGCCCGCGGCTCGGGATCAGGAAGGTGAGCCGCTGCTTGCCGCCGCCCGACGGGCGCATGTCCTGCAACTCGCCTTTGCGCCGGCTCATCTTCTCGACGACGATACCCGAGTACGCCTCGTCCACATCGACGAGCACCTCTTCCATCGGCTCCTCGCGCTCGCCGGTCTGCGCGTTGCGGCGCGTCAGCACGCGCGGCCGGCCGATGGTCAGCTCGAATCCCTCGCGCCGCATCGTCTCGATCAGCACGCCAAGCTGCAGCTCGCCGCGCCCGGAAACCTCGAACGCTTCAGTTTCGGAACTGTCGGCGACGCGGATGGCGACATTGCCCTCCGCCTCGCGCCAGAGCCGTTCGCGGATCTGGCGCGACGTCACCTTCTTGCCCTCGCGTCCGGCCAGCGGCCCGTCATTGATGCGGAACGTCATCGCCAGGGTCGGCGGATCGACCGGGATCGCCGGCAGCGGCGCGCTCACCTCGGGTGAGGCGATGGTGTCCGGCACCGTCGCATCCGCGAGTCCGGCGACGGCGATGATGTCTCCCGCCTCGGCCTCTTCCACCGGGACGCGCTCGAGGCCACGGAAGGCGAGCAGCTTCGACAGCCGCCCGGTCTCCGCCACCGTTCCGTCCGGGCGCAGCACGCGCACGGGCATGTTGACGCGCGCGCGCCCCTGCTCGATCCGCCCGGTGAGCACGCGGCCGAGGAAATTGTCGTAGTCGAGGATGGTGCCGACCAGGGCGAACGGCGCGCTGGCATCGACGCTGGGCGCCGGGACGTGGCGCAGCACCAGCTCGAAGAGCGGCGAGAGGTCGCGCCGCTCGTCGTCGAGATGCGCAACCGCCCAGCCCTGCCGCCCGGAGGCATAGAGCATGGGGAAGTCGAGCTGCTCGTCATTCGCGCCGAGCGCGGCGAACAGGTCGAAGATCTCCTCGTGCACCTCGTGCGGCCTGGCGTCGGAGCGGTCGATCTTGTTGACCACCACGATCGGCTTCAGCCCGCGCCCGAGCGCCTTGCCGACGACGAACTTGGTCTGCGGCAGCACGCCCTCGGCGGCATCGACCAGCACGATCGCGCCATCGACCATCGAGAGGATGCGCTCCACCTCGCCGCCGAAATCGGCGTGGCCGGGCGTGTCGACGATGTTGATCCGCACCTCGTTCCCATCGGCCGCGGTCCATGCGACCGACGTGCATTTGGCGAGGATGGTGATGCCGCGCTCGCGCTCGAGGTCGTTGCGGTCGAGCGCGCGCTCGGCCACGTTCTGATGCGCGCGGAACGCGCCGGCCTGGGCCAGCAGCTTGTCCACGAGCGTGGTCTTGCCGTGGTCGACATGGGCGATGATGGCGACGTTTCGCAGCAACATGAAAACTGTCCGGGGGTTTGTGCGCCGCCGCATAGCCCAAACCGCGCGC
>JAGWQN010000057.1 GCA_028869995.1 Rhodospirillales bacterium
CGCGGCATGTTAGGAACGTTCACCAAAAGCCGCGAGGACCGCCATGACCGACCCCTCCCCGGCCGAAACTCCGACCAAACCGGGTGCGCCGCCGGTGGTGGTGAAGAAATACGCCAACCGCCGCCTCTATAATACCGAAAGTTCGACGTACATCACGCTCGATAACCTTGCCGACATGGTCCGCGAGGGGCGTGATTTCGTCGTCTACGACGCCAAGTCCGGCGAGGACATCACGCGTTCGGTGCTGACCCAGATCATCGTCGAGGAGGAAAACAAGGGTCGCAACCTCCTGCCGACCGGTTTCCTCAGGCAGTTGATCGGGTTCTACGGCGACTCGATGCAGGGGCTCGTGCCGCGATACCTGGAGCAGGCGCTTGAGAGCTTCGCGCATCAGCAGGAGCAGATGCGCGAAGCCATGCAGAAGACGATGGGCAACTTCTTCCCCTTCGACATGGAGGAAGTCGGGCGACAGAACCGCGCCATGATGGAGCGGGCGATGAACCTGTTCGCGCCGTTCCGACCCGAGAATGGCGGCCCGGGGTCGCCGGCGGGCCCGATGTCGCGCGACGCCGAGATCGAGGGGCTGCACGCCGAGATCGCGGAGCTGCGCCGCAGGCTCGCGGACGCGCAAAAGAAATGAAGCAGAGGTCGAACCTGGCATGACGGCATGGCCGATAACCGAAGGTGTCTTCGAACTGGGCGACCTGCCGGTCGCCCGAGGCGGGACGATCGCAGGCGCGCGGATCGTCTGGCGCGCGCATGGCACGCTCTCGCCGGCGCGTGACAACGTCGTGCTCTACCCATGTTCCTACGGCGCGCAGCACCAGGATTTGGAATGGGCGATCGGCCCGGAATCGCTGCTCGACCCCGGGCGCTGGTTCATCGTCATCCCCAACATGTTCTCCAACGGGCTCTCCTCCGGCGCGGCCGACACGGCGGACTACCCTGCGGTCGTGACCTACCACGACCTCGTGGCCGCCCAGGCGCGGCTGCTGCGCGAGGTCTGGGGGATCGAGCGCCTCGCCGCCGTCTATGGGTTTTCGATGGGCGGGCAACAGGCCTACCATTGGGCGACGCGCCCCGGCGTGGAACGCGCCATCGTTGTCTGCGGCAGCGCGCGGACCTCGGTGCATAACCGCGTCTTCCTCTCCTCGCTGCTGCGCACGCTGGAGGCGGCTCCCGAGCACCTCGGCCAGGGCCGCTTCTCGGCCGAGCCGCGCCCGAACCTCAAGGCCTTCGGGCACATCTATGCCGCCTGGGCGCTGAGCCAGGATTTCTACCGCGCCGGCCTTCACCTCACCGCCCTGGGCGCGCCCGATCTCGAAACCTTCCTGCGCACGGACTGGGAGGAGCGCAACTACCAGCGCCGGGCGGCCAACCTCTATGCCCAGCTCAAGACGTGGGAAGCCGGGGACATCGCCGCCGGCGGTGACCTCGCCGCCGCGCTGCGCGCCATCGAGGCGCGGGTGCTGCTGCTGCCATCCACCACCGACCTCTATTTCCGGGTGGCCGACAACGAGGCGGAGGCGGAGCATCTGCGCCACGCCCGGCTGGCGCCGATCCAAAGCATCTGGGGCCACCGCGCCGGCGCGCCGAGCGTCATTCCCGAGGATTTTGCCTTCCTGCGCGGTGAGGTCCGGGCCTGGCTCGACCGGTAAGGACGGTCTTTAGCCGCTGTAGCACCCCGCCTGCCGCGCCCGCTCGCGCACCAGCGCCAGCACCGCCGAGCACAGCGGCATGGCGTGCCCTGTGAGCGTGCCGAGTTCCACCACGGCACCGAGCAGCGCGTCGATCTCCATCGGCCGGCCCCGCTCGAGGTCCTGCAGCATCGAGGTCTTGTGCGCGCCCACCTCGGCGGCGCCGTCGATGCGCTTGTCCACGTCGATGGCGAAACGAACGCCGAGCGCCTCGGCGACCGTCTGCGCCTCTAGCATCATCGCGCGCGCAAGCCCGCGCAGATCCGCCTGCCCGGTGATGCGGTCGAGCGTGGCGCCGGTCAGCGCCGAGACGGGGTTGAACGTGAGGTTGCCCCAGAGCTTGACCCAGATCTCGTCGCGGATGCGCGGCCGCACCGGCGCCTTGAATCCGGCGGTCATCAGAGCTTTCGACAGCATCTCCAGGCGGGCCGAGCGGGTACCGTCGGGTTCGCCCAGGCTGAACCGGTCGCCATAGGTATGCGCGACGACCCCAGGCTCGATCACCTCCGCCGCGGGATAGACGACGCAGCCGATCGCCTGCGCCGGCGGCAGCGTCCGAGAGACGATGCCGCCGGGATCGACACTCTCCACGACCCGGCCCCGCCAGGGCGAGTCGAGGCCGTGGAAGTACCAGTAGGGAATTCCGTTCACGCCCGTCACCAGCATCGTCTGCGGCGACATCATGCGCGCGATGTCGACGGCGACCCCCGGTAGCGAATGCGCCTTCAGCGTCACGATCACGGCGTCCTGCACGCCGGCCTCGGTGGCGTCCGCGCAGGCGCGCGGATGCGTGGTGATCGTCTCCCCGCCGGAGATCAGCCGCAGCCCCCGCTCGCGCATCGCGGCGAGGTGCGGGCCGCGCGCGACGACGGTGACGTCCTGGCCCGAGGCCGCCAGCCGCGCCGCCATCAGGCCACCGATCGCGCCGGCACCGAAGACGGCAATTTTCACGCGGTGAGCCCCAGCTTCGCGGCAAGGCCGATGCGCTGCAGCTTGCCGGTCGCGCCCTTCGGGATTTCCGGCATGAACAGGATCCGGCGCGGCACCTTGAACGCCGCAAGCCGCTGGGCGGCGAAGTCGCGCAACGCCGCCTCCTCCAGCGTCTGCCCCTCGCGCAGCACCACCGCCGCCGCGACTTCCTCGCCCAGCTTGTCGTGCGGCATCGCGAAGGTGACCACCTGCGCCACCGCCGGATGGTCCATCAGCACGGCATCGACCTCGAGCGGCGAAACCTTCTCGCCGCCCCGGTTGATGATCTCCTTGAGCCGCCCGGTGAGGCGCAGATACCCGTGTTCGTCGAGCGTGCCCTGGTCGCCGGTGCGGAACCAGCCATGGGTGAAGGCCTTGGCGTTGGCCTCGGGGTTGTTGTCGTAACCGGCGGTGACGTTGGGCCCGCGGATCACCACCTCGCCGAGCGCGCCGGGGGGCAGGATCTCGCCGGCATCGTTCATGATGGCGATCTCGGGCCCCGCCGAACGCCCGACCGATCCGGCGTGGCGCGCCGCCGGCGGCAGCGGATTGGAGGCCATCTGATGGGCGGCCTCGGTCATCCCGTACGCCTCGATCACCGGCACGCTGAATGTCCGCTCCAACTCCTCCATCACCTGCGGCGGCAGCGAGGACGAGGAAGAGCGGATGAGGCGCAGCCGGCCTGCGGCGATGGCTTCCCGATGGCGCGCGGCGAGCGGCAGGATCGCCTGGTGCATGGTGGGCACCGCCGTGTACCAGGAGGGCCGGGCGGCAGCGAACCAGGAGAAGAAGCGGAAGGCGTTGAAGCCCGGCGAGCAGATCACCGAAGCCCCCGCGCCGAGGGAGGACAGCACCGCCGCGATCAGGCCGTGGATATGAAACAACGGCATGATGTTGAGGCAGGCATCGTCCGGCGAGAGCGCGAGGGACGCGCCGATATGCCGGGCGGAAGCGGTGACGTTGCGGTGGCTGAGCGGCACGATCTTGGGCCGCGCCGTGGTGCCCGAGGTGTGCAGCACCAGCGCGATGTCGTCGGGCCCGGCCATCCCGGGTTTCGCCGCCGTCGCGGCCAGCGGCCGTTCCGGCACCAGTGTGAAGCTGCCGGCCGCAGCGCCGGGCACCACCTCGACGATGGGAATGCCGCGCTCCGTGGCAACGGCGCGCGCGGGGCTCGCGTGGCCGCGCGCGATGAGCAGGGCCTTGGCGCCGAGGTCGTCGAGGTAGTAGGCAAACTCGTCCGCCCGGTAGGCCGGATTGAGCGGCGCCGTGGTGGCGGCGCAGGCAACCGTGACGAAGGTCGACGCGGCCTCCGGGCCGTTGGGCAGCACCAGCGCCACGCGGTCGCCACGGCCGATGCCCATGGCGTTCAGGCTGGCCAGCGTGGCGCCGGCCAGCTCGCGCAGCGCCGCGTAGGTCAGCGGCGGGCGCGCGGGTCCGGCGTCCGCGGTGGCGGCAATCGCGGGTGCGCTGGCCTCCCCGCGCGCGAGCAGGGATTCGATCGTGGTGGGCTGGTGAGCCATGTCGTGCCTCCGGGCGTGGCGGTCTGCTCCGCCATAGCCCCAGGCACGCGGGACGAAAAGGTCAGCCGAGGATGCGGTAAAGCCAGAGGCCGACGGTGGCGACCACAGCCCAGCCGCCAACCGACAGCAACAGGATGATCGGATAAGCGAGGCCGGGCGGCAGACGGTCGCGCTCCTCGCGCCACGCCTCCTCGACGCCGCCGTGGCTGGCTGGCGCGGTGACGGGCTGGAACCGGGCAGTGACTGGCAGAGCAGGCACGGCGTTCATGGAGCGACTCCGACGAGATGGCCGGACGGTTTTCCACTGTCACCGTTAAGCCATCGTTTCGATTCGCCACACCCCACAAGATTCGTCGCAGCGAACAACGCCGGACCGGCCCACGCCTCACCGCTCGAGGTCGAGCCAGTGCATGTCCATGACATCGGTGGCGAAGCGCGTCTTGTAGCGGGCCTCCCCGGCCAGGAAATCGTAGACGTTCCGGCCGGCCGCGGCGTGCTCCTCGATCGCCAGCCAGTGGCAGACCTGGCCAATGCTCGGGCCGGCCGCGGCGCCGGCAAAACCGGACTGGTAGGCCAGAACCCGGCCCTTGTGGACGAAGTTGTAGAGCAGCCCCAGCACCCTCGGGCCGGCGGTGATGCGCAGCAATTCCGCCTCGCCGCGCGGCAGCGCGCGGGCCAGCAGGGTCTCGTGGAAGCGGACGAAGAACGGCTCGCTGAAGGCGCCGGGCTGCCCCCTTGCCTGCCAGGAAGCCTGATGCAGTCCGGCCATCTCGCGCAGGAAGGCGAGTGCCTCGGCTGGGTCCGCCGCCCGCGCAAGCCGCAGTGGCCCGCCCGTCTCCAGCGCCCGGCGTGCGCGGCGCAGCTGCTGGCGCGCATTCGCCGACAGCAGCGGCGCGATGCCGCCGCTGGAACGGACCCGGCGGAGATCGACCCAGGGGGCTGGGCGCGGCTCCTGCCGCCGCCAGGCCTTTCCCGTCGCACGTGCGGCCAGCAGCGTCGGCTCCTCCACACCGCTCAGCACGAGGTGGCCATGGCGCAAGGCGGCGCGCAGGCAATCGGCGATCAGCGCGGGGTCGCGTGTGAGAACGCCGTTATGCTCGATGAACGGCGTGTCGAGCGCGCGGCGGCCAGCCTCGTGCAGCCAGAGCCGGGACCGTCCGATCCAGCGTCGCCGGCGGTTGAACAACGCGAGCGCCACCGTCTCCCCCGCGGCGTCGGCGGCGACCAGCAACGGGGCATCGAAACGTTCCGACGCCAGGCAGCCGATCCAGGTCCAGGAGGTGAAGAACGAGCCGTCGGCCTCGGACTCGAGCACCCGCCAACGCTGGGCCAACGCCTCCCAGGCTGCCGTGCCGCCCGGTTCGATCGGCGAGGCCGTCACCGTTACCATGCGCTGCCAGTGCGGCGCCGCGCCTGCCGTGTCAACGCCCGCAGTCGCCCAACCGGCGACTCCCCTATCGCGACCCGTCCGCATCGGGCAGGCTGAGCGCGTCGGAGATGATCTCGTGTCGCTGGGTCCCCTGCCTACCGCGCTGCTGCTTCCCCCGGGCAACCTGCTGATCGGCGGCATCGCCGCGGTGGTGTTGCCCTGGCCGCGCCGCGCCAGGCGGCTGATCCGATGGCTCGGTCGCGTGGCGCTGGTCCTCGTGCTGGTTCTGGCGCTGCCGTTCGTGCCGACGCTGATGACCATGGCGCTGCAGAGCCGGCTGCCGCTCAAGCCCCCGATCGCCGACCCGCCTCAGGCCATCGTGATCCTCAGCGCCGAGGTCCGTGCCAGCGCACCGGGCGCGCTGGAGCCGGCGGCGAGTGCGGGGCCGATGACACTCTCGCGCGTCGAGGCCGGGGTTCGCCTGGCGCGGCGCACAGGTCTGCCGATCCTGGTCACCGGTGGCGTGGTGCTGCCGGGCACGCCGCCGGTGGGCGAGGTGATGGCGCGGCTGCTGCGGACCAGTTTCGGCCTCACGGCGCGCTGGGTCGAAAGTCGCTCGGAAAACACCTGG
This sequence comes from Rhodospirillales bacterium, assembly GCA_028869995.1. Taxonomy (GTDB): domain Bacteria; phylum Pseudomonadota; class Alphaproteobacteria; order Acetobacterales; family Acetobacteraceae; genus JAJXXT01. The sequence continues at coordinate 6,187 of JAGWQN010000057.1, forward strand.
CAGAACGCCGCGTATTCGGCGCCGTTGCTGCGCGCAGCCGGCATCCACGCCATCTATCTCGTCACCGATGCCGGCCACATGCCGCGTGCGATCATCGCCTTTCGCCACGCCGGCATCGTGGCGACGGCAGCCCCGGTGCGCCTCGCGAGGCTGCCGCACGACTTTCCCTCGCTCGGGAGCCTCATTCCCAATCCCGCTTCGCTGGCGCGATCCGAGCTCGAGATCCACGAGGCGGTCGGCCTGCTCTATTATTGGCTGCGCGATCGGTGGTGAACGGACCAGGCCGCCACGACGTCGAGGAGGCCGAGGACTGGCGCGACGTGGCGCCGCTGGTTGCCGCCGGCGGGCGCGAAAGCCTGTTCCTCGGCGACGTCTGGTGGCGGACGATGCTGCAGGCGGGGATGGCGGCCGGCGAACGACCCCGGTTTGTGTTCGTCCGCCGCGGCGGGCAGCCCTCGCTCGGCCTCCCGCTCGCGCGCCGTCCAGGAGCTGGCTGCGTCGCCCTTGCCAATGCCTATACCTGCCTGTGGCGGCCTCTGGCAGAGGACCTCCACCTGGCCGACGCCATCGCCGTCGGGCGCGTCCTGCGTCGCGAGCGGCTGGTGCGGCTCGATGCGATCCCCGCGGAGTGGCCCGGCCTCGCCGCGTTTGCCGCCGGGCTGCGCGAGGCCGGGCTCGCCGTGCGGTGCTTCCGGCATTTCGTCAACTGGCACGAGGAGCTGGGCGGTCGCAGCTGGGAGACCTATCTCGCAGCCCGGCCTGGCGCGCTACGCTCGACCCTGCGCCGGCAGGGCCGCAAGGCACGCTTCGCGCTCGACGTGGTGAGCGAACCGGGCGCCACGCTCGAGGCGGCGATCGCGGACTACGAGACGATCTACGCGCGCAGCTGGAAAGAGCCCGAGCCGTTTGCGGCCTTCAACCCGACGCTGATGCGCAACCTCGCCGGCGCGGGCCTGCTTCGGCTCGGCCTGCTGCGCGACGGCGCGCGCCCGGTCGCCGCCCAGCTGTGGGCCCTGCGCGCCGACCGCCGGCACGCGACCGTGCTGAAGCTCGCGCACGACGAGCGCGACCGCGCGGCTTCGCCCGGCTCGCTGCTGACGGCGGCGATGCTGCGCCGGCTGATCGACGAGGAAGGCATCGCGAGCTTCGACTTCGGCCGCGGCGATGACGGCTACAAACGTCTATGGGCCGGCGAGCGCCGCCAGCGTATCGGGCTGCTGGTCGCTGATTGGCGCCACCCAAAGGGGCTCGGCGCGCTCCTGCGCCATCGCGCGGGGAGGATACGGGCGCGGCTGCGCGTGCTATATGCCCCGCCCGCATCGGCACAACCGCCCGAACCAGGAGACGCTCCGTGATGATGATCCGCTTCGCGTTCGCCGCCGGCCTCGCTCTCGCGGCGGCCCCCGCCCTGGCGGCGACCCTGGTCGCCGGCCCGGGCCAGACCTACAAACTGCCGTCCCAGGCGATCAACGCTGCCCAGCCGGGCGACACGGTCCAGATCCTGCCTGGCGACTATGTCGACTGTGCCTTCGTGCGCCGCAACGACATCACCATCGAGGGCAAGGGTGCCGCGAAAGACGTCATCATGTCCGACAAGACCTGCGGCGGTAAGGCGATCCTGGTGGTCGACGGCAACAACGTCACGGTGCGCAACATGACGCTCGCCCGCGCCGCCGTGCGCGACCGCAATGGCGCGGGCATCCGCGCCGAGGGCGGCAACCTCACCGTCGATGGCGTGCGCTTCATCAACAACGAGAACGGCATCCTGTCCGCTCCCAACCCGAAGGCGACGATAACGATCCGCAACAGCCTGTTCGACGGCAACGGCGGCTGCTATCGCGTCTGCGCGCACGGAATCTATATCGGCGACATCAAGAAGCTCCTGGTCGAGCACAGCGTCTTCCGCGACACCCACCAGGGCCATCACATCAAGTCGCGCGCGGCCGAGACCGACGTCGTCGGCAGCACCATCGAAGACGGGCCGACCGGCACCGCGAGCTACCTGATCGACGTCGCCAATGGCGGCAAGGTGCTGATCGAGGGCAACACGATGGAGAAGGGCCCCAAGGCGGAGAACCATACGACGGCGATCATGATCGGCGAGGACGGGGTGACGCATGTCAGCGTGAAGTTCGTCATCAAGGACAACACGTTTACCAACGACATGCCCTACCCGACCTACTTCGTCGACAACTTCACCCGCGGCGAAGCGATCCTGACCGGCAACAAGTTCAAGGGCCGCGTGACGCCGCTGCGCGGCCTGGGCTCAGTGCACTGAGCGGCCGCAGCCGCGTCAGCGCGCGGGCGACAACGACGGATCGAGGACAGCGAGACGCCCGGGCGCCGGTGCGGGGGCCGTCTTCGCTGTCGCACGCCGCGCGTATTCGCTGAGGCAGGCGCCAAGAGCAAAATTATACCAATAAAAAGGCTGGAACGCGATGCCGATGAACATTGAGCATGGCACCAGGACAAGCAGCCCCACGCCGAGCGCCTTGGCCAGGTCCTCGCACCAGAGCAGGTCCGGGTTGCCGCGGCACCGCCGTGCCGTGCGCTTGAGGGAGAACCAGGTGCCACCCACCAGAGCCAGGAACATGGCGATGCCCGGGAAGCCCTGCTCGCCGAGCACCTCCATGAAGGAGTTGTGAAAGGCGCGGCCATGCTCAATCACCGGCGGGTCACCGGGAGCCAGCGACGGCACCGTAATGGTGTTGATATAGAAAGAATTGAAGCCCCCGCCCAGCGGATGGGTGCTGGCGAATCGCAAGGTCCATTTCCAGACCTCGATCCGCGTCATGGCTGATGGATCTTTCTGGAAATGCGCGATTGTGTCCATGCGCGCGGTCCAGGACGGCGGCGCGAAGTAGACGAGGCCGGCGACGACCGGAATGATCGCGGCGATGGTGATCAGCTTCCGCCGAGACTCCATGAAGACCAGCATCCCGAGCACCGCCATGCCGATGAGCCCGGTCCGCGCGAACGTGCCAACCGAAGTGATCAGATACATGACGGCGAGGCCGATGCCGCCGACACGCCGCAGCCTGGGCATGGGCACCATGAGCGCATGCCGGCTGAGCCACAGCCCCCAGGGCAGCAGCATCAGGCAAACCGTGGCCAGGGTGCTGCTCTCGGAAAGCCCCGAGTTGCTCAGGATGAGGCCATGGTCCATGCCGTAGGCGCCGCCGGAGACCACCTGCTTGACACCGACCGGCAGAATCTGGATCAGCGAGGCGAACACGAAGACGAGGATGAACGCCTCGATCTGCACCCGTGACCGTATCACATAAGGAATGAACGCGGAGAACAGGACCGTCTTGAAGGCCCAGCTCCACTTGTCCATCACCGCGAAGTGGGGTGCGACCGCCCACAGCAGCGTCACACAGCACCACGCCGCCATCATCACGGTGAGGATCGTGCTCCAGCGCAGGCGCGGCGGCGCCCGTCGGTCGGCGAGGACGTAGAACAGGATCGCCGCCGTCCCCATGACCATCGCCACCGGGACCGCCCCGAGCACCATGGAGCCGATGTCCTGCGGCACGAAGGCGTCCACCCAGACGTAACCGAGCGTGAAGGCGAAGGGCGCGGTCGAACCGAGGACCAGGAACGCCAGGTAAAGCAGACCGCAGGCGAGGCCACGCAGCATCGCTCAGAACCGGTCGTTGGTCTGGCTCGGCCCGATCCGCCGGCGCAGGGCCGCGCGGACGTCCTCGGGGCGGATCGGCTTGAACCAGGGCAGGCGCCGGTCGAGCACCACCGCCCGCAACAGGAACAGGCCGACGAAGAACAGGCTGATGACGAGGGAGGTATTGTCGATCACTGGCGGCTCGCATGCGGTTGGCGCGGCAGCGGCAGACCGCTAATTGGCGGGCGGAGCAAAAAGATCATGCATGACCCCACACTCGAATCCTCCCCCGTCGATCCACGCCTGCTCGAAATCCTCGTCTGTCCGCTCACCCGCACGACCCTGGTTCTGGACCGCGAGCGGCAGGAACTGGTCAGCCGCGCGGCAGGCTTAGCCTACCCGATCCGCGACGGCATTCCCATCATGCTGCCCGAAGAGGCGCGCCACCTCGACGAAACTTGACATGCCCCAGGTCACCGAAATCCGCCTCAACCGCGCCGAACGCCGGCTTCTCGTCACCTTCGACGACGCCACGACAGCGGAGTTACCGGCCGAATACCTGCGCGTCGAGAGCCCAAGCGCGGAAGTCCAGGGCCACCAGCCCTCGGAACGCAGGTTGGTCAGCGGCAAGCGGATGGTGGCGATCAGCGCCGTCGTCCCGGTCGGCAATTATGCCGTGCAACTGGTCTTCGATGACGGCCACGACACCGGCATCTATTCCTGGGATCTGCTGCGCCGGCTCGGCCGCGATCGCGATCAGCGCTGGCGCGCCTATCTCGCGGCGCTGGAGGGCGCAGGGCTGTCGCGCTGAGCAACCCCGCCCGAGCGGGCCACTGTCAAACCAGCACCGGCTGACGCGAAAACACCGGTTCCGCCGCCATTGCGCCCAACCGTGGGCCGCTGCGCAGCGCGTGGATGGCCCGCCTGGTGAAGTAAGCCTCAGCCGCCGTGCGCGGCTGCGGTCGATGCTTGGCAAGCCAGTCCTCGATCATCCCATTCGCATTGTCCGGTAGCGCCTCATAGCCGTCACGATAGATGATCTCCTTGATCGCCGCATTCTCGAGTAGCCCGCGGGCCTGGCGAACCCATCGCGCATACTGCCGCCGTACATCGCGCCAGCGCCACCACGAGAGCGGTCGGAAACGAAAACTCGCTGACGACACACCGATGACGCGTTGCGCGTCCCAGTCGGTCTCGGTCGGCCGGAAGTCGTGCGCGGCGATGGAGCCAAGCAGACCGTCGCCTCGGTAGAGCTGGACCGGTAGATGCAGCCCCCGCTCAGAAAACTGCCGGACAAACAGCGGCGACATCGCATAGAGTTGGCCGTTCACGACCCCTCCCGCCAGCGTTGCGCGAGTCGTGGCGGCGGCAGACCGACCCGCGGTCGGGATGCCGGACGCGATGTGTGCCTGCGGGTGCTGCTCAAAGGCCTCGCGCAACGCTCGCAGCGAGCCATCACCGATTTCCGCGTAACCATCGACCGCAACATAGAGCTTTGCATGACCGCGCAACTGCCGCAAAAAAACGTTGATGGCATTGGACTTGTCGGCGGCAGCGATCCGATAGACGGACATCCCAGCTTGGTACAGTGGCACCGCGCGCAGGCGTGCCTCGCTGTCGTCCTTCGTGCCGTTCAGCAGCACCGAGATCTGCGTGGCGGAGCCGCGCGCGGCGCGGTCGATTGCTGCCACGCAACGCGCGATGGCATCCCCCTCGTTCGCTGCGAACACCGCGACATGAAAATCCAGCATGCTTCCTGCCTCTTGCTGATCCGGCAGCATCGGTAACATGCGCGGGCTCAGCTCGAGGCCATCTGCCGGCGCACGCGCACCCGGCGCACGCGCCGCCCGTCGGCCTCCAGGACGCGAAACACCAGCCCCGAGGGGTGCGCTACCACCTCGCCGCGCGCCGGCACGTGGCCCGCGAGCGTCACCACGAGCCCGCCCACCGTGTCGATGTCGGCACCTCGCTCCTCCTGCGTGAGCACCGGGCCGAACCGGGCCTCGAAGGCCGCGATCGGCAGCCGCGCATCGACATCGAGCACGCCCTCGCCGCGCTCGACGACCATCGGCCCGGGCGGCTCGTCGTGCTCGTCGGAAATGTCGCCGGTGATGGTCTCGACCAGGTCCTCGATCGTCACCAGCCCGTCGATGCCGCCATACTCGTCCACCACGAGGGCGAGGTGCATGCGCGCCTGGCGCATCTGCGCAAGCAGGTCGAGCACCGGGATCTGCGGCCCCACCAGCAACGGCCGGCGTAGCAGCGCCCCGAGCCGAAAGGCCTCGGGGGCGCCGGTGTAGCCGAACACGTCCTTGATGTGGACCATGCCGGCAATGTCGTCGAGCTCCTCGCGATAGACCGGCAGGCGCGAATGCCCCTCCGCGCGGATCTGGGCGATCGCCTCGGCGAGCGAGGTGTCGAGCCGCATCGCGACGATATCGGCCCGCGGGATCATCACGTCGTAGGCGGTCTTGCCGCGCAGCCTGAGCACGTTCTCGATCAGCGCCCGCTCCTGGCGGTCGAGCGCCACCGCCTCGCCCGGCGCCGCCGGCGTCTCGGAGGCTTCCTCGACGAGTTCAGCGATGCTCTCGCGCAGGCTCGGCTCGGGGCGGCGCAGCAGCGCGCGCAGATGGTCGCGGATCGTCACGACGCGACCGGCGCACGCCGGGTCTTCCATGGATTGGGGACGCCCAGCCGCGCGAGCCGCCGCGTCTCCGCCATCTCCATGCGCCGCGCCTCGCCCGCCCCGTGATGGTCGTGCCCGTCCAGATGCAGCAGCCCGTGCAGCAGCAGATGCGCGACGTGTTGGGCCACGCTCTTGCCCTCCGCGGCCGCCTCCCGCGCCACCACGCCGCGTGCCAGCACGATCTCGCCCGCGAGCCCCGCGCCCGATGGAAAGGTCAGCACGTTGGTCGGCTTGTCGCGCCCGCGATGGCGCGCGTTGAGCCGCCGCACCGCGCGATCGGAGTCGAGCACGACCACGACGGCCGCATCGCCGCAGACGCGCCGGACCAGCCGCTCGATACCGGCCACACGCCGCCAGGCAGGATCGGCGATGACGAGTTCCGGTCCCGTCGGCGGGCGGGCTGGCGGGTCAGGCGGCATCACCCTCCGCGCCCCGGCCGCGGCGCGAACGCGTGTCACGCTCGGCCGCCGCGCGCTGGTCGTAGGCATCGACGATAGCGGCCACCAGCGGATGGCGCACGACGTCGCGCTTGTCGAAGCGGCAGACGGCGATGCCCGGCACGCCCTCCAGCGTCTCCATCGCGTCACGCAGGCCCGACCGCGTGCCGGCGGGCAGATCGACCTGGCTGAGATCGCCGTTGATCACCATGCGCGTCCCCTCGCCCATGCGGGTGAGCGCCATTTTCATCTGCACCGGCGTGGTGTTCTGGGCCTCGTCGAGGATCACGAAGGCGTGCGCGAGCGTGCGCCCGCGCATGAAGGCGAGCGGCGCCACCTCGATCTCGCCGCTGCCCAGCCGCTTCACCACCTGTTCGGCGGGCATCATGTCGTAGAGCGCGTCATAGAGCGGGCGCAGATAGGGATCGACCTTTTCCTTGAGGTCGCCGGGCAGGAAGCCGAGCCGCTCGCCCGCCTCCACCGCCGGGCGCGAGAGCACGATGCGGTCGATGCGCTGCGTCTGCAGCATGGCGACCGCCTGCGCGACCGCGAGATAGGTCTTGCCGGTCCCGGCGGGGCCGAGCGCGAACACCATCTCATGGGTGGCCAGCGTTTCCATGTAGCGGGCCTGGCCGGGGCTGCGCGCGGCGACGGCGCCGCGGCGGGTGCGGATCGCCGGGATGTCGGCGAGCGGCAGGCGCGGATCCTCGATGTCGGCGAGCCGGATCGCCGCCTCCACCTCGCTCATGCCGACCGCCTCGCCCCGCTCGAGCTTGCGGTACAGCCCGTCGAGCGCGCCGCGTGCCGCCTCCACCCGTCCGCCCTCGCCGGCGATCGCGATCCGGTTGCCGCGGCAGGACAGGCGCACGCCGAGCCCCTGTTCCAGTCGCACCAGGTGCCGGTCGTGGTCGCCGAGCAGCAACGGCAGCAGGGCATTGTCGGCGAAATCGAGGGTCACGGCCCTCGCCGGAGCATGGGTGGCGGCCGTCGCGGTGATGTGGGTCAAGCGCAGGCGAGCTCCTCGGGTTGGGGAAGAGGTTCGGCGGCGAGTGAATTCGGATGTCCTTCGACAATGCGCACCGCGGCTTCGGTGCCGATCAGCGATGCCGGACCAGTCATGTGCACCGGCTGCAGCCAGGGCGAGCGGCCGGCCACCTGTCCGGGGTGGCGGCCCGTGCCGGTGAACAGCACCCTGACCACCTTGCCCGTGCAGGCGCGGTTGAAGTCGCCCTGCTGCTGACGCAACAGAGCCTGGATTTCGGCGAGGCGGCGGTCCTTTTCAACCTCGGCAACCGGCGCCGGGGCAACGGCGGCGGGGGTTCCGGGGCGCGGCGAATACTTGAAGCTGAACGCCTGCGCGAAGCCGATGTCGAGGATCAGCGCGAGCGTGGCCCGGTGGTCCGCCTCCGTCTCACCGGGGTGCCCGGCGATGATGTCGGTGGAAAGCGCGAGGTCGGGCCGCGCGCCCCGCAGCCGCTCGACCAGCCGGCGGTAATGGTCCGCCGTATGGCCGCGGTTCATCGCCGCCAGCACCCGGTCGGAACCCGACTGCACCGGCAGGTGCAGGAACGGCACGAGGGCCGGCACATCGCGGTGCGCGGCGATGAGGTCGTCGTCCATGTCGCGGGGGTGGGATGTCGTATAGCGGATGCGCAACAGGCCAGGGATCGACGCCAGCTCGCGGATCAGCCGCCCGAGCCCACGGGCGTGCCCGTGGCCATCGTCGCCATGCCAGGCGTTCACGTTCTGGCCGAGCAGGACGATCTCGCGCGCACCCCCGGCCACGAGCTGGCGTGCCTCGGCCAGCACCGCCGGCATCGGCCGGCTCGCCTCGGCGCCGCGCGTGTAGGGCACGACGCAGAACGAGCAGAACTTATCGCACCCCTCCTGAATGGTCAGAAAGGCCGATATCGCCGGAGCCGCGCTGTCCGGCAGGTGGTCGAATTTGCTCTCCGCCGGAAACTCGGTCTCGATCACCGCCCCGGCGGCGCGGGCGGCGCGGGCGACCATCTCCGGCAGCCGGTGATAGGTCTGCGGCCCCATCACGATATCGACGAACGGGGCGCGGGCGACGATCTCCCTTCCCTCCGCCTGCGCCACGCAGCCGGCGACGGCAAAGATCACGTCCGGCCGTGCCTGCTTGATCGGCCGCAGGCGTCCCAGCTCGGAAAACACCTTCTCCGACGCGTTCTCGCGGATATGGCAGGTGTTGAGGATCACCATGTCGGCGTCCTCCGGCCGCGCCACCGGCGCGTAGCCGAGCGGCGCCAGCACGTCCTGCATGCGGGTGCTGTCATAGACGTTCATCTGACAGCCCCAGGTGATGACGTGCAGGCGGCGCTTCGGCCGCGCATCGGCAGCCGGCGGCGGACCGGCGGTGACGCGGTCGGCGGCCGCGCGATCGGGAGGCATGCGGGCGGGGGTCATGCGGGCGAAGCAGCGGCCGCGCACGGCCAGGACGGTCTGGCCGTCCGGCGCGACGCGCCGCCCGCGGATGCGGTCAGGCGCAAGGGACGGCGGAATTCCTTGGCATTACCGCCACTTTCGCAACAGCCGCAGTGACTTTGTCAAGCATCGACTTCGCACCGCCCGGTTTTATCACGCGTAGGCGGCGTCCGCCGCCGGCCCGGCGGGGATCGTCTCCGGCTCGCGGTTTTGGCGCAGCGTCGCCGCGCCATGCGCCACCACGTGCCAGGCGGCGGCGGCCAGCGCCTTGCGATCCGCGAAATCCGCCGGGTCGATCGGGGCCGCGTGCAGCACGCTGGCACGCACCCCGCGCTGGCGCAGCAGCCGCCAGGCATGCGGCAGCAGGTCCATGTCGCCGTACCAGGCGAACAGCGGCCGGCTGGTCCGCCCGGCGGGCAGGAACCCCACCCGGTCATAGGCGACCGCGATCGGGCAGATGACCGGCGCCACCGGAGCGCCCCGGTCCGGATCGCCCCGGTCCGGATCGCCCCGGTCCGCATCGCCCGGGTCGGGCGCGAACGGCACCGCGACGGCGAAGAAGGTGGGCCGGAACGCCAGCACGCGGGTGCCGTCCGAGCTGGTGCCCTCGGGGAACAGGATCAGGTTGTCGCCGGCCGCCAGCCGCTCCCGCATCAGGTCGCGCTCGCGCCCCGTCGAGGTGCGCCGGCGCTCGACGAACACGCTCCGCCCGAGCCGCGCGATCAGCCCGATCACCGGCCAGGTCCCGACCTCGCCCTTGGCGACGAAGCAGCCCGGCAGCAGCGCGCCGAGCACCAGGATGTCGAGCCAGGAGGAGTGGTTGGCGATATAGACCACCGGCCGGTCCGTGGTCGCCGGCGTGGCGAGCCGCACGTCGCGCAGCGACAGGCCGACGCAGAAACACATCCCCCGCCAGTAGATCCGCGGGAACACCGCTTTCGCCCGTCCCGGCAGCGCCAGGAACAGCGCCTGCAGCGGGATGCACAGCCCCGACCAGACGACGATCGCCAGCGCCCGCACCGCCGCCAGCGCGGCGCGCCCGAAGCTCTCGTCGATCGGCCCCGGCCCGAGCGCTCCGAACGGATCGGCTCCCGGCGGCAGCGCGTGGCCGCGCGTGCGCAGCCCGAACGACGGCTTGCTCATCGCACGCCCCCTCCCGCCACCGGGCCCGCCGACAACCCGCCCCGGGCCGCGACGACCGCCATCCGAATCGAATTTGGAACAAAACTCACGAGATCATTCCTACCGTTCCGCCCCGTGCCGGACAATGACGCCGGGATGACGATTGACAGAAACTCCCGTGGCAATCGCATGGCGGACCCGCGGCAATCCGATAGCACCGCAACCGCCGGATGGCTTGGCGCGCGGCGCACGCCTAACAGCACGCCGCGGCTGACGAAGCGCTGTCAGCCGCGCCCCCGCCACCCGAGAGGTCACCACCGCATGGATCGGCCGAAATCCGCCCCGCCATCGACCGAGGCATGGCTGCTGCTGTTCGCCCTGTCGCTGCCATGGGGCGGCAGCTTCGTGTTTTTCCGCCTGCTCGCCGGCAGCCTGCCGGCGCTGACCACGGTCTGGAGCCGCGTCGCCCTGGCCACCCCGGTGCTGCTGTTGCTGCTGCATCTGCGCGGCGGCTGGACGCGCGGCCCGGCGTGGAAGGACCAGGCGCGCGACATCGCGGTGATGGCGGTGCTGAACAACGTCGTGCCGTTCACCCTGCTGGCCTGGGGCGAGACGCGGGTGACGGCGGGGCTGGCCTCGGTGCTGAACGCCACCACGCCGGCCTTCGGCGTCCTGGTCGCGGCGCTGTTCGGCGCCGAGGCGCTGTCGCGCGGCCGGCTGCTGGGCTGCGCGCTGGCGTTCGGCGGCGTGGTGACGCTGATCGGCCCCTCGGTCCTCGCCGGCGGCGACGCGCTGGGCGGGCTCGCCTGCCTCGGCGCGGCGTGCAGCTATGGCTTCGCCGCGCTGTGGGGCCGGCGCCTGCGCGGCGTGCCGCCCCTGGCCGCCGCGGCCGGCCAGTGCCTGGCGAGCACGCTGCTGCTGCTGCCGGTGATGGCGCTGGTGGACCGGCCCTGGGCGCTGCCGATGCCGGACCCGGGCACCTGGGGCGCCATCCTCGGCCTCGCCTGGGTCAGCACCGCGTTCGCCTACGTGATCTTCTTTCGCATCGTGGTCATCGCCGGGCCGCAGAACGCGATGCTGGTGACCTTTCTCACCCCGGTCACCGGGCTGCTGCTCGGCGCGCTGTTCCTCGGCGAGACCGTCGCGCCGCGCATGTTCGCCGGCCTGCTGCTGATCGCCGCCGGCCTCGCCGCGATCGACGGCCGGCTGGCCGCGCGGCGGCTGCGCCCGGCCCGGTGAGCCGGCCGGGCCAGGCTCTTGTCAGCCGGCCCCGGCCGGGCGATGCCTCGGGCATGAACCTCACCATCGCCACCTGGAACATCAACTCGCTGCGCCTGCGCCAGGAACTGCTGGGCTCGCTGCGCGACGCGCTCGACCCCGACGTGATCTGCCTGCAGGAAACCAAGGTGCCGGACGAGCTGTTCCCGCACGATGTCGGCCCGGCGCTCGGCTACCCGCACGTCGCCTATCGCGGCATGAAGGGCTACAATGGCGTCGCGATCTTCTCGCGCCTGCCGATGCAGGCGGTGGCGAAAACGCCCGACTGGTGCGGCCGCGGCGATTGCCGCCACCTTGCGGTGCGGCTCGCGCATCCCACCGGCGCGGTGGAGCTGCACGATTTCTACGTCCCCGCCGGCGGCGACGTCCCCGATCGCGCGGCGAACGATAAATTCGGCCACAAGCTCGATTTCATCGGCGAGGCACGGGAACATTTCGCCCGCCGCCGCCTCAAGCGCACGGTGCTGGTCGGCGACCTCAACATCGCGCCGCTCGAAAGCGACGTCTGGAGC
>JAGWQN010000058.1 GCA_028869995.1 Rhodospirillales bacterium
CGTGAACTCGCTCATCGCCGCCACGGCAACGGCGGCGCTGAACCTGCTCCTCGGCACGCTCGCCGGCTACAGCTTCGCACGTCTGCGCTTCCCGGGGCGGATGCCCCTCCTGATGCTCTATCTCGGCTCGCGCATGGTTCCCGGTATCGCGCTGATCGTTCCGCTATACCTGACGATTCGCTCGCTGCATCTTCTGGACAGCCTGCTCGCTCTCACGCTGACCTATCTGACGTTGACGCTGCCGTTCACCATCTGGCTGATGAAGAACTACTTTCAGGGGATCGCCCGTTCCCTCGAGGAGGCGGCGATGGTCGATGGCTGCAACTGGTGGCAGATGCTCTGGCGGGTTCTCGTGCCGGTCGCCGCCCCGGGCCTCGCCGCCGCGGCGATCTTCGCCTTCATGACCGCCTGGAACGATTACCTCTTCGCGGTAATCCTGACGACGACAATGGCCGCCGAAACGGCGCCGGTCGTCGTCGCCGGCTTCGTCACCGATGTCACCACGGCGCGCACCCTGATGGCGACCGGCGGGGTGCTCGCGGTCCTGCCTCCGCTCGTGCTGGCCCTGCTGAGCCAGCGCCTGATCGTGCAGGGCCTCACGAGCGGTGCGGTGAAGGGTTAAGTTCATTACACCATATCAATGAAAAACAGGGAGAGATGACGATGCCAAAGACAGCCGACTTCCTCACCATGTCGCGGCGCGCTGTGCTCGCGGGCGGTGCTGCTGCTGCTGCCGTTCCTGGCCTGGCGCAGGCTGCGACATCGGTGTCCTTCGATGGCTGGGCGTTCGAGCCGCAGGTCACGGAAGGCGACATCAAGGCCTTCATGCAGCAGAACCCCGACATCTCGGTCGCCTACACGCCTCTCGACATGCAGGCCTATGCCCAGAAAATGGTGGCGCTGTTCGTCGCCGGCAGCCAGCCCGATGCCTTCTATGTCCGCGACACCGATCTCGGCGCCTGGGTCGAGGCCGGCTGGCTGCGCCCCATCGATGGCGAGCCGGGCCTCGAGGCGCTCAACGCCGAGATGTTTCCCTATATCCGCCAGGCGATGAGCTACAAAGGCAAGCAATACGGCACGCCCTATTACGGCGACATCTTCATGTACATGTACGATCGCCAGGCTCTCGCGAAGGCGCATGTCGCCAAGCCCCCCGTGACGCTCGAAGAGCTCAAGAACGCGGCGCTGGAGGTGAAGAAGGCGGGCATCGCACGCTACCCGATCCTCAAGGGATACAAGACGGATGTGGATGGCTTGAGCGAGTTCTGGTCGATGGTGCTCGCCTCGGGCGGCCATTTGTTCGACGGCGCGCTCGATCCCGTCTACCCGCACCAGGACAAGACGGCATTGGGTGTCCTCGAATGGCTGGTCGATGCCATGCATACCTGGAAGATCATGGATCCGCGGGGGCTGCAGCTCGACCAGACGCAGGCGCGCGACGCCTTTCTCGGCGGGCAGGGCGTGCTCACGTCCAATGTCGGCAACGTTCTGCCGCGCGCCAACGACAAGCGTTACAGCAAGCGTGCGGGCGACATCCAGATCACGCGCTTCCCGGCGCTGCAGGATGTCGGCAAGGGACCGATGGGCTGGGCCCGCCTCTACGCGATCAGCGCCAAGACCAAGAAGGTCGATGCGGCCTGGCGGCTCATCTCGTTCATGGGCGGGAAGGACAAGAACGGCCACTACTTCACGGCGAAGGATTGGTACCTGCGCTTCGGCGTCGGGTATTCCTACAAGCCGCTCGACCACGACCCGGATGTGCAGAAGGCTCAGAAGGACGCCGGGTATGATCTGCAGGTGCGCGCCCAGCAATATGCCACCGCGCAGATGCGCGAGAACATTGCCTCACCCTGGTATGCCGAATGGGACCGCTTCACGCAGCAGCAGGTCCAGAACGTGCTGCTCGGCGAGACCAAGCCTCTCGCCGCGCTCGAGGCATCGGCGAACAAGGCCCGCGCGCTGAAGAAGCAGGGCTGAGTCGGCCATGTTCCTCGAAGAACGAGGCGGAGGGGGACTGCCGGTCCTGTGCCTGCACGGGTTCTGCCAATCCTCCGCCTATTGGCTGCCGACGCTGGAGCGACTCGCCGCGGAGGGGCGAGCCGCTCTCGCGCCCGACTTGGCGGGGTTCGGCGCGTCGGCCGGCGACAGCGGCCCCTATACGATGGAGGACTATGCGGACGCGCTGGCCGGGCTGCTGGCCGCGCGCGGCATCCGGCGCGCCGTCGTCGTGGGCGGGTCGATGGGTGGCGTGGTGGCGCAGTACGTGGCGCTGCGCCACCCGGCGCTCGTCGATCGCCTTCTGCTCGTGGCCACGGGCGCGTTCACCGCGGATCCAGCAGCGGCACTGGCGCGGGCCGATGCCTTCGCCGCGCGCTGGGATGACGCAGCCGCGGATTCCGTCGTCGCGGGATTCTTCCATCGCCCGCCTGAGGAAGCGCGGCTCGCGGCGTTCCGGCGGATTGCGCGCGGCGCGACCCAGGCCGCGGCGGTCGGGGCCACGCGCTCGAACGCGCTTGCGCGCACCTATGAACGCCTCGCCGAGATCACGGTGCCGGTCCGCATCATCCAGGGCCGTCATGACAAGGCGCGCACGCCCGAGCATGGCCAGGCGATGTGCGAGCGGCTCGCGGATGCACGGCTCTCGGTTCTCTCCGGGTCCGGGCATACGCCGCAGCTGGAGGAGGCCGAGGCCTTCCATTCTCTGGCGCTGCCGTTCCTGCTCGGTGGCGCAGACAACTTCTGAAGGAAAGCGATGTTGATGGACGATCTCAAGGGCCGCGTCTGCCTGGTGACGGGTGCGAGCCGCGGCATCGGCGCGGCGGTGGCGCGTGGCCTCGGGGCCGCGGGGATGCATGTCGGCGTTCACTACAGGACCGGCGAGGCGCAAGCGCGCCAGGTGGTCGCCGACATCGAGGCCGCGGGAGGACGGGCTTTTGCCCTGCAGGGCGACATCGCGGCGGCCGGCACGACGGAGCGGCTGCTCGAGCAGACGGTCGCCCAGTTCGGCAGGCTCGACGTGCTGATCAACAACGCCGGCGACCTGATCGCCCGCCATCCCGTCGCCGAGACGCCCGATACGCTGTTCGAGCAGCAGGTGGCGATCAACATGCGGCCGGTGTTCGCCGGCTGCCGCTGGGCGGTGCAGCGGTTCCGCGCCCAGGGCGGCGGTGGCTGCATCGTCAATCTCAGTTCCATCGCGGCACGGACCGGTGGTGGCGGCGGCTCCTCGCTCTATGCCGCCAGCAAGGCGTTTGTCGCCACCTTCACCCGCGCGCTGGCCAAGGAGGTCGCGGCCGAGGGGATACGGGTCAACGCCGTCGCACCCGGCGTCATCGCGACCCCGCTGCAGGACCGGACGACGCCGAAGGAGACGCAGGAGGCGCTACGTGCCGTGATCCCGATGCGGCGTATCGGAACGGCGGAGGAATGTGTCGGCGCGTTTCTGTTTCTTTGCTCGCCTAAGCTGAGCAGTTATGTCACCGGGCAGGTGATCGAGGTGAACGGCGGCCTGCTGATGCCCTGAGGCTGCTCATGCCCTGGGGAGGGACGCCGGGCAGCGCGGGTGGCCGCGTGCCGCCTGGCGCGGTCAGGCGGAAGGCGCGCGGGCAGCGAGGAAATCGCGCAGCAAGGCATTGAACGTGGCCGCCTGCTCGATGTTCGGAAGATGCGCGGCGTGGGCGATCAAAGCCAGCCTCGAGCCGGCAATCGCGCGATGCAGGCGTTCCGCTTCCCCGGGTGGGGTCGAAAGATCCTGTTCGCCGGTGATGACGAGCGTGGGCAGGCGGATCGAGGACGTTTGCTCGCGCAGCGTCGCGTCGCGCATGGCCATCGCGCAGCCGACATAGCCCTCGATCGCCGTGCTTCGCACCATGCCGCGCATCGCCTCGACCAGATCCGGGTGATCGCGCCGGAACGCGGGCGTGAACCAGCGTTGCATGGCGGGTTCGACCTGCGGTTCGAGGCCCTCGGCCTGGACCCTGGCGATCCGTTCCTCCCACATCGCCCGCCGGTCACCCATCGTGGTGTCGCACAGCACCAGCGCTTCCAGCCGGTCCGCGTGGCGGACGGCGAGGCTCTGCGCGATTTCGCCGCCGAGCGAGAGCCCGACATAGGTCGCCCGCGCGATGGTGAGTGCGTCAAGGAGAGCCGCGACGTCGTCGGCAAGCTCGGCGAGAGTGTAGGGAGGGGGACTTGCCTGCGTCCCGCCATGCCCGCACACGTCGTAGCGCAGCACGCGATGGGTGGCGCGGAAGGCATCGGCCTGCGGCTGCCACATGGCCATCGTCGTTGCGAGACCGTTGCCAAACACCACGACGGGCGCATCCGCCGGCCCCTCGAGCCGGTAGGCAATTTCGATGCCCCGCAGAGAACGCAGCGCCGCTTCGTGTCTCATGGCCGTTGTACCGTCCCTACGATGCCGACAGAGCGGGATATAGCTCAGCTGCGC
>JAGWQN010000059.1 GCA_028869995.1 Rhodospirillales bacterium
ATCACCGGCGCCGTTGGCCGCATGCCTTCGGCGATGAGGACGGGACGCTGTCGTTTTGATCGCGGACCGCTAACCCTTTCGGATGGCTCCGTCGCCCCGCTTCCACTCGCCGAGTTCGGCGCTGCAGGCGTGTGCGAGCACCACATCAATTTGTGAAAATTTTCTTCAAACGATACAAGAATGAACGTATTTATTAAGCAACAAAAACAAATAGTAAACGATATTTTTTCTTGATCTTCCACAATTTCGTTGTCATCTTCAAAGCATCTCGATGCTTTGAAATGCCCGTGGCGGCGCGATGTCCAGCGAAACAGGATGCGGTTTCATGTTCGATCTCGGCTGGCTGGTCCCGGCGGCCTTCTCGACGTGCCGACCGACGGCATGCGCCTTGGACCGGAAGGCCGGCGATGCTTGACGGGTTTTGGAGCCTTGAAGTCACCGATGACCGGGGCATGACAGCGCGTGGCGCGGTGGCGCTGCACGGCGGCAGGATCCACGGCATCGGCGAGTTCGCCGGCGTCAGCGGCGAGTATCAATGCCAGGGCGATCTCGTGCTCGGCATGCTGGACCTCGTCCTGCACGCCACCGATGCCAGGGGAGATGCGGTCGCCGAGCGCGTCCAGCTGCATATCCAGGGCAACGTGGCCGCCACGACCATGGCGGCATCGGGTACCGACCCGGCCGAACCGGGCCGGCGCTTCGCACTCTCACTTCAGTATCGCTGCGCCTCGGTGGCCGACGTGGCGGCGGCGCATGGGGGGCGCGCAGCGGCTGGCGGGCGGCCCTGGGCCGATACCGTGGCCCGGCCGGGCGCCGTCCCGGGCCGGCGAGCGTCTCGCCGCAGCCCTGTCGGCCTGCGGGCCCACGATCCAGGCCGGGGCAAGGGACGCTGAGGATGTCCATGTCCCGCAATGGAGCTCTTGGACCTTCGATGCATGAGGTCGTGGGCCGCGCGGCGGCCAGGTCGGGTGGGTGGCGAGGTGATCCGGCCATGCCGCAAATCCGCCGCCCGCCATGGTCCGCCTCACGCGGCGATGCCGGCCTGCATCACGCCGCCTGGCTTCGCCACGACGACGAGGGACGGTTGCCGGCCGGTCTTGCCGCCATCCCCTTATCCTGCTCATGTCGGTGGGCCTCTGGGCCCTGGCGATCAGCGCCGGATTCTGGGTCATCCGGATGACGTAGCCCGCTCTCGCTGGCGGCCGCGCGCGCCGCGGGACGTTCAGGCGGTGCGGCGGCGCAGAGCCTCGCCGACCGCCGCCTCGGTCTGCGTGAGGACGTCGGCCAGCCGCGGCGGTGCGGGCGGTACACGGGTCCCTGAGCGAGTGGCGATGGCGTGACGTCGCAGCGCCATCTCAAGCGCGGTGAATCCGAGGCTTGCCGCTTCGGCGGCCATGCCGTCGGCCAGGCTTGCGGCTGATGCTTCGGCCGGCAACGCGGGCAGCGAGGCCTTGATGCGAGCCAGGGTTTCGCCCGCGCGAGCGGCGATGGTTTCCAGCCCCATTGCCGCGGCGAGGGGAGGAAAGTCGGCTCCCAAAAGGCTGAGCCCAACCCGCGGCGGGGCGAGCGCTGCCGCCATGGCCTGCTCGAGGGCCTCCGGTTCCAAAGGCTTGATGAGCACGGCGCGGACGCCGGCGCGCCGCGCCTGGGCCGCATCCTCGGGGCTCACGCCGGCGGTCAGCGCCAGCACCGGCACCGCGGCCGTCGTGCCACCGGCCGCGCGCATCCGCGCCGCGAGCGCGGCCCCGTCCATGCCCGGCAGGTTGAGGTCGGTCAGCACCAGGTCGAACGGTGCCCCTGCCAGGACCCGCAAGCCGCTCTCGGCGGATTCGACGGCCACGACATGGTGCCCTGCCCGGCGAAGCCGGGTCGCCGTTACCAGACGAGCGACGGCGACATCTTCGACGACCAGAACCCGCAGCCGCCGCGGGCGGGGGGGCGGCCATCCCGCCGGCTCCTTGCTGGGCGCCGCGACCAGCGGGACCGTAAACCAGAAGACGTTGCTTTCGCCCTCGCGTGAGACGCCGATCCCTCCGCCCATCAGCCGCACCAGCCGCTCGCAGATGGCAAGGCCCAAGCCAGACCCTTCCTTGTCACGCCCCGCATCGAGCCTGGCGAAGGGCCGAAACAGCCGGGCGGCCTGCGTCGGCGGAATGGGCGGGCCGGGGTCGAGCACGGTCAGTTTCAGGCTCGGCCCGGCCGGGCCCACCGTCTGGTGCGCGCGCAGCTCGATCCGGCCCGGGTTGCAGAATTTTGCTGCGTTGCCGACGAGGTTGATCAGCACCTGCCGCAGGCGGGCACTATCGGCGACGACCTCCTGCGGAACGGCAGCGTCGGTCCGGGCGATGATCGAGACCCCCCTTGCCGCCGTGGCCGGGCCGAACAGGGCCACGACCTCGGCGAGGAGCGCGCGGGGGGCGAAGGAGGTGGGGCGCAGGACCAGCCGCCCGGCCTCCATCTGCGCCAGCTCCAGCACGTCGCCCACCAGCCCCAGGAGCGCCTGGCCTGCGGCGCGCGCCGCCGTGGCGAGACTGTGCTGGCGCACCGACAGCGTTTCCGCCTCGAGCAGCGACAGGGCGTCCAGCAGGGCGTTGAGCGGTGTTCGCAGCTCGTGGCTCACGGTCGTCACGAAGTGAGCCTTCTCCTCCGTCGCGGCGACGCGCGCGCGCGCCGCCTCGCGGGCCGTCGCCTCCGCGCGGCGCCGCGCGGTGACGTCGGTGTACAGGGTCACCAGGCCCCCATCCGGCAGGGCGTTGCGCCTGAGTTCGATCGTGCGTCCGTTCGGCCGTGTCCGTTCAGTCACGCCGTAGTCGCGGTGTGCCTGGGCCAGGGTCATGCGGCGTGCGACCTCTGCCTCGATATCGACCGGGCCAAACTCGCCCGCCGCGGCCTGGGCGCGCAGCATCGTTTCAAGCGGGAGTCCTGGGGCGAGGACGGATGCCGGCACGCCGGTCACGTCGGGAAAGCGCTCGTTCCACAACACCAGACGCAGCTCGCGATCGACCACCATCAGGCCGTCGGACATGCCGGCCAGAGTGGCGTCGAACTGCATCGCCCGTGCCTCCGCCGCGGCCTTCGCCTGGGAAAGCCGCTCATAGGCCTCTGCCAGCATGGAACGCTCGCGCGCCAGCAGCTTTTCTGCCAGCCGCGCCCGCCACAGCCGCAGCGCGAGCCAGGCAAAAGCGCTGAAACCAGCCAGGGATGCTGCGGCCTCAAGGATCTCGATCATGCCCGGGTCCGAGGGCCCGTGCCGACCTTTGCCGCGTTCGGACGGTCGCCGGGCCTGCATTGCCGGTCCGCCCGGCGCAGCCTTGCTCCCGCCCCCGCCCGATGCTTAGAACCCCCGGGCACCGACTCCCGGTCCCCCCGTTTACGGGTAGCCTGATGAAAAGGTCGTTTCTGCATGGCGAAGATCAAGGTCAAGACCCCGGTGGTCGAGCTCGACGGCGACGAGATGACACGCATCATCTGGGGTTTCATCAAGGAAAAACTGATTCTTCCCTACCTCGATATCGATTTAAAATATTTTGACCTGGGTATCGAATATCGCGACCGCACTGACGATCAAGTGACGGTGGATGCAGCCCATGCGATCAAGAAATATGGCGTTGGCGTCAAATGTGCGACGATCACGCCGGATGAGGCGCGCGTCGAGGAGTTCAAGCTCAAGCGGATGTATCGCAGCCCGAACGGCACCATCCGCAACATCCTGGATGGCACCATTTTCCGCGAGCCCATCATCTGCAGGAACGTGCCCCGCCTGGTGCCGCACTGGAACCAGCCGATCGTCATCGGCCGTCATGCCTATGGCGATATCTACCGTGCCGCCGAGACCAAGATCTTCAAGCCCGGCAAGGTCACGCTGCAGTTCCAGCCCGACGACGGCTCGCCCGCGCAGGTGATCGAGGTGCATGACTTCAAGGGGCCGGGCGTCACCATGGGCATCCACAACACCCTCGCCTCGATCGAGGGCTTTGCCCGCGCCAGCTTCAACTATGGCCTTGCGCGCGGCTACCCCGTTTATCTGTCGACGAAGAACACGATCATCAAAGCCTACGATGGCATGTTCAAGGATACGTTTCAGGAGATCTTCGACAAGGAATTCAAGGAACGGTTTGCTGCGAAGGGCCTGACCTACGAGCATCGGCTGATCGACGACATGGTGGCCTGCGCCCTCAAGTGGCAGGGCGGCTATGTCTGGGCGTGCAAGAATTACGACGGCGACGTGCAGTCGGACATCGTGGCCCAGGGTTTCGGCAGTCTCGGCCTGATGACCTCGGTGCTGCTTTCGCCGGATGGGCAGACGGTCGAGAGCGAGGCGGCGCACGGCACCGTCACGCGCCATTACCGCGAACACCAGAAGGGGCGGGAGACGTCAACCAACCCGATCGCCTCGATCTTTGCCTGGACCCGCGGTCTTGCCTATCGCGGCCGCTTCGATAACACGCCGGACGTCACGCACTTCGCCGATACCCTCGAGCGGGTCTGCATCGAAACGGTGGAGAGTGGCGCCATGACGAAGGATCTCGCGATGCTCGTCGGACCCAAGGAACCCTGGCTGAACACACAGGCCTTCCTCTCGAAGATCGACGAGAACCTCACGCGGGCGATGGCGTAACCACACCGCGGCCTTTCCCGGACTCATCCCCGCGCCCCGTCCGCACATCCGCGGGCGGGGCGTTGGCTTGAGGGACCGGCCGGGCGATAGAACCGTCACGGCGTTCCCGGGTCGTGCAGCCGGTTACCTTCCGTGTGCGCCCGGCATAGACTGCGACCGGCGCGCACGCCCTGGCGCGGGGGGAGGAACGGAATGGACGAGATCTCGGTCCTGCATCGCTACCCGATGGCGCGGCGAGGCGTGCTCACGGGCGGCTTCACGGCGGGGTTGACGCTGGCGACGGCGCGTGTCGAGGCGCAGACGATCGAGACCGACGCCCATGGTCTCGTGACCGGCGAGGTCGACGTTCCCACCGCGGACGGGCACATGCCGGCCTATTTCGCGCGCCCGGACGGTCCCGGTCCGTTTGCGCTGGTGCTGGTCAACGAGGAAATCTTCGGCGTCCACCACTACATCAAGGATGTTTGCCGGCGTCTTGCGAAACTCGGCAAGATGGCCGTGGCCCTCGACATCTACGCCCGTTCTGGCGACCTCGGCAAAATCGCCGACATCAAGACGATCTTCCGGATCGTCAGCGAGACGCCCGATGCCCAGATGCTCTCCGACCTCGATGCGGCCGTGGTCTGGGCTGAAGCGCATGGCGGCGACCCGAAGCGGCTGGGTGTGCTCGGTTTCTGCCGCGGCGGGCGTGCCACCTGGCTTTATGCCGAGCACAATCGCTCCCTGCGCGCGGCGGTCGCCTTTTATGGCCAGGTCAACACGCCAACCACGCCCGTGCAGCCGGACACCGCGTTGGAATTGGCCGGATATCTGCATTGCCCGCTGCTCGGCCTCTACGGGGGCAAGGACCCCTCGATCAAACGCGCCGATGTCGAGGCTGCCGCCGCCCGCGCCCGCGCAGCCGGCCAGACCGTGGAGATCGTTTACTATCCGGATGCCGGCCACGGATTTCACGCCGACTACCGGCCGAGCTATGTCGCGAAAGACGCGAAGGACGCCTGGGCGCGCGCGATGGGGTGGTTCCAGACATATGGCGTCGCATAGGGCCCGGCTGCACCGGCTACGCTCCCCACTGCCCCGACCGTAGGGAAGCCGGCCTGCGCCTTCGCCTACGCCAGGCGGAAGCGCCGCACTTCGCCCGGCACCGGCTGCAAATCCCCCCGCGCAACCATGTAGTTCACGTGCGCCATCGCCTCGCCGAAGGCGAAGCCGGTCTGATGCGCATCGAGCTTGCGGTGGAACATGAACGAAATCAGCTCATAGACCGTCCGCGGCGCTTGCGCGCACGCCTTGGCCACGGCATCGCAGCGTGCCTGATGGTGGTCCGCGAGCTGTCCGAGCCGCTCGTGCAGGCCGCGAAACGGTAGATTATGGGCGGGCAGCACGAGCACATCGGCGGGGATGGCCGCGCGCAGGGCGGCCAGCGACTCGAGGTAAAGCCCGAGCGGATCGGCGTCCGGCTCCTGCGGCCAGACGCTGATGTTGGGGGAAATCTTGGCCAGGACCTGGTCGGCCGCGAAGAACAGCTTGCCGGCGCGGTCCCACAGCATCGCCTGCTCGGGCGCATGTCCGCCGCCGGTGAACACCTCCAGCGAACGCCCCGCCAGCGCGAGCGTGTCGCCGGCGCGAAGCCGGTGGAACATCGGCGGCAATCCCGTCGTCATGCGCAGGTAGTGGTGGCCGCGCCCCATCAGCAGCGCCGCTTCCGTCTCGGGGAGGCCGTTTGTGGTGTAGAAATCGCGGTGCGTGGGCGAACCCAGCGCTTCGCGGTTGTGGGTCAGGTGCTGGGCGAACAAATATTCGGTGAGCGGCATGGACACGCCGATGCCGCAACGTCCGACGAGCCAGTTGGCGAGGCCGATATGGTCGGGGTGGAAATGGGTGAGGATCAGCCTTGTCGGGCGCAGGCCCCCGGCGAGGAGCGTCTCCCAGATGGCGCGTGTCGGCTCGTCGGCAATGCCGGTATCGAGCACCGCCTCGCCGTCGCCATCGGCGATCAGGTAGATATTCACGTGGTCGAGCGCGAAGGGCAGCGCCAGCCGCAACCAACGCACCCCAGGGGCAATCGCGGTCACGCTACCGGGCACGGGCGCCTCGGGAACAGGGAAGTCGAGAGAAGCGATGCTGGCGTCCATGCGTCGCCTATAGCAGGCTCACGACACGATGCGGGACGTCCTTATGCATGCTAGCCCCCCTGCGCACGCAACCCGCGTGCTGACCCTCGGCGACATGGCGCTGGAAGCTGCCACCTGGGGCGACACTCCGAGTCTGGTGCTGTTGCACGAAGGGCTCGGCAGCATCTCCCTCTGGCGGGATTTCCCGCGCCACCTGGCGGCCCGCACGGGGCTCGGCGTGTTCGCCTGGTCGCGTCGCGGCTATGGCGGGTCGTCGCCCGCAAAACTGCCGGCGCCGCTCGACTACATGCAGCGCGAGGCCGAGCTGCTGCCGCGAGTTCTGGATGCGGCCGGCATCGGACGATGCGTGCTCATCGGCCACTCGGACGGCGGCACGATCGCCGCCCTGGCGCGTGACGAGCGCATCGCGGCCCGGGTGCTCATCGCACCGCATTTTTTTGTCGAAGATGTCTCCGTCACCTCCATTCGCGCGATCGGTGAGCGCTATGCCGAGCTGCGCCCGCGCCTGGCGCGCCACCATCGTGATCCGGACACGATCTTTCGCTTCTGGCACGACGCCTGGCTGGATCCGGGCTTTCCCGCGGCGCTGTTTCTGGACGAGCCGTGTCGTTCGATGCCCGGTCCGGCGCTGGTTCTTCAGGGCTCGCGCGATCAGTACGGCACCCTGGCGCAGGCGCATTTTCTGGCCGAACGGGCGTGCGGACCCGTCGAGATCGCTGTGTTGGACGCTGCCCATGCGCCGCATCTGGAGGCGCCAGAGGCGTCCCTGGACGCGATCGGCCGCTTTTTGTCTGAGCAATATATTTCTTGCATACCTAAAACATCGGCATTATAGCGCATTCCGCCGGGAGGACAGCACTGATGCCCTACGCCGAGATGCCGCGTATCGACTTCCGCACGGAGCCGCAGCGCTGGCGCCATTGGCGCCTCGATGTGGAAGGGCCGGTCGCCACGCTCATGATGGACGTGAACCCGAACGCCGGGCTGCTGCCGGACGTCGAGCTGAAGCTCAACTCCTACGACCTCTCTGTCGATATCGAGCTTGCGGACGCGATGACGCGGCTGCGCTTCGAACATCCGACCGTGCGCGTCGTCGTTCTGCGCTCGGGCAAGCCGGGCGTTTTCTGCGCCGGGGCGAACATCCGCATGCTCGCCAGGGCGACGCATCAGCACAAGGTCAATTTCTGCAAGTTTACCAACGAGACACGCTGCGCCATCGAGGAAGCGAGCGCCGAAGCCGGCCAGACCTGGATCGCGGCCGTCTCAGGCGCCTGCGCCGGGGGCGGCTATGAAATTGCCATGGCCGCGGATCGTATCCTGCTGATCGACGACCGCCGCTCGACGGTCGCCCTGCCGGAGACGCCGCTGCTCGCGGTCCTGCCGGGCACCGGCGGCCTCACGCGGCTGACCGACAAGCGGCGGGTTCGCCGCGACCTCGCCGACCTGTTCTGCTCGAAGGAGGAGGGCATCGGCGGCCGTCGCGCGGTCGCCTGGCGCCTCGTGGACGAAGCGATCCCGCCGTCGCGATGGGAGGAGAGTGTCGCCGCGCGGGCTCGAAGCATCGCCGAGGCATCCGACCGTCCGGAACAGGCCACCGGCATCATCCTGCCGACCCTCAAACGCGAGGAAACCGAGGCGAGCCTGGCCTATCGTCACGTTTTCGTGACGATGGACAGGGCCGCGCGCCGCGCGCACGTGGTGGTGCGAGGGCCCGCCTCGCTGCCCGAGGATCTGGCCGGCATTCACAGCGCGGGGGAAGCATTCTGGCCGCTTGCTCTCGCTCGCGAGCTCGACGACGCGCTGCTGCATCTGCGTTTCAACGAGCCGGAGCTGGGCTTGCTCACGCTTGCGAGCGAAGGCGCCGTGGCGCGGGTGCTCGCCAGCGACGCTCTGCTCGAAACCAACAAGGCCGACTGGCTGGTCCGCGAGATCCGCCTCCTCTGGCGCCGCACGCTCAAGCGGCTCGACCTCACCTCCCGATCTCTCATCGCCCTGATCGAGCCGGGATCGTGCTTCGCGGGAACGTTGGCCGAGATTCTCTTCGCCGCCGACCGGACCGTGATGCTCAGTGGCACGCGCGAGGGCGACAACCGCGCCACCGCGATCGCCCTTTCGCCGCTCAATTTCGGTGCCTATCCGATGGCCAACAACCTCTCACGGCTGGCGACCCGCTTTCTCGGCGAGCCCGAAAGCGTGGCAGGGGCGCACGCGGCCATCGGCCGCAACCTCGACGCGGATGCGGCGGAATCGCTCGGCCTCGTGACGCAGGCCTTCGACGAGGTCGATTGGGACGACGAATTGCGCCAGATCCTGGAGGAGCGAGCGTCGTTTTCGCCCGATGCCCTCACCGCCATGGAGGCCAATCTGCGCTTTGCGGGTCCCGAAACGATGGAGACGCGGATCTTCGGCCGTCTCACCGCCTGGCAGAACTGGGTCTTCCAGCGTCCGAGCGCGGTCGGCGAGGAAGGCGCGCTGAAACGTTACGGAACCGGCCTGAAACCCGTCTACGAACGCGAACGCGTATAGGAGAAGCCCGATGCCCGACGGTATGGAAGTCGATTACGACGGCCTGATCCCGAACAATGTCGGCCTCGCGCAGGATGCGCGCGTGCGCAAGGCCCTCGAAACCTGGCATCCGGGTTATATCGACTGGTGGCTGGACATGGGGCCGGAGGGTTTCCAGCAGGCCCTCGTCTACCTGCGCACGGCCGTGTCGGTTGATCCCAAGGGGTGGGCGAAGTTCGGCTTTGTGCGCATGCCCGAATACAAGTGGGGTGTGCTGCTGGCCCCCGTCATCGAGGGCCGGCGCATCGGCTTCGGAGCCCACAAGGGCGAGCCCGTGTGGCAAGAAGTGCCGGGCGAGTACCGGGCGATGCTGCGTCGCCTGCTCGTGATCCAAGGCGACACGGAGCCGGCATCGGTCGAGCAGCAGCGCCATCTTGGCGCCACCGCGCCCTCGCTCTACGACATGCGCAATCTGTTTCAGGTGAATGTCGAAGAAGGCCGGCATCTCTGGGCCATGGTCTACCTGCTGCAGAAATATTTCGGCACGCAGGGCCGCGAGGAGGCGGAGGACCTGCTGCGCCGTCGCTCCGGGGACGCGGACACGCCGCGCATGCTTGGGGCGTTCAACGAGGCGACGCCAGACTGGCTCAGCTTCTTTATGTTCACCTTCTTTACCGATCGCGACGGCAAGATGCAGCTCGAGGCGCTGGCGCAATCGGGTTTTGATCCGCTGTCGCGCACATGCCGCTTCATGCTCACCGAGGAAGCCCATCATATGTTCGTGGGCGAGACCGGCGTCGGGCGGATCATCGAGCGGACGGTTGAGGCGATGCGGACTGCCGGCATCGACGATCCCAACGAGACGGAGCGCGTGCGTGCCCTCGGCGTGATCGACCTGCCCACGATCCAGAGGAAGCTCAACCTGCACTTCTCGCTGACGCTTGACCTGTTCGGAAACGAAATATCGACCAATGCCGCCAACGCTTTCAACGCGGGCCTCAAGGGACGTTATCGCGAGGACAAGCTCGAGGACGACCATCAGCTGACGGCGAGCACCTATCCGGTCCTGCGACTGAAGGATGGGACGGTCATCAACGAGGACGTTCCGGCTCTTTCAGCCCTCAACATGCGCCTGCGCGACGACTATGTGGCCGACTGCCTCGGTGGTGTCGGGCGCTGGAACAAGACGATCGAGAAGGCGGGCTACGCATTCCGCCTCGAGCTTCCTGCGGTCACGTTCAACCGAAAGATCGGGGAATTCGCGGGTTTCGAGAGCGATCCGGCGCAGCTGCCTGGCAGCGATGACCGAGCCTTCATCGAGAGCCTGATGAAGCCCGTCACCGTGCCGGGACAGTATGCCTCCTGGATCGCGCCGCCGCGGGCCGGAATCGATGGCAAGCCGGGCGAATTCGAATATGTGAGGATCCACGACTAAGGTCCCGGCTCGGCCCCTTTCGTCTTGGGACCGTCCGGTCCCGGATCCGCGACCGGCGCGGCAAGGGGAACGAGGCCAAAGTCCCGAGCTGGAGGTTTCGCGTGGGCGCCATCAAGCAGCATTTGATCGATCCCGAGATCTGCATCCGCTGCAACACATGCGAGGCGACGTGCCCCGTCGGGGCGATCACCCATGACGACAACAACTACGTCGTCGATGCATCGATCTGCAACGCATGCATGGATTGCATCGCTCCTTGTCCGACCGGGTCCATCGACAATTGGCGCCAGGTCGGCGAGCCGTTTTCGGTCGCGCAGCAGTTCGCCTGGACCGAGCTGCCGCCACCGACGGCTGATGTCGAGACGATCGATGCGCTCGACGATGAGGTCGCGGCCCTGCTCGCGGCGGCTCACGAGCGAGCCGGCGGCCACGCCAGGGCGCCGGCGTCAGCGGCCAAGCCGCGCGTCAACCTTTACAACCGCGCTAACCCCATAACGGCCGTCGTCACGGGCAATTTCCGCATCACGGCGGCCGATGCGGAGTCGGACGTGCGGCACATCATCCTCGATTTCGGCACGGTTCCGTTCCCGGTCCTCGAGGGGCAGAGCATCGGCATCACACCGCCCGGCGAGGATGCCACTGGCCGGCCATACGCGATGCGCCTCTATTCGATCGCGTCACCTCGCGATGGCGAACGGCCCAACACCAACAATCTCGCCCTCACGGTCAAGCGCGTTGCCGAAAGGCGACCGGATGGCAGCCTCTTCCGCGGCCTTGCCTCGAACTACCTGTGCGACCTGAAGCTCGGCGACCAGGTCGCCGTGACTGGTCCGTTCGGCGCGACGTTCCTCATGCCGGACGATCCGGGTGCGGATATCATCATGATCTGTACCGGCACCGGCGCGGCGCCGTTTCGAGGTTTTACCGAACGCCGCCGCCGCATCGCGCATCGAGGCCCCGGCCGGCTCTGGCTGTTCTTTGGCGCGCGAACGCCGCAGGAGCTGCCGTATTTCGGTCCGCTGCAGAAAGTGCCGAAGACTCTGCTCGAGCAGGAACTGGTGTTTTCGCGCCTGCCGGGCCAGCGGCGCCAGTATGTCCAGCATCGCATGGCGGCGCGGGGTCCGGAGCTTGCAGAACTGCTTCGCCGACCTGCGACCCATGTCTTCCTCTGCGGCCTCAAGGGGCTGGAGGCGGGCGTCGACGAGGCTCTCGTCGCCGTCGGCAGGGAGGCGGGATTCGATTGGCCCGCGCTGCGCGCAGTCCTGCGTGCCGACGGGCGGTTCCACGCCGAGACCTACTGATGGACGCCAGCGCCACCACTCCTTCCGGGACTGCCCATGTCCACAGATGCCAGGTGCGTTTCGCCGATACGGACGCCGCCGGCATCGCCTGGACCGGTCGTATCGTCGAGTTCGCGCTGGAGGCGATCGACGCCTGGTTTCGCGCGCGGCTGGGGACGGATTGGTATGAGTTGAACATCGATCGGGGCGTCGGCACCCCCTTTGTTCGCGTCGCCGTCGAGTTCCGGTCGCCGATCACGCCGCGCGATATGCTGGCAACGCAGGTGCGGGTCGCAAGGTTGGGCCGTTCCTCGCTGACGTTTGCCGTCATCGGGCGGGTCGGCGAACGCGTCGTCTACGAGGGAGAGCTTACCAGCGTCTTCATCGCCCGCTCGACGGGCCGCGCGATTCCGATTCCCGAAGAATACCGTGCCAAGCTCGTGTGATCAGGTCAGGCTCTTGGCCATGTCGACAAGGATCCAGCCCTGTCGCAGCGGGTTCTTGCGCCGCCCTGTCTCCCGGTAGCCAAGACGTTTGTAGAACGAGATGTTACGTTCCCACAGGGCGTTCGTATAAAGCCGCACCTCGGCGTGGCCGCCCGCCCGGGCCCGTTCTTCGGCGAAGGCCATCAGCTGGCGGCCGGTGCCCGTGCCATGGGCCTGCGGCCGCACCGCGATGCTGAAGACAAGCAGGTGGTCGGCGTGCGTCTCGATGACGATGAGACCGTCCACGCCTGCGAGCCACACTTCGCCGCGCGCGATCCGCGGCGCGTAATCCTCGCTCACGGGAAGTGGCGGCTGGTCCAGGCCCTCGTGGATCGCGTAGGCGGCGCGGGTCAGCGCCGCCACGTGGTCGAGATCGCCCGAACCAGCGAGCCTGATCTCAGATCTTGCCTTCGACACCCTGCGCAAACCAGTTCATGCTCAGGATCTGCTTGTCGGTGAGGGCCTGGCCCGCGGGAATCGCCACTTTCCCCGCCTGGTTCAGCACCGGGCCGAAAAATGGCTTGAACCGGCCGGAGGCGATGGCGCGCGTGGCGATATCGAGTTCCTTCGCCACGGCCGCGGGAACCGCCTTGTTGAGCGGCGCCATCTTGATCATGCCGTCGCCGATGCCGCCCCATGTATCCGTGCTCTTCCAGGTGCCGTCGAGCACCATGCCGGCACGCTTGATGTAGTATTGGTCCCAGATCATCGTCGTTGCCGTGAGGCAGGTCTTGGGGCCGTATTTGGACATGTCGCTGTCGTAGCCCAGCGTCCAGACGCCCTTTTCTTCACCGGCCTGCACCACCGCGGGGCTGTCGGTGTGATGCGTGAGCACGTCCGCGCCCTGGCTGATCAGCGTGTCCGCCGCCGCCCGTTCCTTACCCGGATCGAACCAGGAGGAGGTCCAGACCACCTTGATCGTGGCCTTTGGATTGGCCTTGCGCGCGCCGAGCAGAGTCGCGTTGATGCCCTGCACCACTTCGGGGATCGGGAACGCCGCGACGTAGCCGATCACGCCGCTCTTGCTCATGTGGCCGGCAACCAAGCCGGCGAGGAAGCGGCCCTGGTAGAAGCGTGCGGAATAGGTCGCGACGTTCACCGCCCGCTTATAGCCCGTGCAGTGCTCGAACTTCGTCTTCGGGAACGCGTGCGCCACCTTGATGGTGGGGTTCATGAAACCGAAGGACGTGGTGAAGATCAGCCCGTTGCCGTCGGCGGCCATCTGCCGGATGACGCGCTCGGCGTCGGCGCCCTCGCTGACGTTCTCGACGTAACTTGTCTTCACCTTGTCGCCCAGCTTGGCCTGCAGGGCGCGTCGTCCCAGCTCGTGCTGGTAGGTCCAGCCGGCATCGCCGATCGGGGCGACATAGACGAAGCCGATCTTGAGCGGCGTGGCGGCGCGCGCGGCGCGGGTCAGCAGGACGGGGCTGGCGAGCGCCCCGGTGAGCACGGTGCGGCGGGGGAGGTTGGTCATGCGCATCTCCATCTAATCCGTGGGGCGGAAGGGTTTGCCGAGTGCGGCGGGTGCTGCCAGCCGCAGCCGAGTCGAGTCGCGCGAAATGAGGACCAGCACGACGATCGTGGCAAGGTACGGCAGGGTGGCGAGAAGGTCCGGCGACAGCGAAAGGCCGAACGCTTCGGCCTGAAATTGCGCGATCGTGACGAAGCCGAACAGCAGGGCGCCGGCCACCAGGCGCCATGGCTTCCAGGTCGCGAAGACCACGAGGGCCAGCGCAATCCAGCCTCGCCCCGCGGTCATGTTCTCGGCCCACATCGGCGTGTAGGCGAGCGAGAGGTCCGCGCCCGCAAGGCCCGCCATCGCGCCGCCGAACAACACGGCGGCCAGGCGGATCCGAAGCACCTTCGTGCCCAGCGCATGCGCCACTTCCGCGCTCTCGCCCACGGCGCGCAGCGCGAGGCCGGCACGGGTCCTGCGCAGGAACCAGTCGACGGCGAACACGCAGGCGAAGGCGACCCAGACCAGCGGATCCAGCAGCAGCACCTGCTGCAGGGCCGGCGGCGCGTGCGCCAGCCCCGGCCAGATCGTCGCGGCGAGGCCGGGCGCGGGCACCCCTGCCCAGGGCAGCCCCGTCAGCGCCGAAAGCCCGATCCCGAAGATTGTCAGGGCAAGGCCGGTCGCGACCTGGTTGGCCAGTAGCCGCAGCGTCAGCAACGCGAACACGGCCGCCATGGCGGTGCCGGCCAGCATCGCGGCCATGAGGCCCAGCACCGCGTTGCCCGAGAGGGCGCGCACCGCGAACCCCGCCGCCGCGCCCATCAGCATCATCCCCTCGACGCCGAGATTGAGGACGCCGGAGCGTTCCGCCACCAACTCGCCGAGGCCGGCGAGCAGCAGGGGCGTCGCCGCGCGCAGGGTGGCGACCACGATCGAGAGGATCAGCACACCCTCAGCCATGCCGTGCTGCCGTCAGCGCGCGACCCGGCGGCGGCGTCATGGCGCCCGCCGCCATACGATTCGGTTCGCCACCAGAACATCGGCGGCGAGCAGGAGAAAGAGCAGCATACCTTGCAGCGTGCCCGTGAGCGACAGCGGCAATTGCAGATGCATCTGCAGTCCGTCGGCGCCGAGATAGAGCAGCGCCATCAGGGCCGAGGCGACGACGATGCCGAACGGCTCGAGCCGACCCAGGAAGGCAACGATGATCGCCGCATAGCCATAGCCGGGCGAGACCGTCGGCAGCAATTGCCCGATCGGTCCCGATACCTCCGCGATTCCCGCGAGACCCGCGAGGCCGCCCGAGATCAGCAGCGACAGCCAGACGGTGCCGCTCGCCGAAAATCCGGCATAGCGCGCGGCTGCCGGCGCCAATCCCGCGACCCGCAGGCGGTAGCCCGCGGAGGTGTGCTGCAGCAGCAGCCACGCGCAGGGCGCGGCCAGCAGGGCGACGAAGAAAATCGGCGTCAGCCGGGTGCCCCAGAGCGTGGGCAGCGTCGCCGCGTCGGCAAAGGTCTTGGACTGAGGAAAGTTGAAGCCCTGGGGATCGCGCCACGGCCCGTGCACCAGCCAGCTCAGGATGTCCTGAGCGACATAGTTGAGCATCAGCGTGGTCAGGATTTCATGGGCGTTCGCGCCAACACGCAGTGCTGCGGGAATGGCCGCCCAGGCCATGCCGCCGGCAATCCCGCCGGCCAGCACGAGCGGCAGCACGTACCACCCACCTCCCGGCCCGAGCACGAGCGCGATGCCGCCGCCGGCGACGGCGCCCATGGTGAACTGACCTTCAGCGCCGATGTTCCAGACGTTGGCGCGCCCGCCGATGGCGATGCCGAGCGCGCACAGCAGCAACGGCGTCATTTTCAGGGCGAGCTCGGCGACGCCGTTCGCGTTGGCGAGCGGGTCGATATAGAGCAGGCGCAGCGCCGCGAGCGGGTTGACCCGCAGGGCCGCGAAGAGAAGCCCGGTCAGCAGCACGCTGGCGGCGGCGGCCAGCAGCGGCGCCACCCACAGCATCGCCGCCGACGGCGCTTCGCGCTTCTCAAGCCGCATCGAGGCACTCCGCCGTCGCGTGTCCCGTCATCTGCAGGCCGACGGCCTCCAGCGTCAGTTGCGAAAGCGCGACCGCCTCGCCGAGCCGGCCGGAGGACAGCACGGCAATCCGGTCGGCGATCTCGAACAGCTCCGCAAGGTCCTCCGAGACGACGACGATTCCCGCTCCGGCCGCAGCCAGGTCCAGCAGGGCCTGGCGGATCGCAATTGTCGCCCCGACATCCACGCCCCAGGTCGGATGCGCCGCCAGCAGCACCAGCGGCCGCGCATCGAGCTCCCGGCCGACGATGAATTTCTGCATGTTGCCGCCGGAGAGGCTTCCCGCCGACGCGCCCACGCCCGCGGCGCGCACCTTGAACCGCTCGATCAACCGCTTGGCGAGGGCCCGCGCGGCCCCGCGCCGCACCAGCCCGCCGGCAACGACCGGCGAGGCGAGCCGTGTCAGCATGCTGTTTTCGGCGAGCGAGAGCTCCGCCACCGCACCGCGGCCGAGCCGTTCCTCGGGGATGAAGCCGAGGCCGGCGCGACGGCGCGCCACCGGCCCGAGTGCGCCGATCGCCTCCGCACCAAGGCGGATCGCAGAGGGGCGGCTCAACCGCTCTCCCGAGAGAGCGGCAAGCAGCTCCTTCTGGCCGTTCCCGGCAACGCCTGCGATGCCGAGGATCTCGCCTGCGCGCAACTCAAAACGAACGCCCTGGAGGGGGATTCCGTGCGCGTCGCCGGGCTCGAGCGTCAGGTCGTTGACGGTGAGGACGACCCGCCCCGGCTTGTGCGTGCGTCGGCGCGGCTGCACCAATTCGCTGCCGACCATCATGGTGGCAAGTTCCATGGGTGAGACCAGCCGCGGGTCGCAGGTGCCGGCGACGCGCCCAGCGCGCAGCACGGTCGCCGTATGGCAGAGCGTGCGGATCTCCTCGAGCTTGTGGCCGATATAGAGGATGGCGCAGCCTTCCGCGGCCAGCCGTCGCAACACGGTAAACAGGGACTGCGCCTCCTGCGGCGTCAGCACCGAGGTCGGCTCGTCGAGGATGAGCAATTGGGGGGCCTGCATCAGGCAACGCAGGATCTCGACACGCTGGCGCTCGCCGACCGAGAGATGGAACACATGCCGGTTGGGATCGACGGCGAGGCCATAGCGGGCGGCGGTTTCGCGGATGCGGGGCGCCAACGCGTCGGGCATCTCCCGCCCGCCGAGCCCGAGAGCGATATTCTCGGCAACGGTCAGGGTCTCGAACTGGGAAAAATGCTGGAACACCATCCCGATCCCCAGCGCCCGGGCGGCATTGGGGTCGGGAATGCGGACCTCGCGGCCTTCCCATTCGATACGGCCTCCATCGGGCTCGACCAGGCCGTAGATCATCTTGACGAGCGTCGACTTGCCGGCGCCGTTCTCGCCGAGCAGCGCGTGGATTTCGCCTTTCATGACCGACAGCGCCACGTCCGCATTGGCCATCACGGCGCCGAAGCGCTTCGACAGCCCGATCACCGCGAGCAGCGGTGTGGCGGCTTGGGGCGGCGGCGGGGGGGAATCGGGCAAGGTCGGCGTCCGTCAGGAGGGCCTATCTGCGTCGGCAGGCGGGCAAGATTCAAGCCGTCCCAGCCATGCCGTGCGGCCGGCTTTGCAAAAGCGGCGATCCGTGCTGGCTTGCGCCGCGGCGGAATCGGCCGCCACGTCATTCGAGGAGCTAACGGGCGGCATGTTCAGCCACATCATGGTCGGCAGCAACGACATCGAGCGTTCGAGGAAGTTCTACGACGCCATCTTCGCGGCAC
The DNA here is from genome assembly GCA_028869995.1 of Rhodospirillales bacterium. Taxonomy (GTDB): domain Bacteria; phylum Pseudomonadota; class Alphaproteobacteria; order Acetobacterales; family Acetobacteraceae; genus JAJXXT01. The sequence goes on from JAGWQN010000059.1 coordinate 17,740, forward strand.
TGGGCGCCCCGGCGGCGACGACCGATGCCAAGGGCCGTCTCATTTATGCGCATAACGGCGGGAGGTTCATGGTTACGCGGCCGATCGACGGCAAGCCCGCGACGCACGCCAATGGCGGCACCATCGGCTTTGCGGTGGACAGCCCCGAGCAGGCCAAGGCCTGGCACACGGCCGGCGTGGCGCATGGCGGTTCTTCGGCCGAGGATCCGCCGGGTATCCGCCAAGGTGCGGCGGGCCAGCTCTACCTCGCCTATCTGCGTGACCCGGACGGCAACAAGCTCTGCGTCGTCAAGCGTCTCTGAGCCGACGGTCGATGGTGTCCGCGCCGGGGAACCGGCGCGGCGCCTCGAGCAACCTCCGGCTTGGTTAAGCCTGCCCGGCTCAGCCAAGCTGGAGATAGGTTACGCTAGCCGGCGCCGAGCTCCCTTCGCACCAGGCTGACCCAGTAGCCGACACCGTACGGAATCGCCTCGTCATTGAAGTCGAAGGTGGGTGTGTGCACGCCTGAGCCCGGGCCGTTCCCGAGCATGATGAAGGCGCCGGGGCGCTGCTCCAGCATGAAGGCAAAATCCTCGCCGCCCGTCGATGGCCGCATGGGCTGCACGGCGTCGCCGCCGGCGATGGAGCGGGCCACCTCGGTCGCGGTGTCGGTCTCGGCCTCGTGATTGATCAGCGGCACGAAGCCCCAGTCGCACCTGACTTCCGCTGTCGCGCCCACCATCTTCGCGGACAGCTCCGCGAGTTCGCCGATCCGGCGCTCGATCAGCTCGCGGATCTCCTTGCTGAAAAACCGAGCCGTGCCGCCGATCTCGATTTCCGCCGGCATCACGTTGATGCTGTCCATCGACCCGCCATGGATCGCCCCCACCGAGACGACCGCCGTGTCGTAGGAGGCGACGCTACGCGAGACGATCGTCTGCAGCCCCAGGATGAACTGTGCCTGGGCGATGCTGAGATCGGCGGCGAGATGCGCCGCCGCTCCGCCATGCCCGCCATTGCCGCGAAAGACGACGCGCCAGCCGCCGCCGCCGGCGAGCGTCGGCCCCTTGCGCAGGGCATACTGGCCTACCGGCAGGCCCGGCCAGCAGTGCATGCCCCAGACGGAATCGCAGGGGAAACGCTCGAAGAGGCGGTCGGTCAGCATCGCCTGCGCGCCACCCCGGCCTTCCTCGGCCGGCTGGAAGATGAAGTTCACCGTGCCGGCGAAATCGCGGTGTTCGGCGAGATATTTCGCAGCGCCGAGCAGCATCGTCGTGTGGCCGTCATGGCCGCAGGCGTGCATCGTGCCCTGGTTCGTCGAGGCATAGGGCTTGCCCGTCGTTTCATGGATCGCGAGCGCATCCATGTCCGCACGCAGGCCGATCGCGTGCTGCCCTGGCCGGGTACCGCGCAGGGTGCCGACAACGCCGGTCCGGCCAACGCCGGTCGTGACCTCGATGCCCCAGTCGCGCAGCTTCGCCGCCACCAGGGCCGACGTCCGCACCTCCTCCATACCCATTTCGGGATGCGCGTGGATGTCGCGGCGGATCTCGGTGAGCTCGGCGAGGTCCCCGCACAGGTCGTCCAGCAGTTCCTTGTTCATCGCCATCCCGTCCCGTGCGTTGATTGGGCGCCCAGCCTGCCCATGTCCCCCTGAGTGGGCAACCCCCTCGCCAACCGGCGCGGCAGGGGGTAGGAGCCGAAGGCTAACCGAGGAGCAGCCGCATGAACGAGACCGTTCCCGTCAACAAGCCCAAGAAGTCTGTCGCGCTTTCGGGGATCGCCGCCGGCAACACCGCGCTTTGCACCGTCGGGCGTTCCGGCAACGACCTGCATTATCGCGGCTACGACATCCTCGACGTCGCCGATGTCTGCACTTTCGAGGAGATCGCCCATCTCCTGGTCCACGGCAGCTTTCCCAACCGTGCGGAACTTGCGGCCTATACGGCCAAGCTGAAGGCGCTGCGCGGCGTGCCCGCGGCGGTGCGCTCGGTCCTCGAGCAACTGCCGGCCGCGTCCCACCCGATGGATGCGATGCGCACCGGCGTTTCGGCTCTCGGCTGCGTCCTGCCGGAAGCACCGGACCATGCCGCCCCGGGCGCGCGCGACATTGCGGACCGGCTCATGGCCTCGCTCGGCTCGATGCTGCTGATCTGGTACCATTGGTCGCATCACGGCCGGCGCATCGAGGTCGAGACGGATGACGATTCCCTCGGCGGGCATTTCCTGCACCTGCTGCACGGCCGGGCGCCGCGCTCTTCCTGGGTGCGGGCCATGCATACCTCCCTCAACCTCTATGCCGAGCACGAGTTCAACGCCTCGACCTTCGCCTGCCGCGTCGTCGCCGGCACGGGGTCGGACATGTACTCGGCGATCACCGGCGGCATTGCCGCGTTGCGCGGGCCGAAGCATGGCGGCGCCAACGAGGTCTCGTTCGAGGTGCAGAAGCGCTACGACACGCCTGACGAGGCGGAGGCGGATATCCGCGCGCGCGTCGCCGCGAAGGAAGTCGTTATCGGCTTTGGCCATCCCGTCTATACAATTGCCGACCCCCGCAACATCGTCATCAAGGGCGTGGCCCGGCGTCTTTCGGAAGAAGCCGGCTCGATGAAGATGTTCTCGATCGCCGAACGCATCGAGGAGGTCATGGCCGACACCAAGAAGATGTTCGCCAACCTCGATTGGTACAGCGCCGTCTCCTACCACATGATGGGTGTGCCGACGGCGATGTTCACGCCGCTCTTCGTCATCGCACGCACCAGCGGCTGGGCAGCCCATGTCATCGAGCAACGCATCGACGGCAAGATTATCCGTCCCACGGCGAACTACACCGGGCCGGAGAACCGGGTTTTCGTGCCGATCGAGCAGCGAGTGTAACCAGCGGCCAGCGGCGGCCGTATGAGCGCCATGCGGTTCATGCGCCTCTCCGCGGTGCCCCTCCTTGCGGTTCTGGCCCTGGGAGCGATCGCGGGCGGGGCGCGCGCGGCCGCCGGATCCTGGGACCAGCAGGCGAAAGGCGCGGCGCGGCTCCTTGCCGCGACCGAGGCGACGGGCTCTGCGGAGACCGTGGATGCGGCCATCCAGATCCGCCTGCCGAAGGGCTGGCACACGTACTGGCAAACGCCCGGTGACGCCGGCATCCCGCCGACTGTTTCGTGGAAGGGCTCGCGCAACCTGCGCTCGGCGCGGGTGGAGTTCCCGGTGCCTACGCGACTGCCGGCAGTCGCCGGCCTGTTGACGCTGGGCTACGACAACGGCGTCGTGCTCCCGGTTGCCGTGACCCTGGAGCATCCCGGCCAGCCCCTGCATCTGCATGCGCAACTCGACTACGCTTCGTGCCAGGCGGTGTGCGTGCCGATCCATGCGGATCTCGTGCTCGACCTGCCTGCCGGCCTCGCCACGCCGGGCCGACACGCGGCCCTGATCGCCGCAGCCCAGGCGCGGGTGCCCGTCGCGGCGGCCGGCATCCGGGTCGCGCGCGCGGTGGTTTCCCCCGCCACCGACGGCAAGGGGGCGCTGGTTTCGCTCCGGCTCGTGTCGACCGCAGGCTTCATCGCGCCCGACCTGTTTCTCGATGGTGCGGGCTCACCCGTTCCCCCCCGGATTGCCGTTACCGCCTCGGGGCATACAGCCCTGGTGCGCCTGCCGGCACCGGGGGCCAAGGTTGCCGCCCTCGCGGGCCGGAAGCTCCGCTTCACCCTGGTCGATGGCGCACGTGTGGCGGCTCTGGGCGCAACGGTCGGCGCCGGTGCCCCGTTGGCGATGCCTGGCGGAACCTCGCTGGCCGCGATCCTCGCCATTGCCTTTGCTGGCGGCCTGGTCCTGAACCTGATGCCCTGCGTGCTGCCGGTCATCTCGCTCAAGTTGATGGCGCTCCTGCGGTATGCGGGGGCGGAGCGGCGTGCCGCCCGCGCCAGCATGCTGGCGTCCGCGGCCGGGATCGTCGCCTCCTTCCTGGCGATGTCCGTCGCGCTGGCGGGGTTGAGGGCCGCGGGAACGGCGATCGGCTGGGGCATCCAGTTCCAGTCGCCGTGGTTTCTCGCCGCGATGGCGCTGGCGACGACCCTGTTCGCGGCGGGCCTGTTCGGCGTGCTGGAATTCGGAGCGCTCTCGACGTCGGGCCCGCCGTCCGCCAGCGCGGGTGGTCACTGGGGCGCGTTTCTGACGGGAGCCTTCGCCACCATCCTGGCGTCCTCCTGTACGGCGCCTTTCGTCGGCACCGCGCTGGGCTTTGCCTTCACCCGCGGCGCGGTGGTGATCGTGGCCGTGCTGGGCACGATGGGGCTGGGCATGGCCGCGCCGTTCCTGGCCGCCGCCGCGGCGCCGGGAATCGTCGCGTTCCTGCCGCGCCCCGGGCGCTGGATGCTTTGGATGCGCCGCTTCTTCGGGGTCGGGCTGCTCGCTACCAGCGCCTGGCTGCTCTGGGTGCTCTCCTTCGAGGCGGGGATGCGCGCCGCGTTGCTCGCGGCCGCGGCGCTCGGCGTGCTGCTGGCGCTGCTGGCCTGGCGGCCGCGCTTTGCCACCATCGGCGCGCTGGTGGCCGCGCTGCTGGCGCTGGCCGCGCCAGCCTTGTATCGGCCGGTCGCCGCCGGCACCACCGCATGGCGCCGGTTCAACCCACAGGCGATCCCGGCGCTGGTCGCCACCAACAAGACGGTCTTCGTCAATGTGACCGCGGCCTGGTGCCTCACCTGCAAGGCCAATGAGATTGCTGTGCTCGACCAGGCGCCGGTTGCGGGCATGCTGCGGGAAACGGGGATCGTCGCGATGCAGGCGGACTGGACCCGGCCCGATCCCGTGATCGCCGCCTTTCTCGCGCATTTCCGCCGCTTCGGGGTGCCGCTCGACGTCGTCTACGGCCCGGGAGCGCCGCAGGGCATCGCGCTGCCAGAGTTGCTGACCTCCGGCGCGGTGGTCGATGCGCTGCGGCGGGCCGCGGCAAGGCAGGAAGCCGCACGGTGAGTTTCTATGCCCGGCACGTGCTGCCGCGGGTGCTCGATCTGGTGATGCGCAGTCATCTCACCACGCCCTATCGCGAGCGTGTCGCGGGTGCGGCCGAGGGCCGGGTGCTCGAGATCGGCATCGGCTCGGGGCTCAATCTTGCGCATTACGGCGCGGCCGTCCGCGAGGTCATCGGCATCGATCCGTCGGCGGAACTGCTCGCGATCGCGCATCGCCGCGCCGCCGGGCGAGCGGTGACGCTGCTCGAAGGCTCGGCCGAGACGCTGCCGCTCGCCGATGCGAGCGTGGATACGGTGGTGACTACCTGGACGCTGTGCACCGTGCCGGACGCCGCCCGCGCTCTTGCCGAGATGCGCCGGGTGCTGCGGCCGGGCGGATCGTTGCTGTTTGTCGAGCACGGGCGCTCGCCGGCGCCCGCGGTCGCGCGCTGGCAGGACCGGCTGGATCGCCCCTGGGGCTGCATCGCCGGCGGCTGCCATCTCAACCGGCGCATCGATGCGCTGGTCGCGGCATCCGGGCTGCGCATCGCCCGGTTGGAGCAACGGCCGGCGGGCGGTCCGCCGACCCACAGCTGGTTCTATGAGGGCCGCGCCGTCCGCGCTTGACCCATGGGGCTCAGGCCTTGCCGAAGGCCGCTGTCCGGTTCGCCGTTTCGGGGTCGAGAAAGCCCGCCACGGTCGCCTCCGTCTCGGCCTGCATCGCAGCCGCGAGCCCGTCCGCCTGGTGCGCGAGGATGCGGCGCAGTGCGCGCACCGGTCCCGCCGGCAGGCTGGCCACGCGGCGCGCCAGCGCCAGCGCCTCCTCCATCAGCGATGCGTCCGGCACCACCTTGTGCAGCAATCCCCAGGCCAGCGCCTGGTCCGCATCGAATTTCTCGCCGAGCAGGATCATGTCGCGCGCTCGGGCCAGCCCTACCAGGCGCGGCAGCAGATACGTGACACCACCCGTTACGAACACGCCCAGCCCGATCTCGGGGAAAAAGAACCGCGTTCCGCTGGCGGCGATGGCGAGATCGCAGTTGATGACCCATTCCAGCCCGCCGCCTGCCGCCCAGCCGCGGATGGCGCCGATCACGGGCGTGTCGCCGAGCAGCATCGCGCGGGTGACATCCTGGATGCGCTCGATATAGGCAGTGGTCGCTGCCTCGCCCGCTGCCTGGGATTCGAACTCCTTGAGGTCGTCGCCGGCGCAGAAGGCGCGGCCCGCGCCGGTCAGCACGATGCAGCGAACGGCGGGATCCGCATCCGCGGCGCGCAGCGCGGCGATCAGGCCCTCGAGCAGCGCCGGCGTGATCGCGTTGAGCCGGTGCGGCCGATTGAGTGTCACCACCCGCACACCGCCCGCCATGTCCTCGGTCAGCACCGTCGCGTCCATGCCATTTCCTCCCTGATGCATCGCCCCTGATCAACCGGCCCTGATCAGCCGGCGGGTCTTGCCTTCGGTGCGGGGCAGGGTGCCGAAGGGGAGCAGCGTCACCCTGGCCGACAGCCCCATCTCACGCTTGATCGACGCGGCGACCGCCTCCGCGAGCCCGGGTTCGGGGGCGATGCCCTGCGCCAGTTCGGCCTCGACCGGCAGCACGTCGTAGGGCGGGGGGGCTGCAAGCACGATGCGGTACTCCCCGCTGAGCGCGGGCTCGCGCGTGAGGACTGCGGCCACCTGGGCGGGAAACGCGTTGATGCCGCGTACCACCACCATATCGTCGCTGCGCCCGACGACGCGGAAGCGTGGCGCGGTGCGGCCGCAGGCCGCGCGGCCCAGCCCGGTCAGCACGATGACGTCGCCGGTGCGAAAGCGTACGAGCGGTTGGCATTCGCGCGCGAGATGCGTGAGCACGAGTTCGCCGCGCTGGCCCTCCTGCCACGCCAGCTCGTTGCCGCTCGCGGGGTCGATCAGCTGCGGATGCAGAACGTCGAGCGCCATGAAATGCAGGTCGTCATTCTGCTCGGTCTGGCCCGCGAAGTTACAGAACACGTCGCTCACGCCGTAATTCGCATTGCGCGGTGCGAAGCCCCAGGTGGCCGCGAGCCGGGCGCGCAGGGAGGGATCGTCGAGCCCGGGCTCGCCGCCAAACAGGCCCAGTTTCAACCCCAGGTCACGCGGTCGCAGGTCCGGGAAGTGCTCGGCCATCGTGCGCTCCAACACCGCGGGATAGGAGGGCGTGCAGGAAATGGCGGTGATGCCGAGTTCGAGAATGGTGCGGATGAGTAACGAGGACTCACCCACGCCGAACGGTACGACGCTGGCGCCTGTCGCCTCCAGGGTCGCATGGTCGGTGTAGCCGCCCATCCAGAGCCGGTAGTTGAGGCAATGAACCACGCGATGGCCGGGCCCGAGCCCGGCCGCTGACTGCGCGCGGGCGCCGACGACCGCCGTCTGCTGCGCATCGGCGGCGGACAGGGCGAGGTTCATCGCCGTGCCGGAGGTCCCGGAGGTTCGATGGACGCGCGCGATGCGCTCGGGAGGGGAGGCGAGATAGTCGCCGAAGGGCGGGTGCTCGCGCTGGCTCGCGCGCAGCATCTCCTTGTCGATCAGCGGCAGCTCGGCGAGCGCTTCCAGGCGTAACGGCGGCATCTGGCCGGACCAGGCTCGCCGCAGCAGCGGCGAGTTGGCCAGCACATACTCGCGCTGGTGCTGCCAGCATGCCTCGCGGTGGGCGGCGAGGTCGGCAAGCTCGGCGAACTCGGCGCGCTCCAGCAGCATCAGGGGGGCGGGAACATCAGAAATAGCGTTCGAGGATGGTGATCGTATCGTTGGGCAGCACCGGCGCGAGCGGCGGCAGCCGGCCCTCGACCGCGTGACCGTGCTCGCGGCGCGTCACTTCCGCATAGGGCTTGAACGCGCGGTAGGTGTAGCCGCCTGCCATCGCCGCCGCCTGCTGCACCGTCATGCCCGGCTGGTAGGGGTAGGGGCCTGGCTTGTTGACCTCACCCAGCACGAAAACGGGACGGTAGGCGACGACCTCGACCGCGATCACCGCACCTTTCATCAGGTCGCGCTGCGAGAGGATGTGCGAGACTTCGGTCGCGAGCTGGTCGGTGGTGAGGCCGGCTGCGTGCACGTCGCCCAGCAGCGGGACCGAGATATTGCCTTCGGCGTTGACGCGGAAAATCTCCGACAGCGCGTCCTCGCCATACGTCAGCATGCGGATCTGATCGCCAGCGCCGAGCCGGTAGCTGGCCTGCTGGACGGCGGCAAGGGGCTTGAGGTCGGCGCCCGGGGTGCAGGCGGCGACGAGCAGGAGGCTGGGCAGCAGCAGGGCAGCGAGCCAGGGACGATGCATTGGGGGTGTTTCCGGCAGCGTTTCGCCGACTCGAAACGCAACCGGAGCCCCTTGGCAAGGGCCTGTCGCTCAATCTGTGGCGGCGAGCCCGATGGCGGCGAAATCCCGCGACAATTCCCCGACCAGCGCGGCATCTGCCGCGGCAGCATTGCCGGCCCGGGCACGCGCGGCCACACCTTCCAGGATCACCGCGAACCGGAACGCGGCAAAGGCGTGGTGGAACCGGGTGAGTGCGGGGGCCGGCGTTCGGCGTGCGGCGGCATAGGCGGCAAGGTAGTCCGCCTCCGACGGCAGGCCGAGGCTGGCCAGATCCAGTCCGGCGAGGCCCTGGAACTGCGCCGGCGTGCTGCGCCACGCGAGCGCCGAATAGGCGAGGTCGGCGAGCGGATGGCCGATGGTGGAAAGCTCCCAGTCCAGCACCGCGATGACCCGCGGCTCCGTCGGGTGGAACATCAGGTTGCCGAGGCGGAAATCGCCATGGCACAGCGCCGCCACGCCGTCGTCCGCGGGGAGGTTCGCGTCCACCCAGACAGCGAGGCGCTCGAGGTCGGGCAGGTCGCGGAAACGCTGGGCCTGCCATTGCCGGGTCCAGCGTGCGACCTGGCGGGCATAGTAACCCTCCGGCCGGCCATAATCCCCGAGGCCGAGCGCCCGCCAGTCGAGTTCGTGCAACGCGGCGAGCGTCGTCGCCATGGCGACGAACATGGCGCGCCGCTCCGACGGCGCCACCCCTGGCATGGCATTGTCGGTGATGACGCGGCCCTCGAGGCGTTCCATCAGGTAGAACGGCGTACCGATCACTTCGCTGCTGGGCTCGGCCAGCACCACCGGCGGGACCGGCACGCGGCTTTCGGCCAGGGCCTGCAGGACGCGGGCTTCGCGTTCGACGGCGTGGGCCGAGGGCAGGATCGTTCCCGGCGGCTTCTTGCGAAGCACCAGGCGGCGCTCGCCGATATCGAGCAGGAAGGTGGGGTTCGACTGGCCGGCGCCGATGCGCGCGAGGCGAGCCGGACCGCTCGCGCCGGGCAGGCGGGTTCGCAGGAACATGGCGAGACGTTCGGGATCGAAGCCCAGTTCGCTCATGTGCCTCGGTCCCGATGGCTGCCCATGTCCTCGCTGCTTCCCCGGCCTCAGTTGCCCGGCTTCAGCACATAGCCGCGGCCGCGGACGGTGAACAGGAAACGGGGTTCGCGCGGGTCCGGCTCGATCTTGCGCCGAAGACGCGTGACCTGAACGTCGATCGCGCGTTCGCTCGCGTCGTCCATGCCCAGGGCCGCCGCGATCGCCTCGCGGGAGAGGGCCTCGCCGGCATGGCGCGCCAGTTCCGTGAGCAGCGCCGTCTCGCCCCCGGTGAGCCGGACGACACCCGCAGGTCCGGACAACTCTCCTCGGGCGGCATCGAAGCTCAGCGGTCCGAGACGAATGGCTGCCCGCGCCTCGGCGGTGACGGGTGTGGAACGGCGCATCAGCGCACGCAGACGCAGCAGCAACTCCCGCGGCTCGAAGGGCTTGGGCAGGTAGTCGTCTGCGCCGGCCTCGAAGCCGGCGATCCGGTCCTCCGGCGCGCCGCGCGCCGTCAGCAACAGGATCGGGACCCGCGCGCGGGCGGCTCGGAGCGACTGGGTGAGGGTGAGCCCGTCTTCGCCGGGCATCGAGATGTCGAGAACCATCACCTCGGGCTCGATCACGGCGAGCCGCGCACGTGCTTCGGCGGCATTTTCGGCGGCGATGACCCGAAAACCGTGTTCCGCAAGATAGCGTGCGAGCAACGTCCGCAGCCGCTGGTCGTCGTCCACAACCAGCACCAGGGCCTCCTCGTCAACGGCGCCGCCGCTCACCGCGGATTCCCATGCCGCGAAGGGAGGGACCGTGCGATCATGGGCGCGCGGGACGATCGGCGCGATCGAGCCAGGCGCGGCCCTGCTGGTTGGCGATGCCGCGCAGCACCCGCCTGAACCCCTCGACGGCCTGCGGCCCGGCGTCGCGATAGGCGCGGGCGAGTTGCTCGCGCTGGCGCTCGAAGACCTGGCGTTCCAGGGCGCGGCCGGAATCGGTCAGGTAAAGCAGCCGCTGGCGCCGGTCGTCACGGCCGGGGCGCTGCTCGACAAGCCCCTTGGCCACCAGCAGGCCCAGCACGCGGGCGAGCGACTGCTTGGTGATGCGCAGGATCCCCAGCAGGTCGCTGACGGCGAGACCGGGATGGCGGCCGATGAAGTGTAGCGCGCGGTGATGGGCCCGCCCGAAGCCGAGCTCCTCGAGCATCGAATCCGCGGCGCCGGTGAAGTCGCGATAGGCAAAGAAGAGCAGATCCTGGGCGGCACGAAGCTCCTCTTCGCGCAGATAGAGCAGCGCGGCCCCGGCAGGCGGGTGGATCGCCTGATTCGCGGGCGAGACGGTTGCGGAGGTGGATTCCGGCATGGCTGGCATAACGGGATTTTGGGTCAGGATTGTTGACGCGTACAGGGTCGAATTATACCGTCACAACGACACACGCAATAAAGTTATAAGGAGGCTGCGCCATGGCTCTGGTTCCTTTCGACGATCGTGACGGGCAGATCTGGCTCGATGGCACGATGGTGCCATGGCGCGACGCCAAGCTGCACGTGCTGTCGCACGGGCTGCACTATGCCTCGGGCGTCTTCGAAGGGGAACGCGCCTATGCCGGCAACATCTTCCGACTGCGCACGCATACCGAGCGCCTGCTGAACTCCGGGCGTATCCTCGGCTTCGAGATCCCATGGACCGCCGAGCAGATCGACGAAGCCTGCAAGGCAGTGGTCAAGGCGAACGGCCTGACCGATGCCTATGTTCGCCCGATCGCCTGGCGCGGAGCCGAACAGCTTTCGGTGTCGGCACAACAGACCAGGATCCACCTCGCCATCGCCACCTGGGCCTGGCCCAACCTGTTCGGCGACAACCGCATGAAGGGTGTGCGGCTCGGCCTCGCGGAATGGAAGCGCCCGCATCCGGAAACAGCACCGACGGCCTCCAAGGCCGCGGGGCTCTACATGATCGGCACGCTTTCCAAGCACGCGGCCGAGGCGCAGGGCTTCGACGATGCCCTGATGCTCGACTGGCGCGGGCGCATCGCCGAGGCGACCGGGGCCAATGTCTTCCTGGTCATCGACGGCGAACTGCACACCCCCACCCCGGATTGCTTCCTTGACGGGATCACCCGCCGCACCGTGATGGCGCTGGCCAAGCACCGGCAGATCAAGGTGGTGGAACGTCCGATCCTCTATGAGGAACTGCCCAAGGTGACGGAAGTGTTCCTGGCGGGGACGGCGGCCGAGATCACGCCCGTGCGCGAGATTGCCGGCCACACGTTCACCCCGAGCGCGATCACCGAGACGCTTCTCGGCGATTTCGAGAAGGCGACGCGCATGGCGCCGGCGGAGGTGGACAAGCTCGTCGCCTGAGCCGGGGATTCGGGCACGCGGGGCGTCGGCCATAGGGGCGTCGGCCACAGGGGCCGCGAGCGGAGCGACGACACTCAGGAGGTCGCGGCCACCTGCATCGAGGCGCTCCGCTCGCCGCCCACGCAGGCGGGCCGGGCCGGGCTGGTCGCGACCGCGGCCGGGTGGCTTTGCGCGAGATCTCGGGCGATGGCGGCGATGGCCGGCGCCCAGTCGCCGGGACGGCTCTGGCGATACAGCCGATGGCCGGCGTACCAGGGCGAGTCGTTTCTATCGAGCAACCACCGCCAGTCCGGTGCCGCGGGCAGGAGC
>JAGWQN010000005.1 GCA_028869995.1 Rhodospirillales bacterium
AGAGACTTTCCTTCGTTCGACGAGACGCATCGTGGCCGCAGCGATCAGCGTCTTGGTGAAGCTCCACCAAGGCGTCACAGCGCTGCCGCCGCGCGGCGCACCGTCGCGGTCGATCTCGGCCACTAGGCTCATCTCGTTGGAATGCATCGCAGGTCGCGGCTATTGGGGCGATCATGGGCCCGAGTGACGTCACGCCACAATAATCCAAGCTGCCGTTTTTGAGACAGTGGGGCCGGTTCGACACCCTGAAACCTGCTGCTACGCAACCGCAATCGTCCCGTAACACGGACGCTGAAACGTGGCCGCCATCGCGTCATTCTCGCGGATCGGCAAGAACGCGAATGCGAGGTCGTCAACGGGGACTACATGTCATCAACGTCTGCACTCAGCTTGGCCTGTCGTCGCAGTGCGTGGATGGGGCCGCGCGTCATCCGGCGTTGCATCGGCCTCACGTATGAGCGAAGCCCCACAGGCCCCGGCAGCAGCTCATCGCCGATTAAATGAAGTCTGGCGCTTGGCCGTACGCCTTGAGGAGAGGAACGTGAAAGGCTTGCGAAACCTTCCAGCAGCCATAGCGCTGTTGCTGTCGGCTCTTGTTCTCGGTGGTTGCGTGATCGAGCGACCGCTCCCCCCCCGTCCGGCTGCTCATTGGGTCCCCGGTCATTATAATTGGCGAGGTTTCTGGGTTCCGGGCCATTGGGTGTAGCACCCCCGAGCGATACTGATAGTTGACCTGCGGCCTGCGGCCACTGATCCTGCGCTAATGAGTCGCATGAAAAACCCGCAAGCGGCGCGCGTTGTGCCACACGAGCTGTCACGGCGCCTGATCGTCGGCCTGGATGTTTCTACCGTCGCTGCGGCACGGAAGATCATCGACCGTCTTGATGGCATCGTTTCATTTTACAAAATAGGTCCTTGGCTCGCTTATGCGGATGGAGCCGAGGCGCTCATTCGCGACCTGACGACCGGTGGGCGCGAGCTGTTTCTCGATGTGAAGCTCCACGACATCGGCCAGACCGTCGAACAAGGAGTGGCGCGTGCCGCCGAGCGGGGCGCAAGCTTCGTCACGGTTCATGCGGAACCGCAGGTCATGGCGGCCGCGGTACGGGGTGCCGCAGATTCGGCCATCCGCATTCTTGGGATTACCGTGCTGACCAGCCTCGACGATGACGCACTCCGTGAGGCGGGTTATGCTGAAGGTGTCGATGCCCTGGTTCGCCGGCGAGCGCGGCAAGCCGTTATCTGTGGTGTACATGGCATTGTCGCCTCCGCTGCTGATGATCCGCGCGCCTTGCGGGCGGCGGCGGGAAGCGAGAGGCTTCTGGTGGTGACGCCAGGGATCCGCCCCGCCGGCGCGGCCAAGGGCGATCAGATACGGGTTGCGACGCCCGCCGAAGCGCTGGCCAACGGCTCCGATTACCTTGTCGTGGGCCGCCCGGTGATCGCTGCCGACGATCCTGCTGCAGCCGCCCGCGCCATCCTCGAGGAAATGGCAGCGGGCGGGTAGCAGGTAGTTAGCCTCCCGAGGGCGATGGGCCAACCGGACTGGCTTGCGGACCATCACCGAACCGATGTGGCCCATGCTGGCGCCACTTCTCACCGAGAGACCGTGGGTGTGGCGGGCGTATCTCGGTCATGTGCTCAGAGTCCGGACCGATCGAGCGCGCTGCAATCATGCGACCGAGCGGACCCTGGTACCCCATGCCCTTCACCGTAATTTTCTTGCCGATCGCCAGAATGTCGGTCATGCGCGCGGCGTCGTGGGGTGGCAGGCGCACCTGCGTGCCATCCGCAAGCACCACGCCGTTCTCCCGGCCACTCGGATCGTGGAGTATGGTTTTGATGACGCCGGCTGCCTGTAGCGTCTGGCCGAACCAATGGTGCCCGCGCCGAAGCCGCTCCACAGTGATGCTGGCGTGGGTGGCGTCGTTGGTGACGCTCATCGCCGCGACCATGGCTCCATTGCGCGTGCGCAAGCCATGAACCGTCACGCTGTCGCCGGGCCTGATGACATAGACGAGGGCGGTGCTGTCAAAGGGGGGGACGAGCACCTCGATTCCGTTGGCCAACAGAAATCCATCAACGTCGCCGCGCGGCGTAATCGTATAGGTTGATACCCGGCCGCTGACGGCTGGAAGCTGGTTCGGATCGAAGGGACCAGCACCCTGAGCAAACGCCGGCAACGCCAGACCGACGCTGGCGGTTGCCGCTAGCAAGGTTGTCTTGAAGAACGCCATTTTCATCTCCGTTCGGCCGGGCGTCGTTGCCCGGCGGGATGGGTTCTGCATGTGGCGTGCCAAAGGCTAACATATTGATAAATATGTAAAATATACCAAGCGGCTGGTTTAGAACCGTCAGTCTTTGCGACACGTGCCGTCCGTTCTTCGGACAGTCATGGGGAAGCCCGGCGAAGCTTTTCATAAAGGAGCTGCCGATGTATCCCGAGCCGTCGCGCTGCTTCGGTACGATTCCCGCGTGCGGCTTCCAGCGCTTCGCGGATTAACCTGGCCTCGAGCATCGCTATTTCCTCCGCGAGAGTTTTTGGCTCCGGTGCCCGGACCTGGCCGGCGTCCCCCAGGAAATCAAGGTCGTACGCCTCGATCATGTTGCCCGGGACGAGGGTCGCCGCACGGTCAATGGCATTGCGCAGTTCGCGCACATTGCCCGGCCAGGCATAGGTTGTCAGGCGTGCAGTGGCACCGGCCGAAAGCGTCCGTCCGTGTCCGAGAAAACGTTCCGCGAGAGGGAGGATGTCCGCCGCTCGCTCACGTAAGGGGGGAAGATGGAGTGGCACGACGCTGAGGCGGTAATAGAGATCTTCTCGAAACTTGCCCTCGGCCACACGCTGCGCCAAGGCTTGGTGGGTCGCGGCGATAAAGCGGACATCGACGGCGACGGCGCGGTTGCCGCCGACCGGTACAACTTCGCGTGTCTCCAGCACGCGTAAGAGCTTTGCCTGCATTACCGCATCCATGTCGCCGATCTCATCGAGGAACAGTGTGCCGCCATCGGCAGATCGGATGCTCCCGGCAGCATCGGCCACGGCGCCAGTAAAGGCCCCGCGACGGTGGCCGAAAAGTTCCGATTCGAGCAATCCCACGGGAATCGCTGCACAGTTGACCGCTACGAATGCGCGGTCAGAGCGGCTGCCGTATCGGTGTATGGCCCGAGCGACAATCTCCTTGCCCGTTCCCGTCTCGCCCGTAATCAGGACGGTCGTTGGCGAGTCTGCAAGGCGTCCGATGGCCTTCATCACGTCCCGCATCGACTCAGAAATCGCAACGATCTCCTCGTGCATGGCTTTCGGTATCGCTCCGGTCCTTGCTGCGGGGAGCGCCAGCATGCGCCCGATCAGCGCCTGAAGCGCCGCGCGGCCGACGGGCTTGGCAAGGTGATCGAACGCGCCCAGTCGAATTGCCTCGATCGTATTGGCCGCCGTTGGAACGGCGGTCAGAACCGCGATGGGAGGTGCCTCGACGCCTTCGAGTGCGCGCAGCAAGGCGATCCCGTCCATTTCTGGCATCCGCAGGTCCAGCAGGACGGCATCAAGCCCTCCTTTGCGGATCCTCGCCAAGCCCGAGGATCCATTCGGCGCCGCCTCCGCGGTATGACCAAGCTCGAGAAGTGCCTCCGTGAGACTTTCGCGCAAACCATCATCGTCGTCGACAATCAAGACGCGGGCCATCAGACGTCGCTCCACGGCAGGGCAAGCTCAAAACGGGCGCCGCGTGCGGAGGGCGCCAGTCGTAGTGTTCCGCCTTGTGCCTCGGCTAGTTCGCGCGCGATGGTCAGTCCGAGTCCTGTGCCGTCGGCACGTCCCGTGACAAAGGGCTCGAAGATCCGGTCACCGATATCTGGGTCGACGCCTGGCCCGTCATCTTCAATGCTGATCCGCAACCACTTCGCGTCATGCGATACGTCGATGCGCACAGGCATGCCCGGGGGAGAGGCCTGCCGGGCGTTCGACACTAAATTATCGAGGATACGACGCGTCAATTCCGGGTCGAGGATTGCTGTACCTACAGCGTTCTTGACCTCGGCCGGAGCGTGAGCGGCAGCAACCTCGCCCACTAGAAGATTGAGGTCGGAGAGAAGGGGATGGGGCACCGGCGTCTGCGTGACCGATAGCAACTCGTTCAACAGCCGGTCTATGCGCGCGATTTGCGTCAAAAGAGCGTGGGCGCGAACGTGTTCGCTTGCAGGTAATCCCTCGACGCGTAATCGCATAGCAGCGAGCGGATTGCGGATTTCATGAGCAACCCCGGCTGCGACGCGTCCGAGAGCCGCGAGACGTTCACTGCCGGCTATCTGCGCCGCAAGCGCTGCGCGGGCTGCCTCGGCCGAACGTAAGCGTTCGCCCGCTTCATTCAGGGCAGTGATGATGCGGTCGAACGCCGTTTCTCCCGTGTGGCCGAGATGTGGCAGACCCGCATCGCCGACGGTCGCAAGAGCGGATTCGATGGCGCGGGCCCGGTGCCCGATGCTCGCGAGCACCCATCCGAGCCCAGCGGTCAACGCGAGCATCAGCGCTAGCAGCGCAGCAAGACCGAGTCGGAGGGCGCCACCCTCCCCGGTGGCTGGCAGCGGCCTCATGGCGAAGCCGACCAAGCCAGGTACCGGCCCGCCCAGAGCACACGTGCGAAGGGCCAGCCGAGCTTGCCCGAGGTCGACCGTTGCCGCGGCGCCAGTCGCGTTGGAGAGGGCGCTCACAGCCGCAGCGCGGAGCGCCGGTAGCGCCGGACCAGGAGGGGGTGCCGGCGCGGCGGCCAGGATCTCTCCGTCGTGCAAAAAGCCTCCGGTGCCTTCGGGAAACCCAGATATGGCCACGGAAGCAATCTCGGTGAGATCACGGCGGAACCGCCTATCAACCGTATCCGGGCCAGCCCAGCCGCTCACGTAAAAGCTGTATCGATGAGCGAGCGCCGCGCACACATTGTCGAGCATCGCCCCGACGCGAGCTCCGGTGGCCGAACGGACCTCGTGGGCGCTCTTCGCAAGCAGCACAGACACGGAGACCGCGGCTATCGCAGCCACAATCCAAAGCAACAGGAGTCTGGCGCGAAGGCTAGGCATTCCATTGAGAGTCCGACAGTCGCTGGACTAATAGAAATGCTCGAAATAGTGCGCTAGGTGGAGTGCAGTTACAAGATCTGGTATGAAAGCAATACATCTCGGGTTGGCCGGCTCGAGAATAGGCGCTTGTCTGA
>JAGWQN010000060.1 GCA_028869995.1 Rhodospirillales bacterium
AAGCACGGTATCGGTCGGCTCGATCTGGTCGAGAACCGCTACGTCGGCATGAAATCGCGCGGTATGTACGAGACGCCGGGCGGCACCATCCTGCTCGCCGCGCACCGCGGCATCGAATCGATCACGCTCGATCGCGGCGCCGCGCACCTCAAGGACGAGCTGATGCCGAAATACGCCGAGCTGATCTATTACGGCTTCTGGTTTTCGCCCGAGCGCGAGATGCTGCAGGCCGCCATCGACAAGTCGCAGGAATTCGTCAGCGGCACGGTGCGGCTCAAGCTCTACAAGGGCAACACGAGCGTCATCGGCCGTTCCTCGCCGTACTCGCTCTATTCGCAGGACCTCGTCACCTTCGAGGACGACCAGGGCGCCTACGACCAGTTCGACGCCCAGGGCTTCATCAAGCTTAACGCGCTGCGGCTTCGGCTGGGCGCATCGGCAGGACGCAAAGGAGGGACTCTCTGATGACTGTTTCGCTTTACGATATCGCGGCACCGCTGTTCCGCGGCCAGCTCTCGGCGCTCGCCGCCGTGCTCGACAAGGGCGCGGCGTTCGCCGAGTCGAAAAAGATCGACCCGGCCGTGCTGCTCAATGCACGCCTGGCGCCGGACATGTTTGCGCTGACCCGGCAGGTGCAGATCGCGACCGACATCGCGCGAGGATGCATCGCCCGCCTCGCCGGCGTCGAGCCGCCGAAGGAGGCCGACGGCGAGACCAGCTTCGCCGACCTGAAGGCCCGCATCCAGCGGACGATCGACTACATCGACGGCGCCTCGCCGGCGGCCCTCGAGGGATCGGAGAAGCGCGAGATCACCCTGCACCAGCGCGCCGGCGACATCACCATGTCGGGCATGAAATACCTCACCTGGTTCGTCATTCCCAACGTCGGCTTTCACTGTGCCACCACCTACAACATCCTGCGCCACAATGGCGTCGAGATCGGCAAGCGGGACTTCCTCGGACCGAAGGACTGACGCATCGCGCAAGGCGCGGGCGGGAGTCGTAACGACGCCCGCCCGCGCGTGCCACGCGCGACGCAGCCGCGCGACCCGGCGTTCATCGGCCCGATGCCCGCCGAGCGGCAGCCGATGCCGACCTCGCGGCACGATTGTCTCGTCGATCCACGCCCCCGAACGCGACCCCGGACCCGGAAGAGGCCCGCCTCATGATCGCCCTGCGCGCCTTCCTGCTTGCGTTCCCCGCGTTGTTCTCCGTCGTCAATCCGCTGGGGATGGCGCTCATCTTCCAGGAAACGACAGCGGAATTCGGTTCTTCCACGCAACAGAAACTCGCACGCCAGGTGGCCTTCTACGGCGCCCTGGTGATGCTGATCTCGGCCTTCGCCGGGTCCTATGTGCTGACCTTCTTCGGCATCTCGCTGGCGGCGCTGCGGCTCGCGGGCGGCGCGGTGGTCGCGGTCCGCGCCTGGGAATTGCTGGCCGCGCCGGAAGCCTATGAGCGGCGCAAGTCCAACCAGGCGGTCGACAGCGGGCAGGACTCGATCGCGTTCTATCCGCTGACCATGCCGCTGACCACCGGCCCCGGAACCATGGCGGTGGCGGTGGCACTGGGCGCGGAACGTCCGGCGGTGGGCATGGGCCTGGTCGGCTTTCTCGCCGGACTGGCCGTCGCCTGTGCCGCGGTCGCGGTCACGATCTGGCTCAGCTTCGGCTCGGCACCGCGCATAGCCCGCTGGCTTCGCCCGACGGCACGCCAGACGCTGTCACGCCTTGCTGCGTTCCTTCTCATGTGCATCGGCGTGCAGATCATGATCCACGGACTGGCGGACGTGCTCGCCGGGCACGCCGGGCTCTAGCGACGGAATGTCGCCCCGGCGACCGGTTCGGGCCCGATGCAGCGCCCGCCACGCTACAAGGTGTTCAGCAGCCGCTTGATGTAGTCGCGCTCCGCCGGCGAGAGCGCCGGACTGGCATCGCGGCGGCGCAGCTCCTGCTCGATATCGCGGGCGCGCATGTGTTCCATCTTGGCGGGAATGCGAACATCGCCGTTGTTGGCAGCGCCGCCGGTGCCGTCCTGGGTGCTCCGCCCCAACGGATCGAGCGAATGGCCGGCCTGCGGATGGCGACCGCGGCCGAAGCCCCACGGGTCACCGAACCCCATGCCGCCCTGGCCCTGGCCGAACTGGCGGCCACCGCCCCAGCCACCCGGCTGCTGCCCTTCGCCGCGCTGGCCGCTGCGGCCGAACTGGCGGGCAAGCTGCTGGCTCATCGCCTGGCCGCCCTTCTGCAAGGCGGCGATCGCGCTGCGCTCCGCCGCCACGGCGGCGCTGTCGCGTCCGCGCGCCAGGGCGTCGCCGGCCGCGCGCATCGCCGCGTCGGCGGCGCCCAGATTCGGTGGAATGCTGCCGGTGAGGTCGGCGAATTGCTGCATCACCTCGCCAATCGCCATGCGCAGGGCCTGCTGCATCCTTTGTTCGGCCACACGTGCGGCGGCCTGCCGGCGACGCTGCTCCGGCGACGGCAGCGGTGCGACGTTTCGGGGCGGCGCACCCGGCCCGAGCACGGGCGGCATCGGCAGGAGCGGCCGGAACGGATAGGCCAGTTGGTCGGGTGGGCGCGCTGCCTGCGCGCGCATCTGCGATGCATCGAGCAGCGCCCCCTCGTGGCGCACCACGTCGCCGACGGCCGAGAGCTGCTGGCGGCCGCGCTGACGCTGCTGCTGGCGCTGTCGCCGACGCGCCGACGCCGCCCCGGCGCCGTTGCGCAGCATCGGCAGCATCTTCTCGAGCTGGGCAAAACTCTGCCGCGCATCCTTGTTGTCGCCGGTCTCGGCGCGCTGGCGGGTCTGGCCGGCGAGATCCTGCATTCGCTGCGTCATACGCGGATGCAGCCGCGGGTCGAACTGCTGGCCCAGCGGGTTGCGCCGCGCCTGCTGCACCAGGGCACTCAGATCATCCTGCAGCGCGCGCTGCAGGGCCTGCGCGAGCTGGCCCAGCTTGCGCTGATCGACAGGCCGGCCGCGCTGGCGATCCTGGCGCGCCTGCTGCAGCGCATCGTGCAGGGCACGGCGAGCATCCTCGAGCGCCCGCGCGGTACGGCTCGCGAGACCGTTCTCCAGATGCAACGCCAGCGCCCAGAGCCGGTCCTGCGCCCGGGGCACCGCATCGGCCGCCGGATGCTCGATCAGCAGGTAGGCGATGGCGCGCAGATTGAGGTAGCCACCCGAATCATGCGCCCAGACCGTCGCCAGACGCGACAGCTGGTCGAGCACGGCGATCGCCGCGTCGCGGTGGTTGGGGTGCAGCGAGAGATGGCGGCGCACGGCTATCAGCACGCGCGCCACGGGATTGGCGAACGTCCTTTCCGGCAGGGTCACGGTTTCGCTCTGGGAGAAGCCGCTGCGGCCTGCGGCGTCCGTGCCGACGAGGCGAGCGACGACGGGGAGGCCGGCCCAGGGATGGGCCGTCAGGTCCGACAACTGGGCGCCGCTCGCCGCTTTCGGCGCGCCGCCGGGGAGCGGGATCGGGACGATCAAGGGCCGCGCCTGCGGGCGGCCCGCCAGGCGCAGCTCGGCGCGCAGCGACACGACGCCATAGGGATGCGACACCGCCCACGGTAGGCGCAGGAGAGGCATCCGGCCGGGCTGCGCCACGCCCGGATTCTCGGGAAAGCGGACCAGCGGAGCCGGGTCGCCGATGACGGCGAGATCCCACGCAGCGACGGTGCGGCCGCCGCGCCGAACCACCAGCCGGCCACTCGTGCGGAGAACCGTCTCGAAGCCAAAGCTGCCCGAATCGAGGGCGCGGAAGGGCAGCGACGTGCGGCCCAAGACCAGGCGGGGCGCCGCACCGTGGCCGCCGGTCAGGGAAAGCCCGAGCTTGCTGCCCGCGGGCACCGCGAGCGGACGGACGGCCGAACCCGGGCCGGCCGGCTGGCGGGCCGTCGTCGGGGACAGGAAGATCGGCGCCATCCCCGTAAAGTCCGGCGGCGTGATCCAGGCCTGCAGACGCTCGGCGAGCGGGCGGGCGGGCGGCACAAATCCCGGATCGAGGGCGGCGGCGATGCGCCGCGGCGCGAGCGGTCCGGCGATGCCGAAGGCGGCGACAAGCCCGACGACGAGCGCCGCCCGGAGGGCCATCGGATCGCGCGCGGCAAGCCCGGGATGAGGCCAGCCGGTCCGCAGCCGCTGCACGGCATGCGCCGAGCGCAGCAGGTGCGCGAGCCACAGCGCATCGGCGCCCGACACCACCGGCTTGTCGGCGAGCACGGCGAGCGGGCGATGCGCCAGCCCGCTTGCCTGCTCGAGACGACGGTCCAGCTCGGCCGCTCCCGGCAGGCGAACACGACGCAGCAGGCGAACGGCCAGGCCGAGTTCGGCCAGGGTCAGCGCACCGAGCAGGGCGGCATGCCAGAACGGCGGCAGCAACGGCGGCAACCCGAGGAGGGCCGCGACGAGGAACGCGCCGGCGAGGCCCAGCGGGGGCCATAGAAGCGGCCAGGTCCGCTCGAACAGCAGCACCAGCCTGGCCCGGGCACGGTGGCTCGGCAGGCTGCGGGCAAGGGCCTCGATCGCTTCGGTCGGCCGATCCGGAGGTCCGATCACGGCCCTCGCTCCCTCAGCCGGAGAGAAAGTCCGGGATCGTCTCGCCTGCCCACATCGCCTCGAGAGGCTGGCGTTCGCGGATCGTCGTCCAGCGCGCGCCGTCCACCATCGCAATCGGCGCCAGGGGCCGGGCGTTGTAGAGCGAGCTCATGACGGCACCATACGCCCCGGCATCGAGAATGGCCACGCGGGAGTTGGCCGCGAGCGGCGGCAGCGGGCGGGCCCGGGCGAAGATGTCGCTGCTTTCGCAGACCGGTCCCGCGACCATGCGCGGCGAGGCGGGACGGGCCGCGGCCACGGCGTCGAGCGGAACGATGCCATGCCAGGCGCCATACATCGCCGGACGGGCGAGATCGTTCATCGCCGCGTCGATGACGACGATGGCGCCATCCTCCTTGTTCAGCACGACACTGGCGAGCAGCACCCCTGCCGGCGCGACGAGCCAGCGGCCGGGCTCGATCATGGTCTCGACCTCGAGGTCGCCGAGGATCTCGCGCAGCGCGCCCGCCAGCGCCTCGGGCGCCACCGCCGCCTCGTCGCGATAGGTGATGCCGAGCCCGCCGCCGGCATCGAGCCGCGCGACGCGCAGGCCCGCCTGGCGGAGTGCGAGCGTCAGGCCGCGCAGGCGCTCCCACGCGGCGCGATAGGGCGCGGCCGAGACGATCTGGCTGCCGATGTGCAGGGCAAGGCCCACCGGCTCGACGCCCGCGAGCGCGGCGGCGCGCGTATAGACCGCGGCCGCGTCACCCCAGGGGATCCCGAATTTGTCACCGGCCCGGCCGGTGCTGATCTTGTCGTGCGTGCCCGCGGCGACATCCGGGTTGATGCGCAGGGCGACGCGCGCGGTACGGCCGGTCGCCGCCGCGGCGGCGGCGATCATGTCGATCTCGCCCGCACTCTCCGCGTTGATCTGGCCGACGCCGGCGGCCAGCGCGGCTTCGAGCTCCGCCCGCGTCTTGCCGGTCCCCGAGAAGACCATGTGCGCAGGCGCGATGCCGGCGGCGAGGGCGCGGCGCATCTCGCCTTCGCTCACGACATCGGCGCCGGCGCCGCCCTGGGCCATCAGCCGCAGCACCGCGAGATGGTCGTTCGCCTTGACCGCGTAATGGACCCGGGTCGGGGCAAAGGTGCGGCGCAGGTGCGCCAGGCGCGCGCGGATGGTGCCGGCGCCATAGACCCAGGCGGGCGTGCCCAGGGCATCGGCGATGGCCGCCAGCGGTACGTCTTCCAGCAACAGACCATCCTGGGCGTGCAGGCGCAGCGCCGGATGCCGCGCGACCAGTTCGCGCACCGAGGGGTCGGCTCCGCCAGCGTCCATGTTCATGCTCAGCGCGACGGGTAGACGTGGGGGTAGGTGATCGCGCTCGGCGGCCCGGGCGGCGAAGGGGGTGCCTTGCGTCCGCACGCGGCCAGCGCCAGCAACAGCATCGTCGCGGCCAGCGCGGGCAACACGGTCCGGGCCGTCACAGCGCGGCGAGCCAGCGCGCCGCCTGTTCCGCAACGCGCTCGGGCGCGGTGCCGCCGTAGGAACGGCGCGAGGCCACCGAGGCCTCGACGGACAGGACCGAGAAGACATCCGCGGTGATGCGGGGCTCGACGGCCTGCATGGTTCCGAGCGGCAGCTCGGCGAGGGTGCAGCCCGCGCGCTCCGCCGCGGCCACCAGGCGGCCGGTGACGTGGTGCGCCTCGCGAAACGGCAGCGCCAGGCTGCGCACCAGCCAGTCCGCGAGGTCGGTCGCGGTGGCGAAGCCGCTGCCGGCAAGCTCCTTCATGCGCGCGGTGTCGGGCTGCATGTCACGCACCTGGCCGGCGATCGCGGCAAGCGCCAGCGCCCATGCCTCGGCGGCATCGAACACCGGCTCCTTGTCCTCCTGCATGTCCTTCGCATAGGCCAGCGGGAGCCCTTTCATCACCGTGAGCAGCCCCACCAGCGCGCCGTTGATGCGCCCGGTCTTGGCGCGCACCAGCTCCGCCGCATCGGGGTTGCGCTTCTGCGGCATGATCGAGCTGCCGGTGGTGAAGGCATCGGAGAGGCGGATGAAGCGCCAGGGCGCGCTGCACCAGATCACGATCTCCTCCGCCAGGCGGGAGAGATGCATGGCCGAGATCGCGGCGGCGGAGAGGAACTCCAGCGCGAAGTCGCGGTCGGAAACGGCATCGAGCGAGTTGGCGGCGGGACGATCGAAGCCGAGCGCGCCCGCCGTCGCGGCGCGGTCGATCGGGAACGAGGTGCCGGCGAGGGCCGCCGCACCGAGCGGGCACTCGTTGAGGCGGCGGCGCGCATCGGCGAGGCGGCCGCGATCGCGCGCCAGCATCTCCACATAGGCGAGCAAATGGTGGCCCAGCGTCACCGGCTGGGCCGCCTGAAGGTGGGTGAAGCCCGGCATCGGGTCCGCGGCGTGTGCGGCGGCTCGCCCGGCGAGCGCGCGCATCGTGTCGGCGAGCTGGGCGTCGAGCCCATCGATCGCATCGCGCACCCAGAGCCGGAAATCCGTCGCCACCTGGTCGTTGCGGCTGCGCGCGGTGTGCAGGCGCTTGCCCGCCTCGCCGATCCGCTCGGTGAGCCGGGCCTCGATGTTCATGTGGATGTCTTCGAGCGCCGTCTCGAAGGGGAAGGTGCCGGCCTCGATCTCGCTGGCAATGGCCGCGAGCCCTTCGCGGATGGCCTTCTCGTCGGCCCCGCCGATGATGCCGCACTGCGCCAGCATGGCGGCATGCGCGAGCGAGCCGGCGATATCCTGGCGCCAAAGCTTGCGATCGAAGCCGATCGAGGCATTGATCTCCTGCATGATGGCGGAGGGGCCGGCGGCGAAGCGGCCGCCCCATTGCCGGTTCGCTGCGGTATCGTGCTCGACGCCGGTATCAGGTGGACGGGTATCAGCTGGACTGGGCGGGTTCGGGCTCAAGAGGATGCGTCCGTGAAGGGAGATCGATCGGTGCAGGTGGTGGTGCGACGCGCGCTGCTCGCGGGCGGAATCGCCGCGGCGGGGACCGTAGCGGGGCTGTGGTGGCTGCGCAAACCGCAGCCGGGGCAAGCCGGGCCAGGCGCCCTCGCGACCTCGGAACTCGGCCGAATCCAGCGGGTTTCGCCGCCCCGGACGCCGCCCGCCGTGAGCTTCCTCGACGCCCAGGGCAGGACCACGGCCCTCTCCGCCTGGCGCGGGCGCCGGGTGGTGCTGAATTTCTGGGCGACCTGGTGCGGCCCCTGTGTGCGCGAGATGCCGTCGCTGCAGGCGCTGGCCCAGCAGAGCCCCGGCCTGGCCGTGGTGCCGGTCTCCGGCGACATCCGGGGGGCGCCGGCGGTGCGGCGATTCTACGACACGCACCACATCACGGCGCTGCCGGTCTGGCTCGACCCAAACGGCACCGCCGCCGAGGCGATGGGCGTGCCCGGACTCCCGACCACGTTCCTGCTCGGCGCGGACGGGACGATACGCGGCCTGGTCGAAGGTGGCGCGGATTGGATGACGCTGCGCCAGCAGGTGCTCGCCCTGCTGGCGTAGGGCGCCTCCACCCCGGCGCTCCCCGCCCGCGGGGACGGGTGGGCGCGGCATCGCCCGCAAGGCTGGCCGACCCCGCCGCGCATCAGCGCCGTTGCTTTACACCTCAAGGTTGCAGCCGCTCGGCAGAATTCGTCCCATTTTTTGATTCCGGAACGTGATTTTTTATGAACCGCCCACGCTTCTCCGGCTGGCGGCCAGCAGGACGAAAAATGAAAACGACGCGCCGTCGCAATCGCGGATTCGCCGCGATACGGAGTCACGAGCATGTCGTGACACGGCGCGGCGAGGGGCGGGACAGGTGCCGGCACGGGCCGGCCTGGCACCGCCGCGGCGACGTTCCAGGGCCCGCACAGTGGCACAAGACTGCGGATTTCACGGCTTCCCCGCGTGCCCCAGCGCGCGTCCGCGGCAGCTCGTGGGCGGCATGGTCGGGCGGGGCAAGCGGGTCAGCCCATTGCGGGAGCCCCCGTGCGCATCGGGTCCGCCGGGCGGTTTCCGGCGCCGGAGGACTGCCGCCAGAGGGCGCCGTCAGCGCCGATGTAATTTACTGGACACACCACCCAAAATGACTCATTAATGGCTGTCAAGGATCTGTTGAGGGGTGTCATGTCAATCCAGCTTTCGATGCGTTCGACCAGCTTGGCCGCTGCGGTCGTGCTAGCCGCCGCGGCGCCCGCTATGGCGAGCACGATCTTCTACACGGGAACCGTCGGCGGCACGCCGAGCGGTACGTTGATCGATACGCAATCGCTGACGACGTTCAACACACCGCCGAGCACGAGCCGTACCGTCGGCACGATCACGTTCAATTTCATCACAGACGCCGCGGTCGTGAACGGCGGCAAGACGAATGTCTACGCGCCGCCGTATCTCTCGGCCGGCGAAGCCGCGCTGCTTGGCCAGCCGACCGGGCCGGATCAGGGCAACTACCTCACCACGGGCAGCAACGGCGCCTATAAGGGTGCGGCGATCGATATGACCTTCAGCGCGCCGCAGTATTCCTTCGGGATGATCTGGGGCTCGATCGACAAATACAATACCGTGGCGCTGTACAGTGGCGGCGTGAATGGCACGCTGGTTGGCACCGTGACGGGCGGGCAGATCGACGCCACCGCGCATGGGGACCAGAGCCAGGCTGGCACCTATGGCGTTTCCATCTGGTCACCGCTGCAGTCCTTCGACACGGTCGTGTTCACGAGCAGCAACTACGCGTTCGAGTTCACCGGGCTGACCTACACCAACGGCAGCCACAACCCGCCTCCGGGCCTGCCCGAGCCGGGTTCGCTGGCTCTGTTCGGCGCCGGACTTGGCCTGCTTGGGCTGGCGCGGTTCGCCACCCGCCGCGGCAAGGCCGATACGCAGCCCCGCTTGGCGGCGTGACCTGACTCCTGACGACATCGCCGCCCACGAACGCCTGTTCGTGGGCGGCGGGATCGGCCAATCTGACTGAACGGCTTGAATGGTGTCGGGGGGTGGTATCCATCCCCCGATATTTTTTGCACGCAGTGGACCGCCGCGCGTTCACGGTGCGTCGTGCCTTTCTCCATGCAGGGACCGGCCAAGCGCGCTACAAAGACGCGAAGCCACCCGCCTTGCTGGCGCCCCGCCCTCCCCTGCCTTCGCTGCGAGGGCAGGTCCTGATCGCCCGATCCCCAACGACGCTGTGCGATCTCTTTCGCGGCCGAGCGTAGGCAGGCAGAACCCCGCCGCCATGGCGCGGGGGCCAACCGGCCCAGCCTTGATCCCGGGGATCCGCCTCGGCCCGTTGGCCTGGAGCCATCTCCGATCAGCTGGAATCACCTGATCGGATGTCTTGCTCTAGAAGGAGGATCCGACCGTGAAGAACACCTGGTTGCGCGCGAAATCCTGCGTCGCCTCGCTGGAGCGGCGGCTCGTAAATCGGTAATCCGCGCCGAGATAGACGCGCTTCGTCACGTAGTAGCGCAGGCCCACCGAGGTATCGAACTCATTGTCCTGGCGAGAGCTTTGGGCAAACGCCGCATTGGCATAAGCAAACCGGACAAAACCCGTGAGATCGTCAAGAAACGCGTGCTCGATGCGAGCGCCCGCAACGGTATAGACATAGGCGGGGCTGCCGGAGAGCGTGGTTTCCTCGATCGATCGGTCCATGAACAGCACGAAGGCCGTGCTCTGCGCCGCCTGCCAACGCAGGTAGCCGTCCGCCGCCACCGTGGTGACCGGCTTGAACGTGGGGTCCTTGTAGTCGCGCCCCATGGCACCGAGGAACGCCTCGCCGGTCAGCGAGGGGGCAAGCCGGAACTGCGCACCGACGCCGGCCCGATAGCCATTGGAGTCGCGCTGGTAGCCGAATTCGTCCGTACTTTGATCATAGACACGGATGTCGCCGAGGCCTTCGACGAAGGGGCGGAAATTGTCATAGGCCACATCGCGCACCGTCACGCCGAACGTATAGCGGTTCCGATTGCGGTCGTGATTGAAGATCAGCCCGTTCGTGCCCATCACGTTGCCGAAGGTGAGGCGCTGGACCGCGCCGGCCAGGCGCACATCGAAATCGCCGATGCGATGCACCACCCCGCCATAGGCATTCATCTCGTGGTAGAGGGTCGGCGTCGTCCCTTCGACGGTGTCGGGCGAGGCGCGGTCCTCGTGTTCCTGCAGGAGGATGCCACCCAGCAGGATATGCGTGTTCTTGCTGAGATCGATCTGGCCCTCGAGCTGGGTATGCCAGTCGGCCGTGTTCTCGCTGCCGTGGTGGACATATCCGGTGAGGTCCGTCCCCGCCTCGGCGTAGAGCGAGTTGCGGTCCCAGTTCGACTGCACCGCCACACTCGGCGAGAGGGTCCCCACCCAGTCGGACTTGGCCGCGGTGTTCGTCGCATAGATGTTGCTGTCGTAGAACCCGCCGGCATGGACTTCGGGGTAAATGGTGAAGGACCCGACGTCGAAGCCCCGGCCTCCGACTTCAGGCGGCTGTGACTGGGGCGGCGCGGCGGGTGCGGGCGGCAGCGCCGGCATGATGCGGATGTCGTTGGCGACATAGCTCGCCAGCTCACGCCCGACCGCCAGCCGCACCGCATCGCGCTGGGCGGCCGGGGCCGCGGCAATGATGCGGGCCGCAATCTCGCGATAGACAGGCAGGTTGGCGCCCACGAAGTCGGGCACCGGGGCGGAGGCGACGCGCGCCAGGGCGGCGGCGGCATCGGGCGTGGCCGCGAGTTCGGGGTGGGCCGCCAACGCCTGCGCAAGACTGTCCAGCAAGGCGACGGGACCGCTCTGCGCGGCGAGGCTGAGCTGCCGTGACACCGGTTCCGGAACGCTCGCCGCACGCGACGCGACGGGCGCCGCCAGCGCCAGCGCCGCGATCATCAGCACCGCAAGCCACCGCGAGGGATTCAACATCGAGGCCACACCTTCTTTCGACCGAATTCGTAGGCACGAATCACCGCCTCGTCCAGCAAGAAAACACCGATTAGGACACAAAAGGCATTGATCTAAATCAAGCGTCGGCATCTCAAGCCCTTCATTACCCTATCGAATCAGAGATTAACTCCAGAACCTCTTGAATTCTTATCTTCCGCTCTTGATGTAAGTCAAACAAGTTTCTGGCTTTTCGTGGCATAAAACGTTGCATCGGAGAGGAACGTGTCGTGGCGACGAGGTCAATGACAATGCCCGGGATCAACGAGAAGCGCAGGCTTGGCGTCAAACATGCGTTGTTGTGCGTCGGTGTGGCGCTGGCGCTGCCGGTTGCAAGTGCGACCGCTGCCGGAACGGGCAGCACGCCGCGCCCGGCAACACCGAGCGGCCCTAGCATCGCCAATCCTCCGGGTGTTGCCTGGTGCGCCGGCCAACGGGTCGGTTCCCTCTCGGAGCGGGAGAAGCTGCAGGGGAGCAACCTGACGCGCCTGCGCGCGGCGCAGAGCGAACTCGCGCCCGGCTTCACGGCCGGCACGGCGACGACAGGCCTGCGGCTCCTGGCCGACTATCAGGACGAGCTGAGCCGGTCGCGGCCGGATGGCGTCCTCGCTGCAAGCTACCTCGCCCAGGTGAGCACGGTGCCGATCACGCCGGCGCGGCTTCTGCGGGTGAACGCGTTGCTCTGCGTCAGCACGACGCGCGCGCTGGCCGGCAAAATCCAGACCGAGGCGGAAGCACAACGACTGCAGATGTCTCGATGAACAAGCCCAACGACATGAAACAACACGGCCATCGTCGCAACGAAAGGATGCCCCCGATGATCGGACGACGGCTCTGGCTTCTTCGCATGCTCGAAGTGGCGAGCGTGCTCACCCTGCCGATCGGCACGGCTTTCGCACAGGGAACCACCGTCATCCATGGCGGCGGCAAAGGTGGCGAAAGCGGTAGCGGCGGCGAAAGCGGCGGCGGACATTCGGGCAGCGGCGAAAGCGGCAGCAGCGGCGAGAGCGGCGGCGGGCATTCGGGCAGCGGCGAAAGCGGTGGCGGCGGCCACGGACAAGGCAGGACGCCCGCGGAGCGCGCAGTCCGCCATCGCTACCGCCACGGCCGCACGCTTGGAGGCGGGGAGAACACCGGCGGGGAAACCGGCGGCGGCTCAACGACCGGCGGCGGCACCGTCACCAGCCCGACATCGCCCACCGATGGCGCCAGCACAGGCCCGATCGGCGGGTCCAACGGGGGCGAGCATTTCGTGCACCCGGGAACCGGCGGCTGGGGAGCCGACACCAAGGTGCTACGTCGCCCATGAGGATGGCTTCGCCGGCGACGACGTGACGTGACGTGCCGACAACCATTGACCCGCAAGGAACACGGATCATGACGAATCGCAACAAATCTCCTCGCTCGCTGCGGCCCGTTCTGCTCGGCTCCGCGGCTCTCGCTCTCGTTCTCGGGATGCCCCTCGCGCCGAGCGGCGCGAGCGGGTTCGTCTCCTCCGCCTGGGCGCAGACTCAGGGTGGCAGTGGCACGACACACGCGCCGGGCACATCGGGACAGAGCATGGGCCAGGGCGGATCGACGGTCATTCGCGGCCATCATGGCCAGGGCGGATCGACCGGCACCGAGTCCGGGACCGAGGGCACCAGCTCCGACCGCAAGGGGCCGCGCTACGGCGGCGGGACCAACACGCGCCAGCCCGTACCGGGAACCACCGGCGGCAGGCCGGTCTGGGCCAAGGAGGGTATCCCGGCGGTCGAACTGGGGCGCCTCAGCGTCGCGCGCGCACCGGCATCGGTTCTCGGCCATGCGCTCACCGAAACGCTGGCGAACTGGTCCACGATGGGCACGACGACCATGACACTGGTCATCGATGGCGTCACCAAGACCATCACGGTGGCCGAGCTCTACTCGTATCCCGCCAGCAAGTTCTCCGAGATCCTCGTGGCCAACTACGCCTTGATCCTGCGAATCGACTCCCCGCTCGAGAACCTGGCGCTGCTGCAGAACTACGCCACCACCGGCGTGTCGCCGCTCAGCAACGTCTCGCCGGCCACCAAGGTTGATCTGATGGGCATCTTCCTCGGATCCGCCTCGGACAAGACCATCCCGATCTCCACCGATACGGTGATCGCGATGAACACGATCCTGGGACTTAATCTGACGCCGGCCGAAATCGCCAGTGTCGCGGTGGCGGCCGAGGAAGTCCGCGCCGCGATCCTGAGCGGGCACGGCTGACCTGCGAACCGCCCCCGTGCCGCAGCCAGCGGCCGGGGGCGGGCTTCGTCGCGCGTGAGCGGGATATCGCTTGCCCGCTGGTCGTGCGACGCTTCCGCCTCCACCCCGCCTGCCGCCAGCATGTCGGCGCGACCCCGAGGCGTCAGGGGCGTCCGGCACGGCGGGTGATGTCAAAATCATCCCCTGATCCTGGTAAGCCGCGGCGCTGGCCGGCGGGCGGGCGCTGCCCGCTCACCGAGGCCGTCGTGCCGCGCGGGGACGCGCCGCAGACGCCCATCCGCCGCGGCGACCGCTTCCCGGCGACGTGCGCCAATTCGTGATAGAGTGCGCCTCGGGAGGACGCGATG
The DNA here is from genome assembly GCA_028869995.1 of Rhodospirillales bacterium. Classification (GTDB taxonomy): domain Bacteria; phylum Pseudomonadota; class Alphaproteobacteria; order Acetobacterales; family Acetobacteraceae; genus JAJXXT01. The sequence continues at coordinate 14,048 of JAGWQN010000060.1, forward strand.
TACACGCAGGGCTTGGTTTCGATCGACGGCGCCGGCGGACCCGAGGAAGAGCGCTTCCAGGCCCGCATCGATGCCGAGGAACGCATCGAGGCGAATGACTGGATGCCCGACGCCTACCGGCGCACGCTGCTGCGCCAGATCTCCCAGCACGCGCATTCCGAGATCGTCGGCATGCTGCCGGAGGGGAACTGGATCACGCGCGCT
>JAGWQN010000061.1 GCA_028869995.1 Rhodospirillales bacterium
CGTCGCAGTTCATCTCCGCGGCGCGCAGGGCGGCGGCGGTGTCGGTGGTGAAGAACGGGTTGCCCGTGCCGGCGGCGAAGATGACGACGCGGCCCTTCTCCATGTGCCGCTCGGCGCGACGGCGGATATAGGGCTCGCAGACGCTGGCCATCGGGATCGCCGACTGCACACGCGTGGCGACGCCGCGCTGCTCCAGCGCGCTTTGCATGGCGAGCGCGTTCATCACCGTCGCCAACATGCCCATGTAATCGGCCTGGGCGCGGTCCATACCCGCCGCCGCGGCCGAGACGCCGCGGAAGATGTTGCCCCCGCCGATGACGATGCAGACTTGTGCGCCGGTTGCCACCACATCGCCGATATCGGTGGCGATGCGGCTGACCGTCTCGGTATCGAGTCCATAGTCCCGCCGGCCCATCAGGGCCTCGCCGGACAGCTTGAGCAGGACGCGTTTATAGGGAGCGGCGCGCGGTTGGGAAGCTGAGGGCATGGGCTCGTTGCGATTCGGGGATGGGCGCAACCTATCGGGCGCGGCGGCGCCTCACAAGGGAAAGGATGCTGCCTCCCGGGGGGCGGCGCCTCAGGTGACGGCGCGGCGGGCCGCGTAGCGCGGATCGCGCCATGCCTCGGTGGCGAGAATGTCGCGCAGCGCCTCGACCGCGTCCCAGAGCTCGGCATAGCGCAGATAGAGCGGAGTGATGCCGAACCGCAGCACGTCCGGGGCGCGGAAGTCGCCGATCACCCCGCGGGCGATCAGCGCCTGCATGATCGGCCAGGCATCGGGGTGGCGGAGCGAGACCTGGCTGCCGCGCCGCTGCTCCTCGCGCGGGGTGACGATGGCCAGTCCCGCGCCGGCACAGCGCTCCTCGATCAGGCGCATGAACAGGTCGGACTGGGCCAGCGACTTGGCGCGCAGGATCTCCATCGGCGCTTCGAGCGCGATGTCCACGCCGCATTCGAGGCAGGCCAGGCTCAGGACCGGGGGGGTGCCGACGGCGGCGGCGGCGATCCCGGTGGCGGGCCGGAAGCCGGGCTCGAAGGCGAAGGGCGCGGCATGGGCGAGCCAGCCGGTGATGGGGTAGCGGATCTGCGCCTGCAGGGCCGGGGCGACATGCAGGAACGCGGGGGCGCCTGGGCCGCCATTGAGGAATTTGTAGCCGCAGCCGACCGCGAGATCCGCCTGCGCGGAGGCGAGCGCGAGCGGCACCGCGCCGGCGGAATGAGCGAGATCCCACAGGGCGAGCGCGCCCTTCGCGTGGGCCTGGGCGGTCAGCGCCGCCATGTCGTGCATGGCGCCGGTATGGTAGTTGACATGGGTGAGCATCATCACCGCGACGCTCTCATCGAGCGCCGCGGGAAGGGACTCCGCCGCCACGCTGCGCAGTTCATGGCCTTCGCCGAGCAGCGCGGCGAGCCCCTGGGCGATGTAGAGGTCGGTCGGGAAATTGCCGGCCTCGGAGAGGATGACGCGCCGGCCAGGACGCAGGCGCAGCGCCGCCGCCAGGAGCTTGAACAGGTTCACCGAGGTCGAATCCGCGACGATGGTGCTGGCGGGCGCGGCGCCGATGATCCGGCCGATCTTCTCGCCGATGCGCGTGGCGAGATCGATCCAGCCGGCATCGTTCCAAGAGCGGATCAGGCCCTCGGCCCACTCCCGTTCGGCCACCTCCGCGACGCGCCGCGACGCGGCCCGCGGCATGGCTCCCAGCGAATTGCCGTCGAGATAGACGACATCGCGCGGGAGCGCGAAGCGCTCGCGGAACCGGGCGAGCGGGTCGGCGGCGTCGAGCGCCGCCAGGGTTTCGCGCGTGACGGCCCCGCCCGGGGTCACGAATTCGGCCCGCGTTCCATCGAGAACGGCTGCCAGCGCCGCAAGGTGCCGCCCGCCAGCACCGTGGGATTGACGCAGCTCATCGGCCAGCGGCCGGACAGCACGAGCGCGAGTTCCTGCCCGACGCGGCGGCGGCGGGCGGGATCGAAGCGCGCGGAGGCCGAGGCATTGTGCGGCGACAGGGTGACGTTGGGCATCTGCAGCAGGGGATTGTCCTGCCGGGGCGGCTCGGTCGCCAGCACATCGAGGCCGGCGCCGGCGATCCAGCCCTGTTGCAGGGCCGTGATGAGGGCGGCCTCGTCCACCGTCGGCCCGCGGCCGGTGTTGATGAAGATGGCGGTGGGCTTCATCAGGCGGAAATGGTGCTCCTTGAGCATGCCCTCGGCCTGCGGTGTCGCCGGGGCGTGCATCGAGACGAAGTCCGACTGCCGCAGCACGTCCTCGAGCGTCGCCGGCTCGACGCCGTAGGGCGGCATCACCAGCTCCTCGACGAACGGGTCGTAGGCCATGAGCCGCAGGCCGAAGGGCCTGGCGCGCAGGGCGGTGGCACGCGCGGTGTGGCCGAAGGCGATGAAGCCGAGCGTGCTGCCCATCAGGCGCGGGATCTGCAGCAGCTGCGGGCGTCCTTCGCGCCAGCGGCCTTCGCGCACCATGCGGTCCTGCTCGATGACGCGGCGATGGGTCGCGAGAAGCAGCGCCATGGCATGGTCGGCCACTTCCTCGATGAAGGTGTCGGGGCAGTTGGTGACGGGAAAGCCGCGCGCGGTGGCCGCGGCGACGTCCACGTAATCGACGCCGACGGTGCCGAGGACGATGCCGCGGCATGTCTTTGGCAGCGCGTCGATCATGGCCTTGGTGAACTTCATGCCCTTCGCGTAGACGGCATCGGCGTCGCCGCATCCGGCGATGAAGCCAGCCTCATCGGCCGGCACCTCGACGATGTCCGCACCCATGCCGGCGAGCGCTTCCATTTCGTAGTCATAACCGCCGCCGCTCACGCTGAAGCTGACGCCCGCGGGCGTGACGATCTTGAACTGGGCCATTCGGTGTTTTCTCCGTTGAAGACGCTTCAGAGTTGCGGCGGGTGGGCGCGGATCGCGGCCTCGTCGACCTCGATGCCCCAGCCCGGTGCGCTCGGCATGACCAGCATGCCGTGTTCGATCGCGGGGCGCTCGCGCACGTAAGCGTCCCTCAGGGCCACGCCGTCCGGGTCGATCTCCATCGACCGCAGGTTGGGAACGCAGGCGGCGAAGTGCGCCGAGATCATCGAGCTGAGATGGCCGTAGAAATTGTGGGGCGCGACATTGATCTCGTGGGTTTCGGCCATGCTGGCGATCTTCATCGATTCGCCGAGCCCGTTCCAGATCACGTCGACGATGGCGATGTCCATGGAACGATTGTCGAAATAGGGCAGGAAATCGCGCCGCCCGCAAAGGGTCTCGCAGGAGGCGATGGGGCAGGGGGCGTGGCGGCGCACGTCGGCGAGCGCGCGCGGGTCGTGGATGTCGAGCTCGAGCCAGGCCAGGCCGAACGGGGCGACGGTCTCGGCGACACGCTCGAAGCCCTCGGTCTTGAAGTGGAAGTTGACGTCGAGCATGAGCGCGACCTCCGCCCCCGCGCCGGCGCGCATGGCCGCCAGCGTGTTGTGGATGCCGCGCAGGATGCGGTGATCCCAGTTGAGCTCGGGCCAGCCGGGGGTGCGGCCGAAGCCGGGATTGAAGGCCATCAGCCGCCCGTCTTCCATGAGGAAGGTATTGGTCTTGATCGCGCGGTAGCCCAGCGCGCCGATCTCGCCGGCATGCAGAGCAAGGTCGTCGTAGGTGCGGATGTCGGTGCCGCCGACCTGGGCCGCGTTGTGCAGCCGGTAGGAGCCGGCATGCGACCAGTAGACGGGCACGCGCTCACGGATCGGGCCGCCGAACAGGGCCGCGACCGGAACCCCGAGATCCTTGGCGCGCAGGTCGAGCAGCGCGTTCTCGATCGCGGCGATGGCCTGCTGGACGATGCCGCCGCGCGCCGTGCGGTTATGGACATGCAGCGCGGTGACGAGACGCTCCCAGGCGCGCGGATCCTGGCCGATCAGCGTTTCGCCCAGCGCCCCCACGGCGGCGCCGAGCCCCGGATTGCCGAAGCCTTCGTTGAACTCGGACCAGCCCTCGATGCCGCTCGAGGTGGTGATCTTCACGAACGAAAAAAAACGCCATCCGGCGTCGGCGCGCAGGGTTTCGAAGCCGGTGATTTTCATGTCAGCTTCCGCAGGCAGAAGCGGAGAGGATGCCATGGGCAGGCTGGATGGCAAGGTGGTCTGGGTGACCGGCGCGGGTTCGGGCATCGGCGAGGCGGCGGCGCAGACGCTGGCGGCCGCGGGAGCCAGCGTGGTGCTGAGCGGACGGCGGCGGGCGCCGCTCGAGGCGGTGGCGGCGCGGATCGGGCCGGCCGCGCGCGTGGCACCGGGCGACATGACGGTTGCGGACGAGGTGGGTGCGATCGCCGCCGGCATCGAGCGCGAGTTCGGCCGGCTCGATATCCTCGTAGCCAATGCCGGGCTCAACATCGTGGCGCGCGGCTGGGACCGGCTCTCGCCGGCCGGGGCGGCGAGCGTCATCGGCGCCAACCTCAACAGCGCGTTCTATTGCGCGAGCGCGGTGCTGCCGATGATGCGCCGCCAGAAGGACGGGGTGCTGATCCATACTGCGAGCCTCGCCGGCCGGTTCATCGGCCTGCTCTCGGGGCCGGCCTACACGGCGGCCAAGCACGGCGTCGTGGCGATGAGCCACACGATCAATATGGAGGAATGCGTGCACGGCATCCGCTCCTCGGTGATCAACCCGGGCGAGGTGGCGACGCCGATCCTGGACCAGCGGCCGGTGCCGGTGAGTGCCGAGGAGCGGGCGCGGATGGTCCAGCCGGGGGACGTGGCGGATCTGATCCTCTACATCGCCTGCCTGCCGCCGCACGTCGTGCTGAATGAGGTGATCATCACGCCGACCTGGAACCGTGGCTATGTCGCGGCGCTGGAGCGGGCGGGACGCTAGGCCGGGCCGTCCGCGCCTTGTCGCCGGGGGGCCCGGATGCCCGGGATGCGCCGCGAGGCGACGTGGACGGGGATTCATCAGCCGGAATTGGCGTTCCGCCGGGGACTGATCTAGGCCGGGCACGCAACGATCAGGGGAGTTTGGCGATGCGTCTGATAGCGGGAGCGGTGGTGCTGGCCATGGCGGTGCCGGCGACGGCGCAGACCCTGTCGCCGCCGCCTGCCGCAATGGGTCAGACGGCGGCGCCGACGACGCTGCCCGGGCCGGAACAACTGGGCCACAAGCTGCCGGCGCCGCCGGTGCCGGTGGGGGCGACGATCGAGGATTATCTCGTCGCGGCGCGGCACGCACTCGACGAAAACAACGTGCCGATGGCGACCGAGGCGCTGGAGCAGGCGGAGACGCGGGCGTTGACGCGCTCGGTGCGCCCGTCGCGCGCGAACGTCCCCGATCGGGGCGGGCTGGTGGGGGCGATCGCTGCGACGCGCGCGGCGCTGGGGCGCGGCGATCGCGCAGGCGCGGATGCGTCGCTCGCCCGCGCGATGGAGCTGGCGAAGAAGCCCTGAGGCTGCGGGGCGGCATGCGCCCCTGGGGGAGCCTGTTCGTCGCCTGCCGATCGGCGATAAGTTGATTCCGATCAGGACGGCGTTCGTGCGGCCCGGCCGGCTGGCGCGATGAGCCTTGGCGTCGGCGGAAGGGAGGAAAGCGATGGGCGGGCTTGTTCTGGCGCTCGATCAGGGGACGACATCGACGCGCGCGATCGCTTTTCGCGCCCCCGACCTGATGCCGGTGGCAACCGCCCGGCGCGAACTGGCACAGCATTTCCCGGCCTCCGGCTGGGTGGAGCATGCGCCGGAGGACCTCGTCGGGCACAGCCGCATCGTGTTGCGCGAGGTGCTCGAGGCGGCCGGCGCCGCGCCCGCCGATGTCGCCGCGATCGGCATCACCAACCAGCGCGAGACCACGCTGCTGTGGGACCGGCGAACCGGGCGGGCCGTGCATCGGGCGATCGTGTGGCAGGACCGGCGGACCGAGCCCGCCTGCGCGGCGCTGCGCGGGACGCCGCACGCGGCGACGATCGCGGCCAGGACGGGGCTGTTGCCGGATCCGTACTTCTCGGCGACCAAGCTGGCCTGGCTGCTGGAGAACGTGCCGGGCGCGCGCGAGGCGGCGCAGGCCGGGCACCTGGCGTTCGGCACGGTGGACAGCTGGCTGCTCTGGCACATGACGGGCGGGCGCGTGCATGCGACGGATGCGACCAACGCCAGCCGCACGATGCTCTACGACATCCGCTCCGGCACCTGGGACGAGGCGCTGCTCGATCTCTTTCGTATTCCCCGCGCGGTTCTGCCGCAGGTGCGCGACAGCGCCGGCGACTTCGGCCTGATGACGCCGGAATGGCTCGGTGCGGCGGTGCCGGTGCGCGGCATCGCCGGCGACCAGCAAGCGGCGATGGTGGGCCAGGCGTGTTTTTCCCGCGGCATGGTGAAGTCGACCTATGGCACCGGCTGCTTCCTGCTGCTGCACACCGGCTCCGAGGTCGTTGCTTCCTCGAACCGTCTTCTGACGACGGTCGCGCTACAGCTCGCCGGCCGACGGACCTATGCGCTGGAGGGGGCTATCTTCATTGCCGGAGCGGCGGTGCAGTGGCTTCGCGACGGGCTGCGCCTGATCGGCGACGCCGCCGAGACCGGCGCGCTCGCCGCCGCTGCCGACGCCGCGCAGCGGGTGACGCTCGTGCCCGCCTTCACCGGCCTCGGCGCGCCATGGTGGGACGCCGAGGCGCGTGGCGCGATCTTCGGACTCACGCGCGCCACCGGTCCGCGCGAGTTCGCGCGCGCGGCGCTCGAGAGTGTCGGCCACCAGACCGCCGACCTCGTGGATGCGATGCGGGCGGACCTGGGTTCGCTCGGGGCGGGCCGGCCCGGTGAGACGGTGCTGCGCGTTGATGGCGGCATGGTGGCGAGCGACTGGACGATGCAGTTCCTTGCCGACATCCTCGGCGCGCCGGTGGACCGGCCGAAAGTCGCCGAGACGACGGCGCTGGGGGCGGCGTATCTGGCGGGGCTCGCGGCCGGGGAATGCCCGCCGCCCGAGCTGTTCGCGCGCACCTGGTCGCTGGACCGCCGCTTCGTCCCGGCGATGGCGGCGCCGGAGCGGGAGCGGCGGCGCGCGGTCTGGGCCGACGCGGTCCGACGCACGCGCACTGGCGTCTGACCCCGCGGCGTCGGCAGGCCCGAGGGGCACCGCAGGCCGGTTCGATTTGACGCGGGAGCGGGGTTGGGGCCATGTCGCTTGGGTGGCGTTACGGGTGGCTCGCGTGATCCTGCTGATCGACAACTACGACAGTTTCACCTTCAACCTCGTCCAGTTCCTGGGCGATCTCGGAGCTCGCTGCGAGGTCTGGCGCAACGACGCGCTTTCCGTTGCCGAGGCGATGGAGAGGCGGCCGGAGGCGATCGTGCTGTCGCCGGGGCCGTGCACGCCCAACGAAGCGGGGATCTGCGTCGATCTGATCGCGGCGGCGGCGGCGGCGGTGCCCCTGCTCGGCGTCTGCCTGGGCCACCAGGCGATCGGCCAGGCGTTTGGCGGGCAGGTCGTGCGCGCGCCGGTGCCGATGCACGGCAAGTTGTCGGCGGTGCGTCATCGCGGCGGCGATCTGTTCGCGGGCCTGCCGGACCCGGTCCGGATGACGCGCTACCACAGCCTGGTCGTCGAGCGAGCGGGGCTTCCGGAGGCGCTGGAGGTGACGGCCTGGCTCGAGGGTGGCCCTGAGGAGGGCATGATCATGGGGCTCGCGCACCGGACGCTGCCGGTCTGGGGGGTGCAGTTCCATCCCGAAAGCATCGCCAGCGAGCACGGGCATGCGCTGCTGGGCAATTTCCTGCGCCTGGCGCGGCCGTCGCTGGACCGCGCGGCATGAACGCGCAGGTGGCCTCTCCCGGCAACCTCAAGCCGGTGCTGGCCCGGTTGGCGCGGGGCGAGACCCTGTCCGAGGCCGAGGCGGAGGAGGCGTTCGGCATCGTGATGGCCGGCGAGGCGACGCCGGCCCAGATCGCGGGCATGCTGATGGCGATGCGCGTGCGCGGCGAGACGGTGGCCGAGATGGTCGGCGCTGTGCGGGCGATGCGCGCGCGCATGATCGCGATCGAGGCGCCGGCGGAGGCGATCGACATCGTCGGCACCGGCGGCGACGGCGCGGGGACGCTCAATATTTCGACCGCGGCCGCCTTCGTGCTCGCGGGTGGCGGTGTGCCTGTCGCCAAGCACGGCAACCGGGCGCTTTCGTCCAAGTCCGGTGCCGCCGACGCGCTGGCGGCACTCGGGGTCAATGTCGATGTCAGGCTGGAGCGCCTTGCCGACATCCTGCACGCGGTGGGCTGCGTCTTCATGTTCGCGCCGCGCCATCACGCGGCGCTGCGCCATGCCGCCGGGCCGCGCGTCGAGCTGGGGACGCGTACCATCTTCAACCTGCTCGGCCCGCTGGCGAACCCGGCACGCGTTCGCCGCCAGTTGACCGGCGTCTTCGACGCGGCCTGGGCGCGGCCGATGGCGGAGACGCTCGCAGCCCTGGGCACGACCGATGCTTGGCTGGTGCACGGCATGGGGCTCGACGAGCTGACGGTCGCCGGGCCGAACCAGGTCGTGGCGCTGTCGCGCGGCACGATCTGCGAGTTTGTGCTGGACCCGACGGAAGCAGGCCTGCCGGTCGCGCCGGTCGCCGCGATCCGTGGCGGCGATGGCGAGACCAATGCCGCCGCGCTGCTGGCGATGCTGCGCGGCGCCACGGGACCATACCGCGACACGGTGCTGCTCAACGCCGCCGGCGGTTTTATCGTGGCGGGGAAGGTGGAGGGGATCCGCGAGGGCGTGGCGCTGGCGGCGCGTTCGATCGACTCCGGCGCGGCCCTGGCGGTGCTCGAGGCGCTGCGGCGCGAGAGCCATGCCTGAGATCGGACGATGAATGACATGACGATGGGCGACACGCTGGCCAGGATCTGTGCTCGCACCCGCGAGGACGTGGCACACCGCCGCCAGGCGACGGATGCGCGCGCACTCGCGGCGCGGATCGACGAGGCGGACCCGCCGCGCGGCTTTGCCCGCGCCCTGATGGACCGCGCGGCGCAGGCGGGGGTCGGGTTGATTGCGGAGATCAAGCAAGCCTCGCCCTCGGGCGGGCTGATCCGCGATAACTTCGATCCCACGGCCCTCGCGCGGGCCTACGAGGCGGCGGGCGCGGCGTGCCTCTCGGTGCTGACCGACGCGCCGTTCTTCCAGGGCGATCCGCAGCACCTTGCCTCCGCGCGGGCGGCAACGCGGTTGCCGGTGCTGCGCAAGGATTTCATGCTCGATGCCTGGCAGGTGCGCGAGAGCCGGGCGATGGGCGCGGACTGCATCCTGCTGATCATGGCGGCGCTCAGCGATGCGGAGGCACGCGCGCTGGAGGCGGAGGCGGTCTCGCTCGACATGGACGTGCTGGCCGAGGTGCACGACGCGGCCGAGCTCGAGCGGGCGCTGGGACTGCGCACGCGGCTGATCGGCATCAACAACCGCGACCTGAGGACGCTGCGCACGGATATCCGGACCGGGCTCGCGCTGGCGCCGCATGTCCCGCCGGACCGTTTCGTCGTCGCCGAGAGCGGCATCCGCACCGCCGGGGACATTGCCTGTTTCCGCGAGGTGGGGGTGAGCGGGTTCCTGGTCGGCGAGAGCCTGCTGCGCCAGGCCGATGTCGGGGCGGCGGTACGGGCGCTGATCGGATGAGCGGGCTGACGCATCTCGATGCGGCCGGCAAGGCGCGGATGGTGGATGTCGGCGACAAGGCGCCGACGCGCCGCGTCGCGGTGGCGGCGGGGCGGGTGGCGATGCTGCCGCAGACCGCGGCCCTGCTCGTGGCGGGAGCCGCGGCCAAGGGCGACGTGCTCGCCGTCGCGCGCGTCGCCGGGATCATGGCGGCGAAGCGGACCTCCGAGCTGATCCCGCTGTGCCATCCGCTCGCCCTGTCCTCGGTCCGCGTCGATTTCACCGCCGGGGAGGATGGCGTCGAGATCGAGGCGACGGTGGCGACGACCGGGCCGACCGGCGTCGAGATGGAGGCGCTGACCGCTGTGTCGGTGGCGGCGCTGACCATCTACGACATGCTCAAGGCGGTGGACCGCGGAATGCGGATCGAGGCGATCCGCCTGCGCGAGAAATCGGGCGGGCGGTCTGGGGAGTACCGGTCAGCGTGAGGCCGCCGGTGCCATGATCAGCGTGGCGGAGGCGCGGGGGCGCATCGTCGCCGCGATGCGTCCGACGGCCGCGGAGATGGTGGCCCTTGCCGACGCGTGGGGCCGGGTCGCGGCCGCCGACCATGCCGCCCGGCTGACGCAGCCGCCGGCCGATGTGTCGGCGATGGACGGGTTCTGCCTGCGCGCGGCGGACGGGGTCCTGGGGGCGAAGCTCGCGATCGTCGGGACGGCGCCGGCAGGGCATCCGTGGGGCGGCACGGTGCTGCCGGGGCAGGCAGTGCGGATCTTTACCGGCAGCGTCATGCCCGCCGGGGCCGATGGCGTGCTGATCCTCGAGGATGCCGCCGAAGCGGAGGGGATGGTCGAGGTGCGCGAGGCGGTGCGCGCGGGGCGCCATATCCGCCGCGCCGGGCAGGATTTCGCGGCCGGCGACGTGCTGGTGGCGGCGGGGACGCGCATCGCCGCGCGGGCCGTCGGGCTGCTGGCGGCGGGCAACCACCCCTGGGTGCGGGTGCACCGGCGGCCGCGCGTGGCCCTGCTCGCCACCGGCGACGAGATCGCGCTGCCGGGCGAGCCGATCCCGCCGGGCGGGATCATCAGTTCCAACGCCCATGCGCTGGCCGCACTGGTGCGGGCGGGCGGCGGCGAGCCGGTGGTGCTGCCGGTCGCGGCGGATGATGAGGCGGCGCTGGTGGCGGCCGTCGAGGGACTCTCCTGCGACCTGCTGGTGACCACGGGCGGCGCGAGCGTGGGGGCGCACGACCTGGTGCAGCCGGCGCTGGCACGGCGGGGGCTGCGGACGGATTTCTGGAAAATCGCGATGCGTCCCGGAAAGCCGCTCATGTTCGGGGCTCTCGGCGAGGTGCCGATGCTGGGGCTGCCGGGCAACCCGGTCTCGGCGCTGGTCTGCGCGGTCTTGTTCCTGCTGCCGGCGCTGGCGCGGATGCAGGGCCTGCAGGGCGAGGGGCCGGCCGAATCCGAGGCCGTGCTTGGTGCGGCGCTCCCGGGCAACGACCACCGCGCCGACCATCTGCGCGCACGGCTGGCGCCAGGGCCGGACGGCCGGCCGGTGGCGACCGCGTTTGCGCGACAGGATTCGGGGATGCTGCGACTGCTCGCCGAGGCGGACGCGCTGATCGTGCGCCCGCCGCACGCGCCGCCGGCGGAGACGGGCGAGGCGGTGCGGGTGATCAGGCTGGACGCGATCGGCATCTAAGGCCCGTCCTGCTTGACCCGCGCACGGGAATTTCCATAGAACATCCCCCGAGTTTCCGGTTTGTTCCGGTGACTGTCGGGGTATTCACGATGCTCACACGCAAGCAGCACGAGTTGCTGGTCTTCATCGACCGGCATTTGCGCCAGACCGGGGTCTCCCCGAGCTTCGAGGAGATGAAGGAGGCGCTGTCTCTGCGCTCCAAGTCGGGCATCCACCGGCTCATCTCCGCGCTCGAGGAGCGGGGCTTCCTGCGCCGTCACCGCCACCGGGCGCGGGCGTTGGAGGTGCTGCGCCTGGCCGAGGACATGCCCCGGGTGGCGGCCGCGGCGAGCCCGCAATCCTTTAGCCCCAATGTGATACGCGGTGATTTCTCGGCCCGCCTGAGCGGCGTTCGGGCGGCGCCGGCGGCCTCGGCGGTGGCTTTGCCGCTCTACGGGCGAATCGCTGCGGGCGCGCCGATCGAGGCCTTGCGCGATGCTGCCGCCTCGATCGAGGTGCCGCTCGCGCTGCTTGGGAACGGCGAGCACTATGCCCTTGAAGTCGCTGGAGATTCGATGATCGATGCCGGTATCCAGGACGGCGACGTGGCGATCATCGGCGCGGGCGATTCGGCGGAGAACGGGCAGATCGTCGTCGCGCTGGTCGATGAGCAGGAGGTGACGCTGAAGCGCCTGCGCCGGCGCGGCAACTCGATCGCGCTCGAGCCTGCGAACCCCCGGCACGAGACGCGGATTTTTCCCGCCGACCGTGTGCGGGTGCAGGGACGGCTGGTGGCGCTGCTGCGCCGCTACTGAGGCCTACTCGCTGGGCGCCATCGGCGGGGCGGGCGCGGCCTGCCGGCCCGGATGCGGCGCAGCGGGCGCGATGGGGACGCGGCTTCCCCCGACGGGGCTGCCTCCCCGGATGCGCCTTACGCCTCCGACGGGAACGGGAACCCTGGCCTGGACGGATGCCCGGCGGGCGCCTGGCCGTCGCGGCGTTGTGCCGAGTATGACCCAGGGACGGTCGCCGCGCACGGCGAGGTCGGTCAGCAGGGTCGGCCTCGGGCCGAGCCAGATCGCCACGGAGCCGCTGCGGCCGATCGCCGCGGCGTCGATGAGGGTGGTCCCTGGACCGCACGCCACGGTCGCGAACGCGATGACGAGACCTTGGGGGCACGGCGAGGCGCTGGCGAGCAGCAGGGTTGCGCCGGGGGCGAGCGGGCATGTCGTCCCCGGGCAGTCGAGCGGTGCCTGCGGGCCGGGCAGCCGGACCTGAAACTGTTCCAGGGTGAAGGCCTGGCGGCCATGGATGGTCGCGGTGAGCACCTGGGCACCGCGGCGCACCGCAACCGTGTTGCGGGCGACCAGCAGGTCCGGCGGGCGGACCAGCCAGGCGGAGGCGAGGCCCGCCGCGAGCAAGGCAAGGCCCGCGAGGCGCAGGCGCGAGCGCCACAGGCAGAGCCATGTGAGGCCGAGTGCCACCAGCAGCAGCCCCCAGGGCGGCGCGTGCGGCACTGCCAGCGAGGCGGCGGGGAGCCCGGCGAAGAAGCGCGCGATGGCCAGCGTCGCGGCGCAGCCCCAACCCATCGGCACCAGCGCGAGCCGCTCGAGGTGCAGTGGCATCAGCATCAGCGACACCAGGCCGAGGGGCATCGTCCAGGCGGCGGTGAGCGGCACGGCGAACACGTTGGAGAGCACGAAGTAGACCTGCATGCGCCCGAAATGCCAGGCGGCGAAGGGCGCGGAGGCGGAGCCGGCGAGCAGCGAGGTGGTGAGCAGCATGACGACATGCCGCAGCGCGCGGCGGTGCCAGCGCGGGTCGGTGCCGAGGCGGGCGAGCGCGGGCTCGAGCGCGCGGTAGCCCGCGATCAGCGCCAGCACGGCGGCAAAGCTCATCTGGAAGCTGGGGCCGGGGACGGCCTGTGGCTCGAGTGCGGCGAGGCCGGCCATGGCGAGCATGAGTCCGCGCATGGACAGGGCGCGCCGTCCGGCGAGGAGGGCGAGAACGACCAGGCTGGCCATGAGGAAGCTGCGCTCGATCGGCAGGTGCGCGCCGGTCAGCTCCATGTAGAACCCGCCGGCGGCGAGCGCCGCCAGGGCGGCCAGGGATTTGGTCGGCCAGAACAGGCTCGCGTGCTCCGACAGCGCGAGGGCGAGGCGCACCGCCAGGAAGACGAGGCCCATCAGGATGCCGATGTGCAGCCCGGCGATGGCGAGCAGGTGCGCGAGGCCCGAGGCGGCGAAGGCGGCACGGTCGGCGGGCGGGATGCCGATGGCCGCTCCGGTGAGCAGGGTCGCCGCGATCGCGCCCGGCACGCCGGGGACGGCGGCCGCGACGCGGGCGCGGATGGTGCTGCGCAGGCGCGCGAACAGGCCGGCGCTGGTGGCGCCCAGCACCGTGACCTTGCCGAGGGCGAAGCCGTAGCCGGCCAGGTTGCTGAAATAGGCGTCGCGCTGCAGGTCCCAGCCGCCCGGCCAGGCGGGCGGCGAGGGGGCGAAGAGCAGGGCGCGGACGCTGATCCGGCTGCCGGCGGTGAGCGGGGTGGCATCGTCGTTGCGCAGGCGGACGCGGATGTTGCGCGCGAGCGGGGCGGCGCCGCCGAGGCGCGCGCCTGCCAGCACCAGCCGCCGGCCCTGGGGCAGCAGTTCCACCTCCGCGACGCGCGCCGTGATCGTGACCGCGCGGTGGGGTAGGCTGGGCATCGGGGCGGCGCGCCAAGTCGCGAGCGAGGCGGCGGCGAGGCCGAGCGAGGCGGCGGCGAGCAGGGCGCAAGGGTAGAGAGCGAGCCGGCGGCGCAGCGCTGTGCTCGCCGCGAGCAGCACGCCGGCGGCGACCGGCCCGGCCCAGGGCGGCGGCTCGGCCGGGAGCGCGAAGTAGAGCACCACGCCGGCGACGACAGCAGGCGCGAGCCAGAGGCTGAAGCGTCCGGCCTCGGCCTCGAGCAGGCGGTCGAGCAGCCGGCCGGGTAGGGGCCGGTGGCCGAACGGGGTGCGCATGACGCCGCAGGCTACGCGGGCGCTCGCCTGTGCCGCCAGGGCGGTTCGTTCCCGGCGGGGGCCTGAAAAGCGGTGGACCTGAAAAGCGGGGGAGGCCGGCGCGGCGCGCGTTTTGCGCGGCCGCCATCATGGTCTAGAGGGCGCGGCATGATCCGCACCCGCTTCGCCCCCAGCCCGACCGGCACGCTGCACATCGGCAGCGCGCACACGGCGTTGTTCAACTGGCTGTTCGCGCGCCATCACGGCGGGCAGTTCCTGATCCGCATCGAGGACACCGACCGCGAACGCTCGAAGGCCGAGCACACCGCGGCGATCCTGGAGGGGCTCGCCTGGCTCGGCATTCATCCCGACGAGCCGCCGATCTTCCAACTGACGCGCCAGGCGCGCCACGCCGAGGTGGCGATGCAGCTTCTGCAGTCCGGGCACGCCTATCGGTGCTGGTGCACGCCCCAGGAGCTGGCGGCGATGCGCGAGAAGGCGCGCGAGGAGGGTCGGCCGCCGCGCTACGACGGCACCTGGCGCGACCGTGATCCTGCCGAGGCACCCGCGGGCGTGGCGCCGGCGATCCGGCTGCGCGCACCGCGCGAGGGTTCGACGGTCGTCGACGACCTGGTGCAGGGGCGCGTCGAGGTCGCGAACAGCGAGCTCGACGACATGATCATCCTGCGCTCGGACGGCACGCCGACCTACCTGCATGCGGTGGTCGTGGACGACCACGACATGGCGATCACGCATGTGATCCGCGGCGACGACCACCTCACGAACACCTTCCGCCAGGCGCAGGTCTACGACCTCATGGGCTGGTCGCGGCCGCATTTCGCGCATGTTCCCCTCATTCACGGGGCGGACGGGGCAAAGCTCTCGAAGCGCCACGGCGCGACCAGCGTCTTCGAGTTCCGCGACCAGGGCTATCTGCCCGAGGCGTTGCTCAACTACCTCGTGCGGCTCGGCTGGGGGCATGGCGACGCCGAGATCCTTAGCGTCGAGGAGATGATCGCGCTGTTCGACGTCGACGGGGTCGGGCGGGCGGCGAGCCGGATGGACTATGCCAAGCTCGGCCATGTGAACGGGGTCTGGCTGCGCCGCGCGGACGATGCGCGGCTGGTGGCGGAGGTGCGCGAGCGGCTGCCGCAGATCGACCCGCAGAAGCTCGCGGCGCTCATGCCGGCGTTGAAGGAGCGGGCGCGAACGCTCGTCGAGCTGGCCGAGGCGGCGCGGTTCCTGATCGCGCCGCTGGAGCCGATGGAGGCCAAGGCGGCCGCACTGCTGACGGGCGAGACGCGCGCCCTGCTCGGGGAGCTGACCGCCGTGCTGGTGGAGACGGATTTCACGCCCGGCGCGCTCGATGCGGCGCTGCGTGCGTTCGCCGAGGCGCATGGCAGGAAGCTCGGCGACGTGGCCCAGCCGCTGCGCGCGGCGCTGACCGGGCGCACGACCAGCCCGCCGATCGACGCCACGATGGCGGCACTCGGGCCGGCCGAGGTGCTGGGGCGGATCGCCGCGCTGGCGAGCTAGGTGCGCGCCGGCACGTCCTCGTCCGGGATGGCCTACGCCTCGCTCCTCACGGCGGCGCTGATCTGGGGCGGCAATGCCATCGTCTCCAAGGCCTCGGCGGGCGTGATTGCGCCCGCCTCCATGGCGTTCTGGCGCTGGGTGCTGGCGGTCCTGCTGCTGACACCGTTCGTCGCGCGCGGCACGTATGCGAACTGGCAGGCGATCCGCGGCCAGCTGGGCCGGCTGGCGGTGCTGGGGCTGCTGGGGTTCGCCGCGTTCCCGGCGCTGATGTACCTGGCGGCCCGGTTCACCTCGGCGATCCATATCGGCCTGATCCAGGCGGTGATGCCGCTGCTGGTGCTCGGGATCTCGATCGCGCTGCTCGGGCAGCGGCTGACGCCGGGAGCGGTCGTCGGCGGCTTGCTGTCGCTCTGCGGCGTCGGCGTGGTCGTCTCGCACGGGCAGCTCGGCATGCTGGTCGCGCACGGCCCGGGCGCGGGCGACATGCTGATGCTGGCCGCCTCGGTTTGTTACGCTGTTTATATTGTTCTGCTCAAGCACTGGCATCCCGGCATCCCGCTGCCGCAGTCGCTCTATGTCCAGGCGGCGGCAGCGGTCGTGTTCCTGCTGCCGCTGGACCTGCTGGGCGGCGGGCGCGGGCCTTCGCCCGCCAGCCTGCCGCTGATCGCCTACGCCGCCGCTGCCGCCTCGATCGCCGCGCCGCTGGCCTGGATGTATGGGATCGGCCGGGTGGGACCGGCGCGGGCGTCGCTGTTCATCAACCTCGTGCCGCTGATCACCGCGGTCCTCGCGGTCGTGCTGCTGGCGGAGCGGCTGGCCAGCTCGGTGCTGGTGGGCGGCGCGATGACGATCGGCGGGGTCCTGGTGGCGGAGCTGTGGCAGGGACGCGCCGCGGGCCGCGAGAAGGCGCGGCAGGCGGCCTAGCACTACTTTGGCAGATTATGGGTCAGCGATGGGCTGAGCGGTCTGGAGCAGTGGGGACATCGCGTTGGGGTAGGATGGACGAGGTAGCCGACGATGGCTTGCCGAACGGCGGGCAGAGTTGGTTGCGGTGGTGGGCCGCTGATGGTTCTTTTTTTTCCCTTTGGC
>JAGWQN010000006.1 GCA_028869995.1 Rhodospirillales bacterium
CCGCCGCCATACCGGGTCGGCTCGGGCGAGGTGCTGCTCCAGGTGGAGGGCCTCGGGCGGCGCTTGCGTCGCGGCGGTCTGCTCCGCGGGCGCGAGATCCCGGTGCTGGAGGACCTCTCCTTCAAGCTGCGCGAGGGCGAGTTCCTCGGCATCGTCGGCGAGAGTGGCAGCGGCAAGTCGACGCTCGCACGCCTGATCGCCGGCCTCGACCGCCCGACCGCCGGGCGCATCACCCTGGCCGGCGCGGACGTGACCAGGGGGGATGGCGCGGCGCGCCGGATCCGGCTCGCCAACCTGCAGATGGTGTTCCCGGATCCGAATGCCGCGCTCAACCCGCGTCGGCGCATCGGCTCCATCATCGCCCAGGCATTGGAGGCGGCCCACCGGCCGGCGGTCGAGCGCGAAGCCGTCGCCGCCGACATGATGCACGCCATGGGGATGGAGCCCGCGCTCGTCACGCGCCTGCCGGGCCAGCTCTCCTGCGGTCAGCGCCAGCGTGTCAGCATCGCCCGGGCCCTCGCCGCCCGTCCCCGGCTTCTGGTCGCCGATGATGTGCTCAGCGGTCTTGACGTGTCGACCCAGGCCCAGCTTCTCGCCCTGCTCGCGCGCCTGCGCGCCAGCGGGATCGCCCTCGTCTTCATCTCCCACGACCTGTCCGTCGTGCGCCATCTCTGCGATCGCGTCATCGTCATGCGGCAGGGGCGCATTGTCGAGGCAGGCGAGGCGGAACGTGTCCTCACGCACCCGCAGGCGGACGACACGCGCGCGCTGCTCGCCGCCGCTCCGCCCGACATCGGCCCTACCGCGACGACGCTGCTCGCCATCCCGCCTCCTGCAGGATAGGCAGCACGCCGCCGACGAAGGAGGGCAGTTCGCTCTCGTAGTCGACGAAGCTGATCGTCGTCCCGGCGAACCCTGCTTCCGCGAGGCGGATGATCTCTTCGGCGATGTGCCGCGCGGTGCCGACGAGCGGGTAGGTGCCTGCCCCGCCGGCAAAGCGCTTGCGGTGCAGCCGGTAGGCCTCGGCGTCGTGCGAACCGGAGTATTTTTCCTTGGTCCCCATGTAGTGGTCGACGCTCGCCGTGTCCTCCATCGCTACGGCGTAGTGTTCGTAATAGGCCTCGGCTGCAGCCTGCGTCTCCCGGCAAACCACATGGCAGGTGGCGAGCACGCCGACCTCCCGCCCGTTCCGCGCCGCGCGCGCCTTGATGTCGGTGATCTGCTCGCGACCCTTGGGGATGTCGACGAAACTGGTCAGCAAGGCGTCGGCGGCCGTTGCCGCGAAATCGCGGCCCGGCGGCGAGAACGCGGCGTTGACCGTGAGCGGCCGTGGCTGCTGCACCGGGCGCGGCTTCCCCGCGACGTTGCGCAGTTGGTAGAACCGGCCCGAAAAGTCGAACCCGTCCTCGCCGGCATGGATGCGCGAGACGATGTCGAACCACTCTCGCCCCTGCGCGTAGCGGTCCTCGATCAGAGGCAGGCCGAACATGCCGAATTCCTCGGGGTTCCAGCCGCAGACGATGTTGAGCCCGGCGCGGCCATGCGACTGGTGGTCGATCGTTGCCAGGGCCTTTGCCGCGAAGACCGGGTGCACCATCGGCACATGCACGGTGGAGAACAGCGTGATCCGCTCGGTGATGGCGGCGAGCCCGGCGGCGAAGGTGAGGGTCTCGTAGCTGAGCTCGCGGGAATTCATCTCGCCGCCGAATCCTTTCCAGCGCGCGATCGGCAGGAAAAAATCGAGCCCCGCCTGGTCCGCCATGCGTGCGACGCGCGCGATCGCGTCCCATTGCGCGGGCCAGCGCTCGGGCACCCGGGTGAGCGTCAGGCCGCCGTCGGCGTTGGCCGAAAACACGCCGATCTTGAAGCGGTTGGTGTTCCAGGACGGGTGGTTCATCCGCATTTCCCCCTGACCCGCGGCGTCTCGCCCGGGCGCAATTCTGTTGGCGATATTACAGCGCGAACGCGGCGAGGCTCTCGCAGCCGCTCGCCCGCCGCCTATCCGCGCGCCAGGTGCCGCGCGACAAAGGCACGGCACCGGTCGGTCTGCGGGTGGCGGAAGATCTGCTCGGGCGAACCCTCCTCGCCAACGATCCCTGCATCGAGGAACACGGCCCGGCTCGAGACTTCCGCCGCGAAACTCATCTCGTGGGTGACGATCAGCATTGTCCGACCCTCCTCCGCCAATCCGCGGATGACGCGCAGCACTTCGCCCACCAGTTCGGGGTCCAGGGCCGATGTCGGCTCGTCGAACAGCAGCGCCTTGGGGCGCATCGCCAAGGCCCGCGCGATCGCCGCGCGTTGCTGCTGGCCGCCCGAAAGCTGGGCCGGCCAGGCGTCGCGCTTGTCGGCGAGGCCGACCTTCTCGAGCAGCGCCTCGGCTTCGGCGATGCATTCGGCCCGTGGCCGCTTCTGCACGTGCACGGGTGCCTCGATCACGTTGCCGAGCACCGTGCGATGCGGCCAGAGATTGAAGCTCTGAAAGACGAATCCCAGCTCGGAGCGCACGCGCTGCACCTGGCCCATGTCGCGCGGCACGCGTCGGCCGCCGCGCTCGACCAGCGCCAGCACTTCGCCTGCGATCGCCACATCCCCGGCATCCGGGATCTCGAGCAGTGGAAAGCAACGCAGCAACGTGCTCTTGCCCGAGCCGCTCGCTCCGACGATCGACACCACCTCGCCTTCGCGCGCCGCGAGCGAGACGCCCCGCAGCACCTTGTTGGCGCCGAAATGCTTCTCGACCCCGATCGCCTCGATCACCACCGGCTTCGCCATCTGTGTCACACTCCCTGACGTCACGCCCGGCTCCCGGCGGGCGACAGCCAGTTCTCCACCCAGCCGACCCCGCGTGTCAGCAGAACGATCAGCACCAGATAGATCGCGCCGGCGCAGGACAGCACCTCGATGGCGCGGTACGTTGCCGAAACGAGCGCATAGGCAATGCCGCTGACTTCCATCAGCGTCACGATGGAGGCGAGGGAGGTCGACTTCACCATCTCGATCAGTTCGTTGCTGTACGCGGGCAGCGCCTGGCGGATCGCCAGTGGCAGCACGACACGCCGCAACAGCAGGCCCCGTGACATGCCCACCGCGCGCCCTGCCTCGATCGCGCCGGCGGGTACGGAGGCAAGGCCGCCGCGCAGGATCTCGCTCGTATAGGCTGCCGTGTTCAGTGCCAGGGACAGGATGGCGCAAAAGGTCGGATCGCGTAGCGCCGGCCAGGCAAAGCTCTCGCGGACCACGGCGAACTGACCCAGCCCATAATAGATGAAGAACATCTGCAACAGCAGCGGTGAGCCGCGAAAGACAAACACGTAGAAGGAAACGATCACCGCGGCCAGGCGCGACGCGGACCGCGCCAAGGCCATCGCCACCGCCAGCAACGCCCCCGCCGCGACCGACACCGTCACGAGCTCGATCGTGAGGGGCAATCCGCCAAGCAGCTGGCGGGTCACATCGAGCAGGAAGGACAACTCGGCCATCATGCGCGCTGTCGCCGCGCCATGCGTTCGCCGTGTGCTAAGCGGCGTTCGACGCCCATGAACACGCCGCCCGAGACCGTCGCCAACGCGAGGTAGAGGACGAACCCGGCAATGGTGAAGTCGAACGGCAGCTGCGTCGAGCCGGAGGCGACGTTCACCTGGCGCATCAACTCGGCAAGCCCTGTCACCGAGACCAGCGCTGATTCCTTCAGCACCTGCTGCCAGACATTGCCCATTCCCGGCAGAGCGAAGCGCAGCGCGCGCGGGGCGATGATCCGCCGCAGCATCAGCAACCGCCCCATCCCGATCGCCCGTGCCGCCTCGATCTCGCCTTTGGGTATCGCGAGATAGCCACCTCGCAGCACCTCGGTCTGGTAGGCCCCCGTCACCAGCCCAATCGCGATGGTCCCGACCATGAAGCCGTTCAGTCCGAAAAATCCGGTGGCGCCGAACAGATGGGCGATCGCCCCGATCATCTGCCCGCCGCCGAAATAGAACAGATAGATCACGAGCAGGTCCGGCACGCCGCGCAGGACGGTGGTGTAGACGTCGATCGTCCCGCGCACGGCGCGGCCGCCGGAAAGCCGCCCCCAGGCACACAGGGCTCCGAGCGCGAGGCCGAGCAGATAGGCGCAGATCGAGAGTGCCAGCGTCACCGCGGCACCCTCGAGAAGCGTCCCGCCCCAGCCCGTGGGGCCGAAGCCCACGAGCCGAAGTGTACTACCCATCAATCATGCGATCCCGCGCCAGAATCCGCGCTCCTCAGGAAGCCGGGCTGATGTCCACCTTGAACCATTTCAGCGACAGCTTCTTGACGGTTCCGTCCTTGATCGCCGCGTTGATGGCCTTGTCGAACATGACCTTGAGCTCGGGGTCGGACTTGCGCATGCCCACGCCTGTCCCGGCGCCAAGCAGGCCACCGGTGAAATGCGGCCCGACCTCGACGAAAGCGTTGCCGCCCGGCCGGCTGAGCGTCGAGACAAAATAGGCCGTCGAGGCCAAGGCCGCGTCGATGCGGCCGGCGGCCAGGTCGAGATCGTGTTCCTGCGTCGTCTTGTAGCTGCGGATGGTCACCGTGTCCTTGAGGTACTTGTTGAGCATGTTGAGCTGGATGGTGGCCACCTGAACGCCCACCGTCTTACCCTTCAGGATCGGCTTGATCGCGGCGAATGCCTTGTCGGCGGCGGCCTTGTTGTCAAGCGAAACCGCCAGCCCCGTATCGGGCATCTTGGCGAGCGGGCCATTCTTCTTCACCAGGAAGACGGTCGGCGACTGGGAGTAGTTGCGCGAGAAGGCGATCACCTTGAGACGGGCCGGCGTGATCGACATGCCGTCCATGATGGCGTCGAACTTACCGGCGTTCAGCGCCGGGATCATGCTGTCCCAATCCTGTGCCACCCAGGTGCAGGTGATTTTCATGCGCGCGCACAGGTCGTTGCCGAGATCGATCTCGAACCCGATCAGCTTCCCGTCCGGCGCGTGCATGTTGTAGGGAGCATAGGCGCCCTCGGTCGCGATCGTGATGTGCTTGTAGGTCTTGGCGGAGGCGGCGGCCGGAGCCAGCGCCGGTGCCGCGAGGAGGACCGCGGCGGCGAGAGGGCGGAGAAAACGCATCAAAGAAACTCCCGGTTCGTTGTGTACGCTGCGTGAGCGAAGTGTAAGTTAGCCGTAATTTTCCCGCCAACGGCAACCCCGGCAGCGATCTGGCCCGCGCGCCGAACCATGCAGGGCTTGTCGCAGGCGCGCCTCCGCCAGGCTCCGGTTCCTGGCGCCGCCCGGGCGGCCTTGGCGCGAAGCGACGGGCTCCGATCCGTCGGTTCCAGATGGAGTCGTCAAGTTTCGAGGTAGCGCGCCTCGTAGGTGACCGGGAAGTTCACCGACCGCGCAATGAAGCAAGACTGGCCGATCTGGTGGTGCAGGGCATCCGCGCGCTCCAGGTCTGCGCCACGCGCGACCCGGATGCAGGGCCGAAGCACCGCGCGCAGGAAGCGCCCCGCCCCCCCTGGCCCGCTTTCGCCGATGCCGAGCGGCCGGTCCTCGTAACCGTGCACGACGATTCCCGCCTCGCTCGCGAGGTGCAGGTACCAGAGCATGTGGCAGGCCGACAGGCTGGCCAGCAGGAGCTCTTCGGGGTTGTGTTTGGTCGCATCGCCCCCGAGTGCTGGGTCGTTGGAAGCTTCCACCGGGGGCTTGCCGGGTGGCGCGATGCGCCAGCTGCGGTCGTAGCCGCGGTAGTGTCGGGTGCCGTCGCCACGGTCTCCGGTCCAGACGATCGCTGTGGAGAAGTCCTGCCGCCGCGTCATTGCCGATATCCCCATGTGGCCATCTGAAGACGCATAAGGGGCGCGCATCGCCGCGGCTGCAAGGCGTGACGTTTCTTTGCGCGCGGCACCGCGACGGCGAGCCCTGCCCTGTCGTGGCCGGCCCGCCAACCACCGCCTCGGAGCAGGTGGCGGCCTATGTTGCCGCTTCGTTCGCGCCCCGTGCATGGAGCGCCCCCGCAGCCACGCTCCTCGGGTTGGCGGCACGGTCCGGGTCGGGGCGTTGTATAGGGTAGGGGGTTATCCTAAACTAACCTTATGACGCACACGATCCGCGAGAAGACCAAGCTCCTGGCGCGCGTCCGTCGCATCCGTGGTCAGGTCGATGCCATCGAACGAGCCCTGCAGTCTGAGGCAGGCTGCGAACAGGTCATGCACATCATCGCCGCCGTGCACGGTGCCACCGCGAGCCTGATGGCGGAGGTCGTCGAGGACCATATCCGCTGCCATCTCGTCGATGCGGAGAAGCATCCCGGTGCGCTCGATGTCGAAGCGGCCGACCAACTCGTCGATATCGTTCGAACCTACATGCGATGAGGCCGGCATGAGCCAATCCGCCACCCGTCTGCCAATTCATTCGCACAGCTTCCTCGCGGAAAGCCATGAGCGCAACGAACGCCGCACCTGGGCGGTGATTCTGCTGTGCGGCGCGATGATGATCGCCGAGATCGTTGGCGGTCTTCTGTTCGGCTCGATTGCACTGGTCGCCGATGGCCTGCACATGAGCACGCACGCCGGCGCTCTCCTTCTCGCGGCGCTGGCCTACACCTATGCCCGCCGGCACGCCGAGGATCCTCGCTTCACCTTCGGCACGGGCAAGCTCGGCGACCTTGCGGGCTTCACCAGTGCCATCATCCTGGTGATGATCGCGCTGCTGATCGGCTACGAAGCGATCTCGCGCCTGTTCGAGCCGGTGCCCATTCATTTCAGTGAGGCGATCCCCATCGCCGCCGTCGGTCTCGTGGTCAACGTCGCCAGTGCCTGGCTGCTCGGCGGCGGCCACCAAGGTGCGTCCCATCACCACGGTCATGCGGTCCACCATGATCATGATCATGGTCATGCTCACGCTCACGCTCACGCTCACGCTCACGGGCACCACCACGGGCACCATGGCCACGTGTCGCGCGACAACAACATGCGCGCCGCCGCCGTGCACGTGATCGCGGATGCCGCGGTCTCGGTGTTCGTCATCGTCGGGCTGGTGCTGGCCCGCGCCTTCGGCTGGCTGTGGATGGACCCGGTGGTGGGTATCGTCGGCGCCCTGGTGATCGTCAGCTGGTCCTACGGCCTCATTCGCGACACCGGTGCCATTCTTCTCGATATGAATCCCGATCACGCGCTCGCGGCGCAGCTGCGCCGCATCATCGAGGAGGATGGCGACCAGCTGGCTGACGTTCATCTCTGGCGTCTCGGTCCAGGCCACCTCGGCGCGATCATCAGCGTTGCCACGACACGGGCACGCACCGCCGCCGATTACCGGGCCCGGCTGGCAGGGTTCCCTTCGTTGTCGCATCTCACGGTCGAGGTGCATCGCATCGACGTGTCGACCTGACGGCCGGACCGGCCGTGCGACCAGGAGCGGCACGGCCATTCCTGGCCGGTCGCCTCGCTAACGTACGGCCATGGCCAGTTTCTGCGCGGCGACCGACGTGTCCGCCAACAAGGCGGCATCCACGGGCTTGCGGGCCTTGATCAGCGTCTGCGCCGCCCGGATCTCGCGCGCGGCGCCCACACCCTCCGCGCCGACCAGGCATCCCGCCTCGTCGAGATGGAAGGCGGTAAAGCTCGCCGCCCCGAGCTCCCCGCGCCAGACGGTACGAACGCCCTCGCGTGGCATCCCGGCGACCTGCAGGTTCAGACCGAGTTGATCGGTCCAGAACCACGGCACGTCGTCGTACGGCTCGGGCTTGCCGGCCATCGTCCGCCCGGCGGCAATCCCGTGATTCTGCGCGTGCCGCCAGGTCTCCAGCACCATTCGGCGTCCGAACAGCGGGTGGACGAAGGCGGCGACGTCGCCCGCCGCAAAGATGCCCGGCACGCCGGTCGCCGTCGTCTCGTCCACCGGTATCGCGCCGGCGCAGACGATGCCGGCACTCTCCGCCAGCGTGGTTTCGCGCACGATTCCGATCCCGGCGATCACCACATCCGCCGCCACCTCGAAACCATCGCAGATCACCCGCCCGGGCTCGAGCGCGTGCACCGCGGCGCCGAGCCGCACGTGCACGCCGGCCGCCTCGTGCCGCTCGTGCATGAAGGCCGCCAGCGGTGCGGAGAGCACCCGCCCCATCACCCCGTCGGCGGCCTCGATGACGGTGACGTCGCAGCCGCGTGCCCGGGCCGAGGAGGCGATTTCGAGCCCGATCACCCCCGCGCCGATGCACACCACGCGGGCCCCGCTGACCAGGCGCGCCCGTATGGCCTGCGCATCCTCGTAGGTGCGCAGGAGCAGGGCCCGGTCGCCGCCCGGAACCGCGAGCGCGCGCGCCCGCCCGCCGGTTGCGATCAGCAGCTTCTCCCACGCCAGGGTCTGCCCGCCAGCGAGCACCACGTCCCGGGTGGCGGCCCGGATCGCCTCCACCCTCACACCGGTCAACGTTGTGATCCCGCGCTGGGCAAGCTTCTCGGGCGGGAAAAACAGTTTCGGTGCCGGCAGCGTCTGCGCCAGCAGCGCCTCCTTCGACAAGGGCGGGCGTTCGTAGGGAATATGCGCTTCCGCTCCGATCAGGGTGATCGGGCCGTCATACCCGGCTTCACGAGCCGCGACGGCCGCATGGCCGCCGGCCTGTCCCCCTCCCACGATCACGATCCCCGGCATCGCCCTCCCCCCACACAAGGGTCTCCTTCGCGAGAAACACACGCGACAGGATCCTGTCTCCCAGGCAAACTACAATCTCCGAGTCGCAGGAAAAGAGGGTGCGCATGAGCGGATGGACGAAGGTGGCGAAGCTCGCCGATGTTGCGGAGGGTGCGGCGGTGCCCGTCGAGGCCGGCGGCAGGCAACTCGCCCTCTACAATCTCGGCGGCGGCGAGTTGCGCTGCACCGACAACGTTTGCACCCATGCGTTCGCCTTGCTGACGGATGGCTGGCTCGAAGACGGCGTGATCGAGTGCCCGCTGCACGCCGGACGCTTCGACGTGCGCTCCGGCAAGGGGCTGTGCGCACCGATCGAGGAGGACCTCGCCACCTATCCTGTGAGGACGGAGGGGGACGATGTCATGGTGGAAGTGCCCTAGGGCCCCGGGCGCGTCGCGCATCGAGGCCTGATCGGCGCGAGGGGAGGGTGGCTTGCGGTCTGGGGTGGCAGTAGGGTGATCTGATGTCGTATCTGGAACTGATGCGTCTTGAGCGTCGCCTCGAGACTCTGCTTGCTCCATTTTCCGGCATGCCCGGTGCGACCATTGGCGTGTTTCGCGATGGCGAAAAGATCGCCCATGTTAGCAACGGCCTGGCGAGCCTGGAACTCGGCGTACCGATCGGCCCGGCGACGCGTTTTCGCATCGCTTCTGTCTCGAAACAATTCACCTGTGCCGCCGTGTTGCGGCTGGCTCACGAAGGCCGTCTGTCGCTTGACGATGAGGCGCGTGTGCATCTCCCCGAGCTGCCGGACTACGGCGCGAGGCTGACGGTGGCGGATCTGTTGCACAACAGTGCCGGTATTCGCGACATGCTGCAGCTGATGGCTCTCGGGGGCGCGGACCTCGCGCAGCCGGTGCGCCGGCCGGCTCTGCTCGATGCGATTTTCCGGCAGTCGGCGCTGAACTTTGCGCCCAATACGGGCTATCTGTACAGTAACAGCAACTTCCTGCTTGCGGGAGTGATTGTCGAACGAGTGAGCGGTTGGACGCTGTCCGATTATCTGCATCGTCATTTCTTCGCGCCGCTGGGCATGACGCGAACCGAGATGTCGGAGAGGACGGATGCGCCCCTGCCGGGCCTTGCCACCGGCTATTTGCCCGACGCGGAGGGATGGCGGCGGGCGCAGCACGGCTTTGCGATCGGCGGAGAAGGCGGGCTCGTATCCTGTGTCGAGGACCTGGCACTTTGGGAGCGCCATCTCGCGACCGCGGGCGCGACACTCGCGACGGAGCTGGCAACGCAGCGCCGGTTTGATAACGGGTTCGAGAATTTCTACGCCCGCGGCCAGCAGGTCCGGCGCTGGCGTGGCGTGCTCGCGGTCGATCATGGTGGCCTCTGGCCGGGCTACAAGACGCATTTTCTCCGCCTGCCCGAGTATCGTCTGTGTGTCGTTGCCATGGCCAACAACGGCCGGGCTGATCCCCTCGGCATGGCGTACGACGCCGCGGCAGCCGTCCTCGGCGATGCGCTGACGGCCCAGCCGGCGCTGCCCGACGTATCCCCCTTTGTTGGTCGTTGGTTCGATCCCGACGAGCCGCAAAGCGTGGATTTCGAGATCGCCGACGGCGTGCTCTCGGGCCGTGCGGGCGGAGTGCCGTTCGCTGTGGAGGCAACCACGGATGGGCGCATCGCCGCGCGCCACGGCTCCTTCCTGTTCGCGTGCCGGCGCGAGGGGGATCTGCTGCATGTCGAGCAGGATGCTGGCCGCGTTTCCTACTGGCATCGCGCGCCATCCGCGGCGCCAATTCCTGACGGGCTTGATGGCACGTACGTTTCGTCCGACCTGGCCGCGACGTGGCGCGTCGCGGGCGATCAGGTCCGGGTCGCGGGGCCGGTCGTTCGCACCCAGGAGCCTTGGTCCCTGTCGGGGCTGGCTGGCGATATCTTCCGTATTGAGGTTCCCGGCGCACTGTACCGGACGGTGCTCGATGTGCGGGCGCAGCGGCAGGGGACCCATGTTCGCCGGCTCTGTGTTCATGCCGGGCGCGTCCGGGGCATCGTGATGGAGAAGCCATGATCACGCCGGCCTATGTGCGCCTGATGGCGCAATACAATTCGGAGATGAACCGCAGGCTCTATGCCGCCGCGGCGCGGTTGACCGACGAGCGGCGCGGTGAGGATGGCGGCGCGTTCTGGCACTCCATCCACGGCACGCTCACCCATCTTCTTTGGGGCGACAGCATGTGGATGTCGCGCTTCGACGGCTGGCGTCGGCCTGCTGTGCCGATGCAGGAAAGCCACACCATGATCGCAGACTTCCACGCCCTGCGCTCCGCCCGCGAGGCGGCGGATGCTCGCATCGAGGATTGGGCCGGACGGGTGTCGGAAACCTGGCTTGCCGAGGATCTCGTTTGGTACTCGGGCGTCGCGAAGCAGGAACGGCGTCAGCAACGGTCGGGGCTGGTCGTGCATTTCTTCAACCACCAGACCCATCACCGCGGTCAGGCCCACGCTCTCATCACGCGCGCTGGGGAGACCACCGGGGACACGGATCTGATGCTGGTCGTGCCGCTGCCCTGAGGGGAGGCGAGGGAGGAGGCCATGGCGGGGCGACTTCTGGACAAGGTGGCGATCGTGGTCGGGGCGGGATCGAGCGGTCCCGGCTGGGGCAACGGCAAGGCAACCGCGGTGACCTTCGCGCGCGAGGGGGCGAAGGTGCTGTGCGTCGATGTCAATCAGGCTGCCGCTGAGGAAACGGCTGGGCTGATTGCCGAGGCCGGCGGCGTGGCCCGGGTCGTTTGCGCTGACGTGACCCGATCGGCCGATCTGGCCGCGATGGTGCGGGAATGTCTCGAGGCCTGGGGGCGCATCGACGTGCTCGACAACAATGTCGGCATTGCCGTCGTCGGCGGCGTGGTCGAGATCGAGGAAGCGGAATGGGACCGCGTCATGGCGGTGAACCTGAAGTCCTGTTTCCTGGCGATGAAGCATGTCATTCCGGTCATGGAACGCCAGGGCGGTGGGTCGATCATCAATATCTCGTCGGTGGCGGGTATTCGTTACACAGGCGTTCCATATTCCAGTTACTACGCCAGCAAGGCGGCGATGAACCATCTCACGCGCACCACGGCGGTGCAGTATGCGCCCAAGCATATCCGCGTGAACGCCGTGCTGCCCGGGCTCATGGAGACGCCGATGGTCGCGAACTCGGCGGGCCTTGCCGCTTCCTATGGCGGCGCCGACGAGCTTTGGCGCCGGCGCGCGCAACAGGTTCCGATGGGCTTCGGCGGCAATGCCTGGGACGTTGCCCATGCCGCTCTGTTCCTCGCCTCTGACGAGAGCCGCTACATCACCGGCCAGGAACTCGTGGTCGATGGCGGCCTCACGCAGAAATATGCCTGATGCGTGCACGCCTGGCCGCAGCCGTTCTGCCGGTGCTGCTCGCCGCGTCGGCACCGTCGATGCCGCAGCAGGCGGCACCGGCGCCCGCGACGCCGCTGACACCCGGCCCGGATGCGTGCCGGGGCATCGGTCCCGTTCCTCAGCCCTTGCCCGAAGCCCTTGTGCGTTCCTTCCTGCGCGCTTTCGGCCTGAAGGCGCCGATCCTCGCGCAAGGCGCTGTGGTCCGTTGCGCCTCGGGCCGGCTGCTCGCGTGCACGCCAGGGGCCAATCTTCCCTGCGGCCACGCCGATATCAGGCGGACCCTGCCGGCGGCTGATCTCTGGTGCAGGCACCATCCCGCGGCCGCCTCCGTTCCCGCCTTTGTCGTCGGCCATGACACGCTCTATGCCTGGCGCTGTCAGGGAACGCAGGGCGTGGTCGCCGCCCGGATCGCCCACGCGGATGCCGACGGCTATGTGGCGGAGTACTGGCGACCGCTGCGGCCCTAGCGGGCGGCGGCGGAGGCTCAGGCCAGGAACGCATCCAGCGCCGCGAACGTCTCTTCCGGCGCTTCCTCGGCGAGGTAGTGTCCGCTCGCGATCGGATGGCCGGCGACGTGCCCGGCGACATAGGGGGCCCAGATCTCCAGCGGCTCGTACCAGGTGCCGATCCGTCCCCGCTCACCCCACAGCACCAGCGTATCGCAGGCGACACGCTGGCCAGCCGACCGGCTCGCCCGGTCATGCTCGAGATCGATCGTGGCGGCGGCGCGGTAGTCCTCGCACATGCCGCGGATGTTGGCGGGCTCGCGGGCATGACGCAGGTATTCTGCCCATGCCTCGGGCCCGAACAGGGCCTGCGCGTCGGCCCCGCGCGTCGTGTGCGAGCGCAGCCACACCTCCGGCGCCGCGTCGATCAGGTTTTCGGGGAACGGGTGCGGCTGGGCGAACCAGAACCAATGATAATATCCGAGCGCGAAGTCCATGTCGGTGCGCTCGAAATGTTCGATCGTCGGAACGATATCGAGCACCGCGAGGCGTTCGACAAGCTCGGGATGGTCGATGGCCAGCCGGTGTGCCACGCGCGCGCCGCGATCGTGCCCGACGAGCCGGAACGGCCCGTGCCCGAGGGCGGCCATGACATCGACCATGTCCTGCGCCATGCGTCGCTTGGCGAACGCCGCGTGATCGGCGCTTGCCGCCGGCTTGAGGCTGTCGCCATAACCGCGCAGATCCGCGCAGACGACGGTGAAGCGGCGCGCCAGGCGCGGCGCGATGCGATGCCACATGACATGCGATTGCGGGTTGCCGTGCAGCAGCAGCAGCGGCGGTCCGGAGCCACCATGGCGGACGCGGATCGTCGCTCCGGGATGCGCGTTGTCGGTGATCGCCACGTCGGCGGTGGTGAAACCCTGGAACATCAGGATGTCTCCCTTTTGCGCGCCAGGGTGACACCGGCAAGCGCCACCGCAAAGCCCAAGATCTGGACCGGTCCCAGCGTCTCGCCGAACAGCAGCCAGGCCTGCAGCGCCGAAAGTGCCGGAACCAGGAAGAGCAGCGACGTGGTTCGTGCCGCCTCGCCGCGGCGCATCAGCCAGATGAACAGCGGCCCCGCGATCCCCGAAAGCCCGACGACGGAATAGGCGAGCCAGCCGTAGAGCGGCGCCACGGCGACCCAGCGATGCTCGCCAAGCAGCCACGCAGCGACGAGCGCGAACGCGACGCCGCCGCCGTTCTGCAGCACGTTGGTGACCACGAGGTCGGCGGCGGCGAGGTGCGTCTTCTGGAGAATCATGCCGCCGGTCACCGCGAGCGTTCCCGCGAACGCGACGGCCACCGCCAGGGGAGGAAACCCCCCGGCCCCACCCAGATGCGGCGCGACCACCAGGGCCACGCCGGCAAAGCCGAGCGCCAGCCCGGCGACGACGGCCAGCGGCACGCGCTCGCGCAGCATGCGCGCGGCGACAATCGCCGTGATTGGCGGCTGCAAGGCGGCGATCAGCGCCGCGACGCCGGCGGCGAGTCCGTGCCCGACAGCCCAGTAGACGGCGCCGAGATAGCCGCCGAACTGCACGCCGCCCACAATCATGTGCATCGGCCAGTGGCGCAGGGGCGGCCAGCGGCGGCGGCCGGCCACCGCAATGCAAACGAACAGCAGCGCGGTTGACGTGAAGCGTGCGACGAGGAACAGGTCGGGGTCGGCGAAGTGTCTGACGCCCCGCGCAACGACAAAGCCCGAGGACCAGAGAAAGACGAAGACGGCGGGGGCCAGAAAGCGGGTCGCAAAGTCCGGGGTCATGGGCCTGCTGCCGCCGTCGCCCCGTTCGCGCTCGCTGGCGGCCTAGGTCTTGCGCGCCATCGCCTCGGCACGCTTCATGATCGCACCGGTCATCGGGATGAAGAAGACCCCGACATCGCGCCGCGAGTGGATCTTGCCCCGCGCGTCCTTGGTGTAGACGTAGAGGAACTGGCCGCGCTTGAAAGGCTGGCCGATCGGGATGAGCATGATCCCGCCTGGCTTGAGCTGCTTGAACAGGGCGGGCGGCGCGAACTGTGCCGAGCACGTAACGATGATGCGGTCGAAGCCGCCCGTGACCTCCGGCCAGCCGAAGTAGCCGTCACCGACGCGGGTGATCACGTTGTCGTATCCGAGTGGCTTGAAGATGCGGTGGACGGCCGTGCCCAGCGGGGCGATGATCTCGATCGAATACGCCTTGTCGACGATCCGCGACAGCACCGAGCTCTGATAGCCGCTGCCGGTGCCGATCTCGAGCGTCGTCTGGCCGGCTTGCGGCTTCAGAACCTGCGTCATGTAGGCCTGGCCGAGATAGTCCGACAGCGCTGAGCCGTAGCCGATGGCCCATGGCTTCGGGTCGCTTTCATAGGCCTCGGCCGGCAGCGGCATGTGCTGCTCGTAGTTGTAGTGGTAGTACTCCCGGGGCACGGCCGCGAACGCGGCCAGCACCGCTGGGTCGGCGTGGCCGAAGTGCGATTTCAGGTAGCTTGCAATCAGCTTCAGCGCCGCCGGCCGGCGATCCTGGATCGCCTGGAACTCGGCCGGCGGAATATTGGCAGGCCGCCCGCCGGCCAGCATCGCGGCCTCATACGTCTGCAGCGTCCAGCCGCCCTTGCTCACGTCCACGCCGTGGCGCGCGTCCGTGCTCTGCGTGGCGTCAGCAGGGCTCGTGGTCGCGGAGCCCGTCCCCGATGCCTGGTTCGCCGATGCCTGGCTCGCCGGTGCCTGGCTCGCCGGTGCCGGTGCCGCCG